>JBIOWF010000240.1:0-14768 GCA_044868295.1 Microtetraspora sp. | reverse complement strand
GCGAGCCCACCTCGGTGCCCAGGAACGTGAGCACCGGGATCAACGAGTTGCGCAGTAGGTGCACGCTGACCACCCGCTGGTTGGTCAGGCCCTTGGCGACGGCCGTACGGACATAGTCCGAGCGCCGGTTCTCCACGATGCTCGTCCGGGTCAGCCGGGCGGTGAAGGCGAGGTTGAGGCTGGCCAGCACGAAGGCCGGGACCAGCAGTTCGGACACGGTCGCATCCTCGGACACCGTGGGATTGGTCCACTGCAACTGGACGCCGAGCAGCCACTGCAACAGGAAGCCGGTGACGAAGATGGGCAGCGAGAGCAGGAACAGCGTGGAGATGGTGACCACGTTGTCGAGGAATCCGCCGCGCTTGAGCCCGGAGAGCACGCCGGCGGCGATGCCGATCACGGCCTCGATCGCGACCGCCATGAGCGCGAGCCTGATGGTGATCGGCCAGGCGTCGCCGAGTTGCTCGGCCACGGGCACTTGTTTGAAGTCCACGCCCAGATCGCCGGAGAGCATGTTCGTCAGGAAGTGCCAGTACTGCACGAGGATCGGCTGGTCGAGGCCGAATTGCTCGCGCATGGCGTTGATGTAGGAGTCCGGGCAGAGACGCTGACCGCACCGGCTGGCGAAAGGGTCGCCGGGCAGTTGCCACACCATGTAGTTGATGAGAAATGTCGTGCCCAGAAGCACGGGTATGAGTTGCAGCAGGCGCCGGATGGCGTATCGGCCCATGCGCACCTCCAGTCTGACGCTGAACGTCGTAGACGCATCCCCATCGGTCAACATGTTGCCGCACATGAGTGGGTGCGGGGACCGACAAAGGACAGGCTCGGATCGCGGGTTGTCCGCAGGTAGTGCGGCACTAAGGCAGCCGCCGAGGCCGGTCCCGGTCGGGGCCGGCCTCAGGGCACATGCGAGTCAGGTCATGTTTTACAAAATCAAGCCCATTGAGCGACGGGCCGCATTGGTAGAACACTCCCTAGCGGCTTGAAATCCCCACAAATAGGCAAAAGCCACTGCGCGGTGACCAGACGCGCCCCCGTGCCGGAGGCGCGCCGGGCAAGCGCGGAGCCTGACCTATTGGGGCGCCTCTCATGCCTCCTTGATCGCGATCGAGGTCGGGTCGAGCACGCCGAACGGAGTGACCTTGACACCGGTCACCCACTTCGAGGTGCCGGCCTGCAGGCCGTACGACCACAACGGGATCATCGGCAGGTCCTTGGTCAGCATGGCCTCGGCCTCCTGGTAGAGGGAGATGGCCTTCGCCGGGTCCGTGGCGGTGTCCGCCTCGTTCAGCTTGGCGTCGAGGGCCTTGTCGCTGAAGTCCCCGTCGTTCGAGCCCGCGCCTGTCTTGACCAGAGGGTTCAGGAAGTTCTCGATGTGCGGGTAGTCCATCTGCCAGCCGGTGCGGAACATGCCCTTGATCTTGCGTTCCGTGATGATGGTGCGGAACTCGGCGAAGGTCGGCACGGCCTTGCCCACGACCTGGAAGCCGGCGTCCGCGCCCAGGGCCTGGTTGATGCTGTTGGCGGCGGCGTCCACCCACTCCTTGTGCGCGGAGTCGCCGTTGTACCAGATCGGGAACTCCTTCGGCGGCGTGTAGCCCGCGGCCTTGGCCTTGGCCAGGTACTCCTTGGCCTTGGTCGGGTCGTAGGTGCAGAGCTCGCCGCAGGCGCCGGGCGACTTGTAGCCGTCGACCAGCGGGGAGACCCAGCCGTCCAGCGGAACCCGGCCCTTGTTGAAGATCTTGTCCGTGATGGTCTTCCGGTCGATCGCCAGGGAGATCGCCTTGCGGAAGTCCGCGTTGCCGCCGAACTCCTTGTCGTACAACGGGAAGGACAGCGTCTGGATGACACCCTGCTGACCCTCGATGGCACGGTCGCCGAGGTCGGTCTTCCACTTGTCGCCGGCCAGCGCCGACGGCGGGATGAGCTCGGTGAAGTCGACGTTGTTGGAGACCAGGTCGGCGTAGACCGCGTCGTCGTCCTTGTACATCTTGTAGACGATCTGCTTGACCTTGGCCTTCTCCCCGGCCGTGTAATCCGGGTTGGCGGCGATCACGATCTGCGAGTTGTGATCCCACTTCACGAACTTGAAGGGGCCGTTGGTGACCGGCTTGTCGGCGAACGCCTTGGGGTCCTTGAAGAAGGCCTCGGGCAGGGCCGAGAAGGTCGTGTACCCGAGCTTGGTCCGGAACACGGACTGGGGCGCGGTCAGCGTGACCGTGAACGTTCTGTCGTCGACGACCTTGAGGCCGGACATCTCCTTGGCCTTGGGCTCGGGGGCCTGCTTCGGCCCCTCAGGACCGTCGGGGTCCTCGCTGTAGACGTCGGAGTAGCCCTTGATGCCGTCGAACCACCAGCCGCCGTTCTGCGCGTTCGGCGTGTACGCGGTGTAGTTCCAGGCGTCGACGAAGTTCTTGGCGGTCACCGGGGTGCCGTCGGTCCACTTCAGCCCCGGCTTGAGCTTGATGGTCCAGACCTTGTTGTCTGGGCTCTCGATCGACTCGGCAAGATCGAGTTCCGGAGCGGCAGTGTCCGAGTTGTACTTCACGAGCATGCTGAACACGAATTGGTTGATCGTGCCGCCACACGTCTCGTTGATGTTGCCCGGGACGAAACCGGTCTGCGGTTCACAACCACGGATGTAAACGGTGCCATCGGCCGCGCGGGGGTTGCCGCCACTGCTGGACGAGCTGCCGCCACCGCACGCGGCGACTCCGAGCGCGAGCAACGCGGTGCCGGTGGCAATCTTTGCGCCCTTAGTCACGCGCATAGTGGATTGATCCTCCCTCTAGGATGGGCAGTTCGGCGCTGGCTGCGGCATGTCCATGAATCTCCCCCCCAGGCCCCTCAGTTTGTGGTGAGGTCCCCGGATTTTGCAGACACGGTCAAAGCAGCTGACGCCCTGCCAGTCGTTCGCGAGCATCCCTCACCCCACGCACCAGTCGAGTATCCGACGCATTGCAGTTCGGTCACACGTGCGTCGGTGGGGCGTCATACGCATACCAACGAGCCTTACCCAAACGCCTATACTTCTCACAAACCATCAGTAACGTAGGCATACCACGCTGTCGATCCGGCTGCGGAACACATTCGGCGCGCGCGACCCCACTGTTGACCCCATATCACGATGTCGTGGGCTACCTTTGACCAAGCCGCAACGGCCCTGGTGCGGCAGCCGTACAACGCCCCTATGAGGCCAGGGGATCACTATCCCAGGCTTCTCATTAACCCCCATCTAATAGAGTCCATGCCATGAGCCAGCCGGAATCCGCGATCGCGGACGCCCAGGCGGGCGGCCGAGCGCCGGACACGCTGGCCGCGCTCGCCGAGCGTCACGGTCTGCGACGCGCCATCGCGCGCCCCAACGTGCCCACCTACCTGCGTCAACTGTGGGCGCGGCGGCACTTCATCCTCACGTACGCGACGTCCAGGAACGTCTCGAAATACTCTGAGTCGGCCCTCGGCCAGCTCTGGCAGGTGCTCACCCCCCTGCTCAACGCCGCGGTCTACTGGCTCATGTTCGGCATCATCCTCGGCCAGAGCAAGAGCGTCCAGAACTACCCGGCGTTCCTCATCACCGGCGTCATGGTCTTCACCTTCACGCAGCGGACGGTGACCGGCGGCGCCAAGTCCATCTCGGCGAACCTGTCGCTCATCCGGGCGCTCCACTTCCCGCGCGCCGCGCTGCCTCTCGCCTACACCATCCAGGAGCTTCAACAGCTCGGCTGGTCCATGAGCGTGCTCATCGTCCTCGTCCTGGTCACCGGCGAGCCGATCACATGGCTCTGGCTGCTGATCCCGGTCGCGCTGGCCCTGCAGCTGGTCTTCAACATCGGCGCGGGCCTGTTCATGGCCCGCATCGGCGCGTTCGTCCGCGACATGAACCAGCTGCTGCCGTTCATCCTGCGCACCTGGCTGTACGCCTCCGGCGTCTTCTACAGCATCACGGAACGCACCGCGGATCTGCCGGAGTTCCTCCGGTGGGCCCTGGAGTTCAACCCGGCCGCCGCCTACATCGAGTTCATGCGCGATCTGCTGATCTACGAGAGGTTCCCGGAGCGGTGGGCGTGGACGACGTGCATATTCTGGGCAGTGTTCGCACTGATCGTCGGCTTCTGGTACTTCTGGCGGGCCGAGGAGAGGTACGGCCGTGGCTGAGCTGACCGAGGAGCCGTCCCAGGTGGCCCACGAAGAACCGAAGGCGGAAGTCGGAACGCCGACCGTCATCGTGGACGATCTGCACATCGTCTACAAGGTGTACGGCGCGGCCACCGACGCCGAGAAGGGCAACGCGGCCAACGCGCTCATGCGCATCCTCCGCCGCCAGGGCCGGCCGCAGATGAAGGAGGTCCACGCCGTTCGCGGTGTCTCCTTCGTGGCCCATCACGGCGAGGCGATCGGCATCATCGGCCGCAACGGCTCGGGCAAGTCCACCCTGCTGCGGGCGATCGCCGGGCTGCTGCCGCCGCACAAGGGCGCCGTCTACACCGACGGACAGCCGTCGCTGCTCGGGGTCAACGCCGCGCTCATGAAGGAGCTCACCGGCGAGCGGAACATCGTCCTCGGCTGCTACGCCATGGGCATGACACCGGCCGAGCTTCACGAGAAATACGACGACATCGTCGACTTCTCCGGCATCGGAGAGTTCGTGCAGTTCCCGATGTCCACCTACTCATCAGGCATGGGCGCCCGGCTGCGCTTCGCCATCTCCTCCGCCAAGACCCACGACGTCCTGCTGATCGACGAGGCGCTGGCCACGGGCGACCGGGACTTCAAGCGCAAGAGCCAGGAGCGCATCATGCAGATGCGCGAGTCGGCCGGCACCGTCTTCCTCGTCGCGCACAACCTCGACGTGATCGAGGAGACCTGCAACCGGGTCATCTGGCTGCACAAGGGGAAGATCAAGATGCAGGGGGACCCGCAGGAGGTCCTGGCCGCCTACAACAAGGCGTGATCCACTTCTGATCGTCTCCGGCGGGCCCGGCGGGAGGCGCGCCACGCCGCCACGTGTTGGCCCATGTGTTGGCGCGGTCGCGTGAGCCGTACCAGGATGGGATGGTCAACAGAACGCCGACCCATCGGAAGGTGAATCGTGCCCACGCCGCCGCCGATTCCGTATGACCATCTGCCCGAAGTGGCCGAGCTGACCGTCGAAAGCGACGACGTCCGGCATGGCGAGCGCCTGCCCGAGGCGCACGTGTTCAACGGCTGGGGCATGCAGGGGCAGAACCTCTCGCCGCACCTGCGCTGGTCCGGTGCGCCCGCGGAGACCCGGAGCTACGCGGTGACCTGCTTCGACCCGGACGCGCCCACAGGGAGCGGATTCTGGCACTGGGTCCTGTTCGACATCCCTGCCGACGTGACCGAGCTGCCCACCGGTGCGGGCACCCCTCCGGACTTCAAGGGGCTGCCGGACGGTGCGGTGCACGCCCGCGACGACTTCGGCAACAAGCAGTACGACGGGGCCGCCCCGCCACCCGGGACCCCGCACCGCTACCTGTTCGCAGTACACGCGCTCGCGGTGGACACGCTGGGCCTCGACGGCGACACGCCGCCGGCCGTCGTGGGCTTCAACATCACCGCCAACACTCTCGCCCGCGGCTACATCGCACCCGTGTACGAAACCTGATGCGCACACTGGCCGAAAGTTGACGCTCCCGCACCTCCGGTTCCACTATGATTCGAACGGGGATTCGATCAGAGGAAAGGGGCGGAGATGCGTGACCTGGCGACGGCGATCGACCATTTGGCCGCCGAGGATCCCTCGGAGCTTCCGGTAGGGATGATCGCCGAGCAGCTCATCGAGTTGCACTGGCAGATGGCCCGGCTGCAGGCCCAGATCGCGCGGCGCACCTGTGTGCGCGACCCGGCCGACTGACGAATCGAGCAGGAGGGTGAGGTCGCCTCACCCTCCTCTCACACCACCGGACTGCGGCCCGCATCCGGCGGTTCGCCCATGCTGGGCGCACCATGAGGAACCGGCCGACGTCCTGGGACGCCGACCGGTCACCGTGACGGGATCACCCGTCCCAGGTCGTGCTTGATGAATCAAGCCCTGCTACGCGACGGGCGGCATTCATGAAGCACTCCCTGGGCGCGCTCTTCCCCCGATGTCACTTCGTCCGGGCGACGCCGTTCACGCTGCCCGTGACGGCACCCTTCACCGCGGCACGAGCGTCGCCGACGACGGCGACCGATGCGTCCCCGGCGATGACCAGCCCCAAGGCGGTCGCGAAGCCGGCCCTCGACGCCGCGTTGACGTTGGTGGTGACCTGGTTGTCGATGAGGGCCGCGAGCCTGCCGGCGGCGTCCAGGCTCACGACCGCGCTGGCGCTCTTCTCCACCCTGAGCTCGCTGATGGCGGCCTTCACCCTGCTCACGCCGGCCACGACGGTCGTGCCCGCGCTCGTCCCCGCGCTCGCGGCGGCGCTCAGGTCGGCCGCGAAACGCGCCGTGAGGTCGGCCGTGAGCTGCGCGGCCACCGCCGAGGAGAGGTTGACCTCGTTCGACAGCGCTGCCGTGACGTCGGCGGCCAGGCGCCCCGCGAGTTCGTTCGAGACGTTGGTGCTCGCCGTGCCGGTCAACGACAGGGCGGCGGACAGCGTGCCCGTCGCGGCGGCGGCTCCATTGACGTGATTCGCTATGACGGCCGACGCGCCGCCGAGCACCTCGGACGTCTGAATGTTGGCCAGCGCTGCCGCGTCGGCCGAGAGCGGCGTATCGATGTCCGTGCAGTGGTGCGTGGCGGCCTGCGCCGGCGTGGCGATCAGGCCGGCGACGGCGATGGTAACGACGGCTACGGCCGTCTTGACCACTCGATTCATAATTGCCCCCCGGTTCATATTCCTTTTCACGAGAGCCGGAATGACGAACCCAAGAACCCCCGTGTGCCGGCGAGCCCGCCGGCAAGACTTTCTCGACGGCAGTTCTATCACTCCTCGGCGACACGAGAACCCCGAGATCATCGGGGATGCAGCCATTCAGGGAGGACGAAAAGTCCGAAATGGAACCGCTAACAGCCATCCTCTGGTCATCACCATAGATGTGGATTTGGCGGGACCTGCTTAGAAATGACCCCCGGCTCGGCAGAAAGGCACGGTAAACGCGTCCACCAAGCCGGGAGCACATATTTTCCGGTTGCTTGAGCGTGTCAACGGACAGGCACACGAGTCCGCTCAGGCGCTGAGCCGAGGGATCGAGACCGCCGTTTCGAACGGAAAGCGGTCCGCGAACGCGGGCCGCAGGTCGTCGAGCCACACCGCGTCCGGGTCGAAGCGGGCGAAGAAGGGCCGGCCGACCAGGTCGGGGTTCCGGGCCTGGATGAGGTGGAGCACGAAGACGCGCTGCCCCGCGATCTCGGCGACGCCGTCGACGCAGACCTTGCCCGGGGTCGCCGACATGGACGGCCCGCGAACCGTCCGGCACAGCCCCGAGACCTGCGCGTACGCGTCCCGGAAGATCTCGAAGGCGGTCGCCAGCGGGACCGCGAAATAGTCCTGGGGGCCGGTGTCCCGCTCCACGAACATGTAGTACGGGATCATGCCCATGGTGCTCTGCCTGCGCCACATGCGCGCCCAGGTCTCCGGAGTGTCGTTGATGGAGCGGATGAGCGGGGCCTGGGTGCGGATCACCGCGCCGGACTCCTGGACTCGCCGGACCGCGGTCTCCACGACCGGCGACTCCATCTCTCGCGGATGCGAGAAGTGCGCCATGAACGCGAGGCTCTTGCCCGCCTGGACCACCTCGGCGAAGAGCTTGCACGTCGCGTCCGCGTCCGGGTCGGTGACGAACCGGCCGGGCCAGTACGCGAGGGACTTGGTGCCGATGCGGATCGACTCGATCTGCTCCACCTGGAGCAGCGGTTCCAGGTAACGCCGGAGCACCGGCTCACCCATGATCATCGGGTCGCCCCCGGTGAACAGGACGGTGGTCACCTGGGGATGGTCCTTGAGATATGCGATGAGGCCGTCCACGTCATCCGACGCCATTTTGAGGTCGGGCTCGCCGATGAACTGCGCCCAGCGAAAGCAGTACGTGCAGTAGGCGTGACACGTCTGCCCCTGTTTGGGGAAGAAAAGCACCGTCTCCCCATATTTGTGCTGTATGCCAGGCACGGGCTCCATGCCCACGCGCGGAACGTTGAGCTCCAGCTGCCCTGCCGGATGTGGGTTGAGCCGCATGCGGACCTCGTTGGCCGCGGCCTGGAGCTGCTTCGGCGGCGCACCGTCTCGCAGCAGATTCGCGAGACGCGATACGTCGGTTTCGGGCAGCATGTCTTCCTGAGGGAAGACCAACCGATATATGGGGTCGTCAGGGACCGCCGACCAGTCGATCAGCTCGTCCACGACGTAGGCGTTGGTGCGGAACGGAAGCACCGTCGCGACGGCTCGGATCCGCAACCGCTCGGGTTCTCCGAACCCGGCACGGGACAACAGTTCGTCGAGGTGCTTCGTGGTGTAAGCCCGGAAGCCGCGTGTGCCTTCGGAAAAGATCACTCAGCCTTCCCTTCTCGATAGGTTTTCGGAGCCGATGTAAACCAACTCCGCCCCTCGCGCGTCTGGCGGTTTCTATATTGACGCGACTGCGTCGACAGATGGTTCCCCTGTTCCGAAAAGTCGCCTGTGGGAACTTCCCAATTTCGCGATATATCTCGACAAGGACTAGCCTGGCCCAGGCGACTTCCCTGACCCCGTTTGGGGTGATGACGCAGCTCAGCGCGCATCAGGCGCCGACACCAACCCGGGGGAAGCCGACCCCTCCGACCAGTACGGTCGCCCACGAGTCCTACCATTCGGTAGGACTTCACTTACGGCATGAGGTGACCGATTGGACCGCGGCACGCCCGATTCGCACCGAGGCCGTGCGATGCCGGTGGCCGTGGACGCCATGGGCGGCGACAACGCCCCCGGCGAGATCGTCGCGGGAGCCGTACAGGCCGTGCGGGAACGCGGGGTGCCCGTCGTCCTGGTGGGCCAGCCACGAGTGCTCTACGAGGCGCTGGCCGCGCACGACGCCGCCGCCGAGATCCCCATCGTCCGGGCCGAGGAGGCTCTCGCCATGGACGAGGGCGCCCTGGCCAGCCTGCGCCGGCCGCGCTCCAGCATCGCGGTCGCCTGCCATCTCGTGCGGCGCGGCGACGCGGCGGCCGTCGTGTCCGCCGGATCCACCGCCGGAGTCGTGGCCACCGGACGACTCCGCCTTCGCAACCAGCAAGGGGTCGCCCGGCCCGCGATCGCGGTGCGCCTGCCGACCCGGCCGACCCCCACCGTGCTGCTCGACGCCGGCGCGAACTCCGACGTCAAGCCGGAGATGCTGGTCCAGTTCGCGCACCTCGGCGTCGCCTACGCGCAGATCGCGCTCGACCTCCAGCGGCCCCGCGTCGGCCTGCTCACCATCGGCGCCGAGGCGGAGAAAGGGAACAAGCTCGCCAAACGTGCCCACGAACTGCTCAGCGGCGCCCCCGGCATCGATTTCGCCGGCAACATCGAAGGCCACGACCTGCTCACCGCGAAGGTCGACGTCATCGTCACCGACGGCTTCACCGGCAACGTCGCGCTGAAGTCGCTCGAAGGAAGCGTTCGATACGCCTTCGGACAGCTCCGGGAAACCGTGGACGAGAGCCTGCTGTCCAGGCTCGGCGGCAGGCTGCTGCGCCCGGCGCTGCGGAAGCTGGCCCAGCGACTCGACCCCGAGGCGCACGGCGGAGCCGTACTGCTCGGCCTCAACGGAACCGTGGTGATCGCGCACGGCTCGGCCCGGGCCGCGGGCATCGCCGCCGCGTGCGAGCTCGCCGCCCACCTGGCCGAGCAGGAGATCGTCGCCCATATCGGCGACCGGATCGCCGCGATCCCACGGCCGCATCGCCTCTGGTGACCGTTTCGGTGACAAGACGGCATCACCTCCCGTGAACGCTCCGGTGAGAAGGCTGACGGATCGCGGCCATCGATAAGCTAAGGCCCATGACCGACCCGCAGTTCGTGCTCGCCGAGCGGGTCCAGCAGGCGCTGGGCACCGCTTTCGGCCAGGAGTACACCGCCGAAGACCCGCTGATCAGGCCCTCACAGTTCGCCGACTACCAGGCGAACGTCGCTCTCAGCCTGGCCAAGCGGCTCCGACGCGCACCGCGGGAGGTCGCGCAGGCCCTGGTGGACGCGCTCGACCTCACTGACATCAGCGTCGAGGTCAGCGGGCCCGGTTTCCTCAATCTGACCCTCAGTGACCAGTGGATCGCGAGGCAGGCCGCCGAGCAGCTGCGGGACGAGCGGCTCGGCGTGCCACAGGCGACGCCCAAGACCGTCGTGATCGACTATTCCGCGCCCAACGCCGCCAAGGAGATGCACGTCGGGCACCTGCGCACCACGATCGTGGGCGACACCCTCGCGCGCACCCACGAGCACGTCGGCAACCGCGTGATCAGGCAGAACCACCTCGGCGACTGGGGCACGCCGTTCGGCATGCTCATCGAGCACCTCCTCGACGTCGGCGAGGACGAGTCCCTCGAAAGGCTCGCCGCCGGCGACGGCAACGCCTTCTACCAGGAGGCGCGCCGCAAGTTCGACGAC
Source organism: Microtetraspora sp. (assembly GCA_044868295.1). Lineage (GTDB taxonomy): Bacteria > Actinomycetota > Actinomycetes > Streptosporangiales > Streptosporangiaceae > JBIOWF01. Next base: position 4,203 of record JBIOWF010000240.1, on the reverse strand, counting down.
GACTCCGGCTTCGAGGAGCGCTCGCGCCGCAGGGTGCCGGCCCTGCAGGGCGGCGACGCCGAGAGCCTGCGCCTGTGGCACGAGTTCATCGAATACACCAAGCGTTACTTCAACCGGGTCTACCAGCAGCTCGGGATCACGCTCACCGACGACGACATCGCCGGCGAGAGCATGTACAACCCGATGCTCGCCGACGTCTGCGACGAGCTGGAGCACTCCGGCGTGGCGGTCCTGAGCGACGGCGCCCTCTGCGTCTTCCCGCCCGGCTTCACCGGGCGCGACGACCAGCCCCTCCCGCTCATCATCCGCAAGAGCGACGGCGGGTACGGCTACGCCACCACGGACCTGGCCGCCATCCGCTACCGGGTGCGCGACCTGAAGGCCGACCGGATCCTCTACGTGGTGGGCGCGACCCAGGCCCTCCACTTCCAGATGGTGTTCGCCGGCGCCCGCACGGCGGGGTGGCTCACCGACGACGTGAGCGCCGAACACGTCCAGATCGGCAGCGTCCTCGGCAGCGACGGGAAGATGTTCAAGACCCGCAGCGGCGAGTCGGTCAAGCTGACCGAGCTGCTGGAGGAGGCGGTCACCCGGGCCGAGGCGGTCATCGCCGAGCGGGGTTACGATCCCGCCACCAGGCACGTCATCGCCCGGCAGGTCGGCATGGGCGCGGTCAAATACGCCGACCTGTCGGTCAGCCACGACAGCGAGTACGTCTTCGACTTCGACCGCATGCTGGCGCTGACCGGCAACACCGGGCCGTACCTGCAGTACGCCACGGCCCGGATCCGGTCGATCTTCCGGAACGGCGCGATCGACCCGGGGTCGGTGAGCGGCCCGATCGTTCTTGGTGAGCCGGCCGAGCGTGCTCTCGCGCTGCAGCTTCTGGGGTTCGGGGCGGTCGTCGACACGGTCGCCGAGGCGTCCGAGCCGCATCGGCTGTGCAACTACCTGTTCGACGTGGCCCAGGCGTTCACGTCGTTCTACGAGTGCTGCCCGGTGCTCAAGGCCGAGGACGAGTCCGTACGGCAGTCGCGCCTCGCCCTGTCCGCGCTTACCCTGCGGGTTCTCCTCCAGGGCCTTCACCTGCTCGGCATCGAGGTGCCGGAGCGGATGTAGTTTCGGAGCGTCGGAGGGGGCGGGCACTCGGCGCGCCTCCTCCGCATTCGTCACCGATGCCGTCTAAGCTTGGGGCTCTTCAACAGCGGGCACCGCGTCACTCCTCGGGGAGCGTTCTGCGTGAGCATGGACCTGACCACGGGCTCGGACCCTGCGGGCCCCGCCGACACGACGGAGCTGCTCCGCTACGCCGAGGCGCTCCTCGTCGATCTGGCAGCCGGGGGAACCGCTCCCGCCCTGCCTCCCGGGGCGACCGACGTGCCGGGATACTGGCTGGCACCGGCCATCCAGGCCCTGGTGCACATCATGTCGGGTGAGGACGCCCTCGAACCGCTGTCGCACGCCGCCCAGCTCGACCCGGAGCGGACCGCGCTCTTCCTCTGCCTGGCCCTCGCGGTCAGCGGCCAGGGCGACCGCATCCACGCCTCCTGGCTCGGCACCGCCTTCGGCGACCTGGCCGGCGACCGGCCGGTCACCTCGGGCCAACGTGCGCTGTGGCTGGCCGCGGCACGGGGCGCGTACGGACCGGTCGGCAAGATATTCGTGCTACGCAAGCTGGACGCCATAGCCGTACCACCAGAGGACGAGCTGTGGCTCAAGGCCCTCGCGCCCGGCGAGCCCGCCGTCGTCGTGCCACCGTCACTCAACGACTTTCCCGATCTGGCGGAGGTGCCGGAGCTGGCCGCGCCCGCGCACGCCGCCGCACGTCTCACCCGCCTGCGAGGGCGATGCACCGAGATCACCTCCTCGCGGCAGCCGGCCCGGCCTTCCAACCGGCCGCCAGGGGACGTCTGGGCCGATGCCGAACCCCTAGCCGTCCTTCGCATGCTCGTCGGCCACGGAGGGCCCGAGAGGCCGTTGTGCTCGATCAGCGGACACCTGCTCCACGACGTACGGCCCGGCTCCGACCCGCACCTGGCCGCCCTCGCCCTGCACGTGGCCGCACCCGCGGTGAAGGCGGCGGCGGAGACCCTCGTCGCGGCCGCCCAGGCGCCGCCGCCCGAGACGGTCACAGTGCCGATCCTCGGGCATCCGATCACGCTCCATCCGGAAGGGCCGGACTACAACTCGATCCGAGAGGCCGAACGGCGGATCGTGACCGGGTCCGTGCCCGGGCGCCCCGCGCCCTGGCTGGCCTACGCTCTGATCGGGCTCGCGGTCGTCGTGTTCGGCACCGGCTTCGCCGTCTCGCTGCCGCTCGCGCTGGCCGGTCTCGGCCTCGGCGGCTGGGGCGGTTTCCTGTTGTGGCAGCGCCGCGTCCAGGAGCAGACCGATCAGGAGTACGTCGAATCCAAGGTCGCCGAGCTCCGTGAACTGGCCGAAAGCGCCGTCTGGGCGCTACACGAGTACGCCAGGGAGTCGGAAAAGCGGGGCGCCGTCGCCGCCGAGGACCTGGTCGAGCTCACCCGCCTGCTCCGTCGCGGCCCCCGCGCCGCCTGACGGACGCCATGCTTCGTCGTGGTCGAACCGCCTGAAGAGAAGCCTGCTCTCAGTGGCGGTGCACACCCATGTGACCTGAGGGAGACGTGCGACCCGCGCCGCCAATCTGCCGGGGCGTGAGGGACTGGCCGGGGCCTGAGGGATTGGCCGGGAGACTCAGGGAGACGAAGGACACCCTGCCGGCGGCCAGGCCAGGCCTGGTCAGGCGGTGGAGACCTCGACGTTCGCCGGGGTGAGCAGGAAAACCTTGTCCGCTATCCGCTCGATCCGCCCTTCACATCCGTAGGCGAGACCGGCCGCGAAATCGACCATCCGGGTGGCCTCGGTGGTCGACATCTGCGCGACGTCCATCACCAGCGTGTTCCCCTCGCGGAAATGCCGCCCCACGGTAAGGGCGTCGTCGTACTTCCGCGGGCCGACCATCACGATCCGAGAGGGCTCCCCCGACGACTGCCAACGCTTGGCGGCCCGTTCGGACGCCGGCATCCAGTCATCCTCGTAATCCTCATCGCCATAGGGCTCGTCATACTGATCAGCCCCGCCCAGGCCAAGGTAGCTCGCCACCTTGCGCACTGCCCCCATCGGCTTGTCCTTTCCGGGCTTGTCCCGACACAAGGGACGCTAACCGACGATTCCTCGGTGGCCAGGCGACACGCCCGGACATTAACCCTTCTTGGCCAGGGAATATAGGCTGCCGCATATGCGTGTCTTCACTGTTGATTCCTTCACCGACAAGCCGTTCAAGGGTAACCCCGCAGGCGTCTGCCTGCTGGAAGCTCCGGAGACGGACTCCTGGATGCAGTCTGTCGCCGCCGAGATGCGGCACTCTGAGACCGCGTTCCTCCTGGGGGATTCGCTGCGCTGGTTCACCCCCGCCGTCGAAGTCGACCTGTGCGGCCACGGCACACTCGCCACGGCTCACGTGCTGTATTCGGTGGGTCTCGCGTCAGGCCCGCTCTCCTTCTCGACCAGGAGCGGCGTCCTCACGGCTGACCGGACCGAAGACGGTCTCATCACTTTGGACTTCCCCGCCCACGCACCTGTGGAGTCCGCTACCCCGGAGGGGCTCGTCGCCGCCCTCGGCACCTCGCCGGTGTGGGCCGGCATGAGCCGCTTCGACCTCCTGGTGGAGGTCGAGTCGGAACAGGTCGTGCGTGACCTCGACCCCGACCTCGACCCCGACCTCGCCGGGATCGCCGCCGTGGACGCGCGTGCGGTCATCGTCACAGCTCCGGCGACGGAGACGAAAGACGCGGACTATGTCTCCCGATTCTTCGCACCGCGAGTCGGCGTACCCGAAGATCCGGTGACGGGCTCGGCGCACTGCGTGCTGTCCCCGTATTGGACGGCGAAATTGGGCCGTTCCGCCCTCGTCGGCGCCCAACTGTCGGCACGCGGCGGATTCGTTCGTACGACGCTCCGAGACGACCGGGTCGAGCTGGCCGGCCGAGCCGTCACGGTTTGGTCGGGCGATCTCCACGCGTAACCCTCCGGGCGTTAGTCTTCACGCCTGGAGGGCGACTGATCTGCGGGGAAAAAGAAAAAGCCATCCCGAATCGGGATGGCTTTTTCTCTAATGTTTGTCCGGCGGCGTCCTACTCTCCCACACCGTCCCCGGTGCAGTACCATCGGCGCTGAAGGGCT
>JBIOWF010000239.1:0-13696 GCA_044868295.1 Microtetraspora sp. | reverse complement strand
GGCACGAGCTCGGCGTCCAGGCGTTCCACGACCCCTTCACCATGCTGGCCAAGGGCGGGTTCGAGGCGCTCATCGTGCTGATGGCGGGGTCCCACGCGCCTCTGGTCACCGCCGCGCTCGACCAGCGCTACTGGGTGCTGTGCGAGAAGCCCCTGGCCTACAGCCGGGAGGAGCTGCGGCGCATCCCCGCGGAGACGCGGCTCATGGTCGGCTACATGAAGCAGTACGACCCCGCCTCCCAGCGGATGCTCGACACGCTGCACGGGATCGGCGGGCCGCAGGCCGTACGCCACCTGGACGTGGCCGTGCTGCACCCGTCCGACGAGTCCCAGCTGCTGTTCGCCAAGGTCCGGCCGTCGCGGCCCGCGCCCGAAGCCCTCGCGCCCTACCTCGAAGCCGACGAGCAGGCTCTCACGACCGCGCTCGGCGAGGCGCCCCAGCGGGTGCGGCGGCTCTACGCGCAGGTCGTGCTCGGCAGCATGTGCCACGACCTGTCGCTGATGCGGCTGTTCACCGGGCCCCCGGAGACCGTGGAACACGTGGCCGTCTGGCCGGACGACGTCTTCCCGCCCTCCGTCGAGGTGACCGGGGCACTGCCCGGCAGCGGGCACAGCAGGTACGGCCTGCGCTGGCACTTCCTGCCCGGCTATCCGGCCTACCGGGAGACGGTCACGATCCACCACGAGCACGGCTCGATGGAACTGGTCTTCCCGTCCCCCTACCTCATCAACGCGCCCACCACGCTCACGGTCACCTCCCGGGTGGGAACCACGGAACGCCGGACGGTCTTCCGCGACGTGGCCGAGGCGTTCGAACGGCAGCTCGTCGCCTTTCACCGCTTCGTCACCGCGGACGAGCCTCCACTCACCGGACTTGAGGGCGCCCTGCGCGATATCGTCACGGCTCAGCGGATCATCCGCCGCTACGCCGAAAGGGCGGGGCTGCCCATCGGCGGTGAGTGCGCCGAGGAGGACGCGAGTGAGCTCTGACATCGTCGTCGTGCCGCACACGCACTGGGACCGCGAGTGGTACCTGCCCTTCCAGCGGCTCCGGATGGGCCTCGTCCGCGTGCTCGACGACGTCCTCGCCGCGATGGACGACGACCCTCTGTTCCGGTTCACGATGGACGGGCAGCTCGCCGCGGTGGAGGACTACCTGGAGATCCGGCCGGAGCGCCGGGCCGACATCGCCCGATCAGCCGCGGAAGGCCGGCTGGCCATCGGCCCCTGGCTGATCCTCGCCGACGAGTTCCTCTGCTCGGGCGAAACCCTGATCCGCAACCTCGAGTACGGCATGCGCGGCTCGCTCGACCTCGGCGGCGTCATGCGCGTCGGCTACCTGCCCGACCAGTTCGGGCACTGCGCCCAGATGCCGCAGATCCTGTCCCTCGCCGGGCTCCGGCACGCCTGCCTGTGGCGGGGCGTGCCCGCCGAAGTCGGCCGGGACGCCTTCGCCTGGACCGGAGCCGACGGCACCACGATCAGGACCCAGTACCTCCCCGGCGGGTACGGCAACGCCGCCGCCCTGTTCGGCGGCCCCCCGGAGGGCATGCCCGACCGGGTCGCCGCCTTCACCGCCGGGATGCGCCCCTGGCGGCCCGAGGGTCCCATGCTCGCGATGTACGGCGCGGACCACTCGGCGCCCGCCCCTGAGATCACCGCGGCCGGGCTGCGGATCGCGACCCTGGGCGAGTACCTGGCGACGGCCGTCCCGCCGGACGAGGATCACCTGGACGGCCTTCCGGAGGTGCGCGGCGAGCTGCGGTCGCATGCCCGGGCCAACATCCTGCCGGGGGTCGTCTCCGCCCGGATCCCCCTCAAGCGGGCCATGGCCCGCGCCGAGCGCGTCATCGCACGCTACGCCGAGCCGCTGTCCACGCTCTGGCTGGCGGATCGCACGGCCTCCGCGCGGCTGCTCGACATGGCGTGGCGGCGCGTCATCGCCTGCTCCGGGCACGACTCGATCACCGGATGCGGCGCCGACGAGACCGCCCACCAGGTGTCGGCCCGGATCGCCGAGGCCGAGCAGATGGGCCAGGCCGTGGTCGACCTGGTGAGCGCCTCGCTCGCCACCTCGGCCTCGAAGGACTCCGTCGTGGTCGTCAACCCGTCGCCGTTCGAGAGGACCGCGATCGTGCCGGCCGACCTGCCCGAGAACCGCGCGCACCTCGTCACCTCCTCGGGAGCCGGGGTGCCGGTCCAGCGGCTCGACCACGCCCCCACGCTTCTCGACGAGACCCTGATGGACGACCTGACGCGGCTCCTCGGCCGGACCCACGAGCGGGAGCTGTCCGGCCACGAGATCGTCTCCTGGACCGTCGAGGACGGCCTGTTCACGATCGTGGTGAGCCGCCACGCGTCGGGCGGTTTCGCCTACGAGGACCTCCGCGAGGCGATTCTCGAAGCCGGCCCCGGCCCCTGGCGGGTTCGCACGCTCGCCGAGCCGGTCGTCACCGTCGCGGCTCAGGTCACGGTCCCGCCCCTCGGCCGATCCGTCCTCACCGCGCGGGCCGCCCGCGGCCAGGTGCCGCTGACCCGCACGCCGGAGGCGGCGGCCGCTCTCACGGCGCCCGAGGGAACGCTCGACAACGGCCTGCTGCGGGTCACCGTGGCCGACGACGGAACCCTGTCGCTGCGCGGCCGGGGCGGGGTCGAAATCCATGGGATCGGCCGGATCGCCCATGCGGGCGATGCAGGCGACACCTACAACTACGCTCCCCCGCCGGCGGATCGCCTTGTGGACGGCCCTTCCTTCGTGAAGGTCGAGGAGATCTTCTCGGGTCCTCTCGTCTCCGTGCTCGAGATCTCCCGGATGTACGAATGGCCCGCGGAAGCCGTACCGGCCGAGTGGCCCGGGGACGCCGTACCGGCGGGATGGCCCGAGGCGCGGGACGCCGCCCCGAGTCCCGCGAGCGCGCCCGCCGAAACGTCGCCGGGATCGGTGAGCGTCACCGCGCGCAGTCCCCTCGCAGAGCCGGAGTGGGAAGCAGGGCCGGAGCCGAAGTGGGAGCGGGAGTCAGGGCCGGAGCCGGAGCCCGAGTGGGAGTCGGGGCCAGATTGGGAGTCAGGGTCGAAGCCGGAGTGGGGGCCGGGGTCCGGGTCCGGGTTCGGGTCGGCGACTGTCAACACCCTGGTGACCACTCGGGTGGAGTTGCGCGCGGGTGAGCCTTTCGTGCGGTGCGAGCTGAGATTCGATGTCCGCTGCCGGGACCACCGGATCCGGTGGCACGCTCCGCTGCCGCACGAGGCGACGGAGTCCTTCGCCGAAGGCCAGCTCGCCGTCGTCCGGCGGGGGCTCACGGCCGAGGGCGGCTGCGGAGAGGAGCCCGTTCCCACCTTCCCCGCGGAGTCCTTCGTCGCCGCGGGCGGCCTGGCCGTACTGCTGGATCACGTCACCGAATACGAGCTGATCAACGCGCCGGAGCCCGAGCTGGCGCTCACGCTGGTCCGATCTGTGGGATATCTGTCGCGCGACCGGAACGCCCACCGCGACGAGCCCGCGGGGCCACAGCACGCGACTCCGGCCGCCCAGTGCCAGGGCCCGCACTCAACGCGCTTCGCCGTGCTGCCCTTCGCGGGGAGCTGGCATGAGGCGGGGCTGCCGCGCCTCGCGGAGGAATACCGCCACGACCTGCTCGCCGTTCCGGGAGCGGAACCGGCCGTCCCGGAGCCCGCACCAGCGGCCCCGGACACAGGAACCGTCGCCCCACCCACACAAGCAACTCAGGACACACGAACCGCCGCGCCGCCCACACAAGCCGCCGTGGAGGCACGAACCGTCGCGCCGCTCACACGAGGAGCCACTGAGGCCACAGAAACCGCCACAGAAACCGCCGCGGAATACACGCGGGGAGGAACGGCGATGTCACGCGTTCTCAGGCCGGAATCTGAGATCGCCATATCCGGCGATGGCGTGATGATGGCCGCGCTGCGGGAGAGGGACGGATGGCTGGAGGTCAGACTGGTGGCCGAGCATCCGGTGGCCACCGAGGCCGTCGTCCACGGGGACTTCACCGCCGCGCGCCGCGCGGACGCGTTCGGCTCCCCCGCCGCCCCACTGGAGGTCTCAGACGGGTCAGTACGGCTCCCGCTGCGCCCCTTCGAGATCGCTACCGTTCAGTTGCGGGGGTAGGTCAATGGGCGTAGGTCAATTGTGGCTGTAGGCGAACTCCCACTCCGCCGTCCGGTAGACCCGGCGGAGCTCCCGCTCCCACTGGTTCTCCAGCAGGCCAGGAATCTCCCCCCTGGCGGCCAGAACGTAGTCGGCCGCGCGGTCGAGCAGCGTGGCCTGGTCCCGGAACTGCCCGAGACCCGAGTTGCACGGCAGGCAGAGCGCGTAACGAACCGCACCCGTGTCGTGGTCGTGGTCGACATGTTCAGGAGGACGTGTCCAGCACAGAGCACACAGCCCGTGCTGCTCCTCCGCCATCCGGTCGGCGTCCGCCGCGGTTATGCCGTACCTGCCGGTGAGATGGTAGCTGCGCGACGGCGCATGCACCTTGGGCTCTTGCTTCGGCGATGAGCCGAGCGCGTTGCCGTCCACGAACAGGACGCCGTCCGCGTACATGGCCGCACGTCTCAGCATGAGGACGTCGTCCCGGAAGTGCCCGAGCCCGTTGTTACAGTTGAAGCAGAGAATGCCACGAACCTGACCACTCGCATGGCAATGATCGACGTGCTCGCCTGGCACGACGAGGCAGATCGCGCATACTCCACCCTGTGCCAGCAGCATGCGATCGAAGTCGTCTTCCGTTATCCCGTACCGCCGCTTGAGATGGAAGTTTCGCGCGCTCCCGTGCTTTTTGATTCTGTTCGCCGCCATGACCTTGTTGTGGCAAGGCTTGCAGTAATCCGCGAGACCGTCCTTTTGCGAGCGATTCCGGCCGAATTCCGAATGCGACTTGATCTCATTGCACTGGGGACAGTACTTGTGTCCTTCTGGCGCCTCAACTCGATCTCGGACTGTCCTGCCCTGTTCGGCTTGCCGCTTGCGGTAGCTGGCCGTCGACCTCCGACGAAAGCACACCTTGCAATAGCGGGCCCGACCGTCAGGCTGGCGCTTGTTCAGTCCGAATGCCGACAGTGGTTGGAGCTCGCCACAATCCGGGCAAGCCTTCGAATTCTCCATCGAATTCGCTCAATACCCTCCTAATTGATGTCCGTTTCGTACCTTACTGGCCGCCTTTCTGTACATATGACCTCACGAACTCCTCTGCGTTCTCTTCGAGAACTTCGTCGATTTCGTCCAGAATCGCGTCGACGTCGTCGGTGAGCTTCTCCTGGCGCTCCTGAACGTCAGGTGTCGCCTGCGCCTCGGTCTCCTCGACCTCGGTCTCCTGGCGGCCCGCCTGCTTCTGACCGCCGGTGTCCTTCGTCGCCATCTCTGATACCTCCGCTCGGGGGACCTCTCTCCCCCATATCTTCCCCGAACCGGGCGACAATTCGCGCGGAACTTCCTGTGATCTTTCCGACCGCAGCTCAGAGGGGTGGTCCCTGCGCCCGATAGTAGAACCGTCCAGGGACCCGATCGGCCCGTGTGGGCCGCCGGAACACCGCTGACCTGCGGCTGACCCACCATTCCCACGGGCGAAGCATCGCCTGACCGCCGCCCGTCACCGTGTCCGCCCTCGCCTTGATCGTCCGGCGGTCCGGCACCACGTCAAGTGGACGCATCCGGCTCACCAGGGTGGATGCGACTGGCCCTGGCGAAGGGACTATGATCCTCGGGATCAATCTCCTGTAGATCGGATCGTTATGTACACACACGCATAAGCACTCGCAATCGCCGCCCACTCGTGCAGCGTTCAAGACCGCTGTATGGAGCCGGACAGGGGGCAGGTTCGCAGCGCAGACGGGTGGCTCATGGGAACGGATCGTGCACAACAGCTGCTGGCCAATCGCTACCGGCTGCTCTCTCCTTTCCGGCGCGACAGCGGCGGCATCATGTGGCACGCCCACGACCTGCGCCTCAAACGCGACGTGGCGATCAAGGAGGTGCAGCCGCCGTACCGGGTCAACGAGGCCGATCTCGACGCCACCCGCCGGCAGGCGCTCCGCGAGGCCCGATCGGCGGCGCGGCTCAGCCATCCCGCGATCATCACTGTGCACGACCTGCTGGAGGACAAGGGCCGACTCTGGATCGTCACCGAGTTCCTCCAGGGCCTGACGCTCGGCGAGACGGTCCGGCATCTGGGACGGCTCCCGGTGCACTGGTCGGCGTGGGTGGGATTCCAGCTTCTGGCCGGGGTACGGCACGCGCACGATTCGGGAGTGGTCCACGGGGACATCAGTCCGAGCAACGTCCTGCTCACCGAGGACCGGGTGGTGCTGACCGACTTCGGGATCGCCGCCCTCGAGAAAGAGACGGGAAGCTCCACGCTGCCGATCATCCGATCGGCGGCCTATCTCGCGCCGGAACGGATGCGGGGCGAAAAGCCCACTCCCGCCTCGGATCTGTGGTCGTTCGGCGCCACGCTGTACTGCGCGGTGGAGGGCCGCCCGCCCTACCCGGGCACAGGATCCCTGGCGGTGCTCGGGATGGCGCTGACGCGCAAGCCGGACCCGCCTCGCGAGGCCGGGCCGTTGCAGCCGGTGCTGGAGGGCCTGCTGCTGCGCGATCCGGCCCGGCGGCTGACCGGTGAGGGTGCGACCCAGCTCCTCACCGACCTGCTGCGGCGTGAGGGAATATCGGCGGCTCCACCCGGCAGGCGGGGCCACGACCTCCCGTCGAGGGCCTTTACAATGTAGATTCAGTGGACATGGTCGTCCGGATGGTGGCAGTTGGAATCCCCGGCCTCAGCCGTGGGGAGGATGCCAACGTGTGCCTCCTGCGCGTGTGCCCCAGATGACGGTGACGGGATCTGTCCCGGTCAGGCGGTGGGCGCCGTCGGGCATTGCGGCCAGCCGAGAGGACTGGAGCTGGATTCCTTCCACGCGGTAACCCTTGTCGCGGAGGACTCCAAGCGCGCCGGGGACACGTTCCAAGGATGCGAAGGCCGCGACGAGCACGCGGGGGCGTCGCGCGGCGCAGGCGTCGATCACATCGAGCCCCACGCCCCCCACGAAGACCGCGTCGGGGTCCGGCAGCGGTTCGAGGGCGGCGGGCGCCTCGCCTCGGCTGAGGGCGACCTTCACCCCGTGGGCGAGGACGTTGCGGCGGATCCGATCGCAGGCGTCGGCGTCCCGCTCGACGGCGATCACGGCGGCGCCGAACCTGGCGCACTCGATCGCCATCGAACCGCTGCCCGCTCCGACATCCCAGACCAGGTCTCCGACACGGGGGCCCAGTTTGGCCAGGGCGAACGCCCGCACCTCCGCATTTCTGACCGTGGAATCGCGATGATCGAAGGCGTCCTCGGGTAACGCCCACTCCGATGGCCCGGGTCGTGTCCCCGCGATCCATCCGGGTCCCGGCGCGTTCCGCCCCGGACCGGAGGACTTCCGCTCCGCCAAGGGGTCCAGGACGATGAGCACGTTCGGGTCGCGCCAGGCGCGAGTGGTGGCCTCGCCCATCCTGGGCCGAGTCACACGTTCGTTCTCCCCGCCGAGGTCCTCGCACACGATGAGGGTCCTCGGCGTCGTGGGGGCGAGCTCTCGGGCGATCTCCGCCGGCCCCGCGCCCGGACCGGTGAGGACGGCCACCTTCGGGTGCGCCCGGCAGGCGTTGGCGGCGCGCCGCAGGCCGCCCGCGGGACCGCGCGCGGAGACCACGAGTGCGTCATCCCAAGTGAGGCCGGCTCTGGCGAAGGCGAGCGCCACGGAGGAGATCCCGGGAAGCACCTCGGGCCGGTGCCCCCGCTCCCTGAAGGCACGCACGATGCCGAACAGTCCCGGATCACCGTTCGCCAGGACGACGACATGCGGCTCCCCCGCGCCCCCCGTACCGGGACCGTCCTGAACGCCGATACGGCGCCTGCCTTCGGCTTCCGCGGCGGACTCAGCCTGAAGACCAGCGCCAGGCTCGCCTTTCCCGGCGCCATCAGTACCAGGCTCGCCCATATGGGACTCAGGCTGGGTGCCGGGCTGGGGCCGCGTCCGGATTCCGGTCGTCGTGACGGCTTCCTCGTGCCCATCGCCGGGTAGGCGGGACAAGTGAGCGTCGGCCCTGTCGAGCGCCGCGGCCGGGTCGCCCAAGATCGCCGTCTCGACTTGCCCGGGAAGCCGTACGGACGCCACATGGTGGGCGGCGCCGATGACGAGCGTGGCCGTCGCCAGACGGGCGGTCTTTTGAGGGGTCAGCTCCGAACCGTCCAGCCCGATCACTGTGATCACCGGCTTGTCACCGGGTTCCGCGGCTGGAAACGGATGTCCCTGCGGCATGTCGCTCCCTCCCACCGGCCCGGCGGCGCCCTGCGCCTACCGTCGTTCCACGTCTGGCTGCGGCCATCCCCATTCCGCACCATATGGACCCCGTCCCCGTCCCCGCACGGCTCCAGGGACTGCGATGCAGAGTCACGTCTCCGGGCCGAATCGGAGATTCCACCGCCCGCTCCTGCCGGTGAGCGCGACCCGCGCGAGCGGCTCGACGTCGAACCGCCAGAACGTCGCCGGATCCACCTGAAGCGCGTGTACGGCGGCGGCACGGATCACGGACGGATGAGTGACCGCGATCACCTTGCCATCCGGCAGGCCCGCCAGCCACCGGGCGACCCGGCCGATCACATCGAGGACCGGCTCGCCTCCGTGAGGGGCGGCGGCGGGATCGGAGAGCCACCGGCGGACGCCGTCGGCCTCGTCGGCCTCGACGTCCGCGAGCGTGCGGCCCCGCCATCGCCCGAAGTCGCAGTCCCGCAGGTCGGCGGCGGGATCGGCGCGTAGCCCGAGCGCCGCGGCGGTCTGCTCGCATCGCCTTTCCGGCCCCCGGATCGGGATCGCACGTCCAGCCGCAGAACCGGACCCGGCGCTCACGGAGCCCGATTCAGGGTCCAAAGCCGCCGCACCCGACCCGCTTCCGGCCGTGGAACCGAGTCCCGCGCGCCGGAGGTCACGCCCGTCGAGCGGCTCGTCGTCCGGGAACGCCCCGGCGACCTGCGCCGCGGTAAGGGCGTGCGAGACGAGAACGAGCCGGACGGTCATCGAGATCTCCATGTCTGGGGTGGTCGCCGAGGAAGCGTAGCGCGGGGTCACCGGCGAGGAAGAGCGCCGCGATCGCCGCGGCACCGACGCCCGGGGGGAAGCACGCGTTGACACCTATGGACGCTCTGGCGTACGTTCCAGGCGACATTCGTGACGGAACCGAGGAATCCAGCGAGACTCTGGTACGGCCGCGCCACTGTGATCGGGCCCCGCAGCTCCTGCGGAGGTCCGTGAGTCAGACCCTCCCGTCACGGCCACCATACGAGCGGGACGCGTGCATCCCGAGGAGGCTTCACCGTGGCTCAGGCTGCTGTTCCCACCACCACTACTCCGGTCCGCATCCCCATCCGTCAGGTGCTCCCCTGGGCGATCTTCGCCGGGGCACTGATGCTCGCCCTGCTCTACTTCGTCGGCTCCGAGCAGGGAGCCCATTCCCTCATCGGCGGCCACCTCGTGCACGAGTTCACGCACGACGGTCGTCACCTGCTTGGATTCCCCTGCCACTGATCCGAAGGGGAATTCCGCTCAAATGGTGAGCAGACTCCTGGTCCGCGGCATGCTCGCCGGGCTTGTCGCGGCCGTTCTCGCTTTCGTCGTCGCCCGTCTCTTCGGCGAACCACAGGTGGCGCTGGCCATCGCGTTCGAGGAGCGGCACGTCACCGAGGCCGAGCCCGAACTGGTCAGCCGTGCCGTGCAGAGCGGTGTCGGGCTCGCGACGGCCATCGGCCTGTACGGCGTGGCCTTCGGCGGCCTGTTCGCCCTGGCCTTCGCGTTCGCCTACGGCCGGATCGGCGGCTTCAGCCCACGGGCCGCCGCCGCTCTCGTGGCCCTCGGCGGCTTCGTCACCGTCCAACTGGTGCCTTTCCTGAAATATCCGGCCAATCCACCCGCCGTCGGCGAAAGCGACAGCATCGGCCAGCGAAGCGTGCTCTACTTCTCGCTGATCGTGATCAGCCTGCTGGCGGCGTTACTCGCCCTCAGCCTGGGACGACGTCTGGCGTCGAGGCTGGGCAACTGGAACGCGACCCTGGTCGCCGCGATCGCCTTCACCGCCATGATCAGCGTGGTGTTCCTGATCATGCCCTCGATCGACGAGGTGCCCGCCGACTTCCCGGCGAGCCTTCTGTGGCGCTTCCGGCTGGCGTCGATCGGCATGCAGGCCGTCCTGTGGTCCGCCCTCGGCCTCGGGTTCGGCGATCTCGCCGAACGAGCCCTGCGCCCCGCACCCGCGGTCGCGGTCGGCGAGAACGCGGTCGGCTAGATCGCGTCGGGACGACGGCGACGACACACTCGATCGGCAAGACACGACCGGCCGACTCCGCCGCCGGGCGGCGGCCCCGGCGAGGAGCGCCGCCGACCGCCGTCTCTCCTTGTGGCGCGAGTGTGACGGCCGCCGAGTCGCGGCCTCCGACTCGGCGGTGACCGGGCCGGGGCTCGATCGGTCCCAGGCCCACGGCCGATCCCGGCGACTGCTCGGGACCGGCCGTGGACCTTGGGCACACGCCGCCGTAACGGCGGCGTGCGCCGTTTCTTCAGTGCTCGGGTGCTCGCCTGTCAGCGCTTACCGTCAGCGCTCGCCATCGGCGCTTACCGGTAGTACTCGCCATCAAACGTTTGCCGGGAGTGCTCGCCGTCAGTGCTCGCCGTCAGTGCTCGCCGGTCAGGGCGGCCACGAGGTCCGCGGCGGTGCGGCAACGGTCGAGGAGGTCGCCCACATGGGCCTTGGTGCCCCTCAGCGGCTCCAGGGTGGGCACACGCTGGAGTGACTCCCGGCCGGGGATGTCGAAGATCACCGAATCCCACGAGGCGGCGGCCACGGATTCGCTGTACTGCCGCAGACAGCGGCCGCGGAAGTAGGCGCGCGTGTCGGTGGGCGGCGTCTCGATGGCCCGCTCGATGTCGTCCTCGCTCACGAGCCGCTGCATGCGGTCACGCGCGACGAGCCTGTTGTAGAGGCCGCGCTCCGGACGGATGTCGGAGTACTGCAGGTCGACCAGCTGGAGACGCGGATGCGACCAGGGCAGGCCGTCCCGCGTGCGGTAGCCCTCGAGCAGCTCCAGTTTGGCCACCCAGTCGAGCTCCCTGGCGAGCTGCATCGGGTCCTCGGCGAGCCGGGTGAGCACCGACTCCCACCGGTTGAGCACGTCCTTGGTCATCTCGTCGACGCTGGAGCCGTACCGGTCCTCGACGTACTTGCGGGCCTGCTCCAGGTATTCCAGCTGGAGCTGGACGGCGGTCATCTTACGGCCGTTGCGCAGCGAGATCTCGTAGCGGCAGGTCGGGTCGTGGGAGACCGCGCGCAGGGCGGCGACCGGCGACTCCACCGACAGGTCACCGGTGAGGAACCCGTCCTCGATCATCGCGAGGACCAGCGCCGTGGTCCCCAGCTTCAAATATGTTGAAATTTCCGACATATTGGCGTCGCCGATGATGACGTGGAGACGCCGGTACTTCTCCGGGTCGGCGTGCGGCTCGTCGCGGGTGTTGATGATCGGCCGCTTGAGGGTCGTCTCCAGGCCCACCTCGACCTCGAAGAAGTCGGCCCGCTGGCTGATCTGGAAGCCCTCGCCGCGCGAGTCCTGGCCGATGCCGACCTTGCCGGCGCCGCAGACGACCTGGCGCGACACGAAGAACGGCGTCAGGTGCCGCACGATGTCCGCGAACGGCGTGGCCCGGCGCATGAGGTAGTTCTCGTGGCAGCCGTACGAGGCGCCCTTGGCGTCGGTGTTGTTCTTGTACAGCTGGATGGGCGCGTTGCCGGGCATCGCCGAGGCCCGCACCGCGGCGTCGTACATCACCCGCTCCCCCGCCTTGTCCCAGATCACCGCGGCCCGCGGGTTGGTGCACTCGGGCGTGGAGTATTCCGGGTGGGCGTGGTCGACGTAGAGGCGCGCGCCGTTGGTGAGGATCACGTTCGCGAGCCCGAGATCCTCGTCGGTGAGCTGGCTCTGGTCGGCCACCTCGCGGGCGAGGTCGAATCCGCGGGCGTCGCGCAGCGGGTTCTCCTCCTCGAAGTCCCATCGAGCTCGCCGGGCGCGGGCGGCCGACGCCGCCAGATACGCGTTGACGACCTGCGAAGAGGTCACCATCGCGTTCGCTCCCGGCTGGCCGGGTACGGCGATGCCGTACTCGGTCTCGATGCCCATCACCCGCCGTACCGTCATGCGCACCCCGCCTGCTTCAGGCTGTCGTTTCGCCGTGGTTTCGTTTCGCCGCTACATCGTTTCGCCGTTATATCCCCGAGCCTAGCCCCTTCTCTATGCCCGGCTGCCAGACAGTTACGGCACAGATGACTCATGACTTTTGCGCCGGAACGGGTGGCCGGCCCGTGGAAGCGGGCACGGCGACGGGTGTGCCGCGCAGGCGGATCAGGTCCATGGAGGCGCCCAGACGGGCGCGTAGCCACCGCTGACCAGGCTTGTCGACCAGCCGGTACACGATGTAGGCGAGCACGATCGAGACCGCCATCGTGATGCCCACGAGTGCCCAGCGCCCGACGGAGTCCTTCAACTCGGGGATGAGAACCGCCGAGACCGTCTGGTGCAGAAGGTAGAGCGGATAGGTAAGCGCGCCGATCACCGTCAGGGGCCGCCATCGGAGCCAGCGGAGCCGGCCCAGGGAGACCGCGGCCATCAGAGCGAAGATCAGCGTCATCGCGGCGATCACGGCCTCCGGCGGGGCCGGGAAGTGGGCGATGCCCAGCATGTCGACCCGCTCCTTGATCCGCTCGGTGGCGGCCAGCAGGGACATCGCGTAGGAGGCGGCCACGAAGCCCCACAGCACCAGCGTGGAGCCGAACCGGTGGATGAGGTAGAACGCCATGCCCGCGATGAAGTAAGGCGCGTGGCGGGGCATGAAGACGAAGACGAGCACCTCGTGCTGGGTCGCCTCGGCGGCCACCGCGAGCACCAGCCAGGCGCTCATGAAGATCAGGCAGCGCCGCAGTGTGATGCCGGCCAGCGAGAACAGCGCGATGAGGACGTAGAACCGCAGCTCCACCCAGAGCGACCAGAAGACTCCGCCCGCGTGGCCGATCCCGAGGCCGCCCTGCAGCATCGTCAGGTTGATCAGGTAGTCCCGCAGCGGCAGTTCGGGGTCGAAGCCCCGCACGCCGCTGAACGTGTACAGGATGAAGATCAAGATGACGCTGAACCAGTAGGCCGGGTACAGCCGCGACACCCGGGAGACGGCGAACTCGCCGACGGTGTGCCCCCACACGCTCATCAGGATGACGAATCCGCTGATGAGGAAGAACAGCTCGACCCCGAGGATGCCCAGCACCGTCACGCGGTTGACGCTGGCGAACAGGGCCGTCGGATAGTCGCCCCAGAGGGATTTGCTGGCCGCCATGTAGTGGAAGGACATGACGGCGAACGCGGCGACGAAACGCAAAACGTCCAACTCGACGAGGCGCGGTCCCCGCGCGAGGTCGCCGGGCCGGGGACCACCTGAAGTCACAGGAGTCACCCTTGCACACCTAGGAAGATCACGCATCTTTCACACGATCGGCGACATATCGGGTTCCACAGTCACCGGCTCCGCACAGCCACCCCTTCCGTACGGCTGCCGCCCAGCTGCCGCTTTCCGTACGGACCCGGGGCGAACGCCGGAGCGGGGGGGGG
>JBIOWF010000238.1:0-3414 GCA_044868295.1 Microtetraspora sp. | reverse complement strand
GCTTGAGGATGTCCAGACCTGAGGGAATTTCTTCGAATCCCAACGACTTGGTCGCGATCCTGAGGTCGCCGGACGCGAGGAAGTTGATCACCTCGACGGTGTCTTCTGGCGTCCCACCCAGCGACCCGACCAGATCGAGTTGCTTCAGCGTGAGGAGCTGGGTGTTGATCGTCGACTCGGCTTGGCCGAGCCCCACCTGTACGACCCGTCCGCGATCTGCGATCACCTCGATGGCTCCGGCTGTCGTCGTGCCGAACCCCGCGAAGTCCGCGATCAGCTCAAGGTCATACGGCGCCAGTTCCCGGACGTCGTTGACGACATGCTTCACGCCGCGCTCGAGCGCCGCTTCGTGAACTTGCTCGTTGATCTCCGCGGCGTACACCTCTGCGCCGCCGAGGACGGCGAGGCGCGCCGCCGTCATGCCAAGCCCCCCGAGGCCGATGACGCCTACCCTCATGCCCGGCCGCAACCCACCGCGGACGAAGACGGCGTGGTAGCACGTCATGCCGGCGTCCGTGGCTGCCGCGGCCTGGTCAAACGGCACCTCGTCGGGCAGCGGGATCAACTCGGAGGCCGGCGACACCGTCTTTTCGGCGTAGGCCCCGTGGCGCCCGACGCCGATGTTCTTCTGTCCGATGACGCCGCTCTTCCCGTCCCCCATCGCGCTGATCGCGACCCGGTCACCGATGGTGACACCGCTGACCGAGGCGCCGATCGCACTGACGACTCCGGCGGCTTCATGACCGAGGATGATCGGCGTGAAGCCCAAGACCCCCTGCAGCGTGCCTTCCATGAATCCAACGTCCGTGTGGCACAGACCAGCGGCGGCAACGTCAACCACCACCTCGTGCGGCCCGGGTGAGGGGTCGGGCAGCTCGACCAGTTCGAGCGGAATGCCGGGGCCGTTAAACATCCAGGCTTTCATGTTGACTCCTTTGATCGCGGATGAACCTTGACGACAGGGCGGGTTCGGCCGCAGTTGGTGAGCGGCGTCACCTCGACCTCGGGTTCCGGAAGTCAGCTCAGCCGGCTGACGTCGACGTACACCCGCCAACCGGTGATCCGGCCGTCGGAAAAGTCGAGGAACGAGCAGCCCTTGACCTTGACCTCGCGGTCGTCCGGGAACACGTAAGACACGATGATCTCGACTCCGGCCCGCTCGCGGGTCGAATCGGCGGTGATACCGGCGATGTGGTGGCTGACAGACGTGAAGTTGCCCTTCCATGCGCCGACGAAGTCACTGATCTCCTGCACGCCGGTCACGGGGTCGACGTCGTTGAAAGCAAAGACGGCGCCGGAGGCGAGGTGGCGTTCGAACGCATCCGGGTCGTTCGCGTCTAGGTCTAGGGCCTCGTAGAACACGCGCGTGGCCGTTTCGAGGTCGGTTGTTGTCTGGGTCATCGATTGCCCGTTCTAGTAGAGACAGTGTCGGAGAGCGGGCGCTGACGGTTGGTCGACGGACGTGCTTCGGCGAGCTCGCCCTGAGCGACGGCGCGACCCGCGAGGTAGGCGGCGCACTGGATGAAGCCGATGGTGTGTCCCCCGGCCCAGTAGGCCTCACCGGAGGGCGCCGCGGCGCAGTTTCCGACTGCAAAGAGTCCCCTGATGGCCGTGTTGTCGGGGCGCAGGACCCTGCCGTGCGGGTCGCAGCGTGGGCCGCCGGCGGTATCGATCAGCGCCGTTCCCAGGACTGTGGCGTGGTAAGGCCCCTCGGACGCCAGCGGGGCCATCATCGGGTTGGGCCCGGTGCCGACACCGAAGTAGGCGCTGAGTCCTTGCTCGATGGGGGTGGAGCCTCGGCCGAACTCGTGGTCAGCGCCCTCGCGGGCCATGTCGTTCCAGCGGTCGATCGTGGCCTCGAGCGTTGTGCCGAACGCGGAGTCCAACTCCGCTTGTCCGGTCAAGGTCCGAAGGCCGTGGAGGCGTGCGGCGAGGCCTTGCTCCAGTTCGGGGAGCGTGTCGGCGCTGATGACCCAGTAGTCGTCGGCACCCGGAGGCGGGATGGGATTGCCGAACCGCTCACCGCCGAAGCGTTCGGCGGCCTGGTCCCAGATCGCGATTAACGGGTTGTCGGGATAGGTCCCGAGCTGACCGTCCCACTCGAAGAAGACCCGAGCGAAGTCGTGATAGGGCTGTTTCTCGCTGATCACTCGACGCCCGAAGCGGTTGACGATGATCATCGAGTCGCCGGGGATCATGAACGAACCGCGGACTGCGGCCGGGTCGTGCTCGAGCCGGTCGAGGACGATCGGTGCGCGCATGCCCAGGTTGAGGTTCGCGAGGTCTGCGCCAGCCTGTTGAGCGATGCGCAGGAGGTCGCCGGTGTTAGTGAGCGCAGCGCACCCGCCGACGTAGTGCTGGTCGAGATAGCGCAGGCGCAGCTCGGAGTCGTGGGTGAATCCACCGGTGGCGAACACGACCCCGCGTCGGGTACGGACGCGGCGGTGCTTTCCGCCCTCCTCGACGACGGCGCCGGTTACGCCTCCGTCATCGTCGAGGACTATGTCGGTGACCCGGGCCTCCACGGCGATCGGGACACCGGCGTGCCGGCATGCTTCGGCGAACTTCTCGACGAGGATGCGCCCGCCGTGGGGCGCCCCCTCGCTCGCTGCAGGGAAGAGGATCCGGCCTGCGGGCGCGGCGTCCTCGGGGAAATGGGCGTAGTAGTCGGGGAACTCGGCGGCGTGGCCGAAGTCCAGCACGCCCATTCGTTCGTACGTCTCGGCGGCCTCCGAGGCGTGGTCGTAGAAGGCGGCGATGCCGGCGTACTCCCATTCCGGCAGGCCGAGGCTCGGGTGGTCCGGGTCATAGAGGCGCGGACGGGCGAGCTTGGCCATGTAGCGAAGTGCGTCCGGCCGGGGATCGGTCCCACCACCTTCGCGAAGGTATCTGTTGTTGGGGATCCACATGTAGGCGGCCGACTTGGCCGTGGTCCCCCCGATGGTCGCCGCCTTCTCGACCACAGCGACTTCGGCGCCGTTTGCGGCGGCGATGACGGCTGTACCGAGGCCACCGATCCCGCTCCCGGCGACGAGGACGTCCACTTCACTGTTCCAAGACATGTGTGGTCCGGTGTCGCTCATTTCTTCGGCTCCCAACGTTCGAGGCGTGTATGACCGCTCGACTGCGCGATGACGGCGCCGAAGCTCTCGTCTTCGCGACCCGCCGAAGCGGCGTTGCAGGCGCTCAGGCGGTCGTCCCAGATGGCCGTCGGCCGGCCGCGCGGGCGAGCGGTGTCGGATTCTGGTAGATCAGGTACTCGACGATGCGCTCGTCGCGGAAGCGCATGTATGTGACAGCCGGCGTGCGAAGCTCGCCGCCGTGCGGCAGCGTGTAGGTGACGTCCATGCGCAGAGCGGCGCTGTCTTCACCGACGAGCTGCTCGATGATGGCGTGGCGGAAGCCCGACACGCC
>JBIOWF010000237.1:0-11918 GCA_044868295.1 Microtetraspora sp. | reverse complement strand
TGCCAGCCGGATGCGGTTTCGTTGGTGAAGGTGGCGTTCGCGAGTTGCTGGCCGGTGCTGGTCCAGAGGGTGCCGGTGTGGGTGCCGGTGTTCTGGGAGCCTTTGAAGAATCGAATGCCTCTTATCTCGCCGGCTGTGGTGGCCTTGAATTTTACTCCGACCACTACGGGGTCGGGGTCGTTGTACGACTGCACGGCTGGGGTCGCCGTATCGCTCCATAGGCTGGTCGACACGATCTGGACCAGTTCTGGTGAGGTGCTCGGGGCGAAGTGGATGATGGCCTCACCGTCCGGAGTGTCGCCACCGAGGTACACGGCGGTGATGGGGTGTTCTGCCGCGCTGAGATTGGAGATGGTGAGGGTCGCCGGGCCGGAGCTGTCGTGCCAGTCCGAACCGATGATGGTCGAGCCATCCTTGAAAGCGACTTCGCCCTGCGGTACGACCGACCCGGTGACCGGGCTGACCGTGGCAGTGTAGGTGACAGATTGTCCTTGCCGGGAGGGGTTCAGCGATCCCACCAGCGCCGTGGTCGTCGGCGGATCGTTCGGAACGGTGACGCGGGTTTTGGGTGGGTTGGCGGTGCCCTGAAGGATGACGTTGTTGTTGAGAGCGAAGACGCGGCCGAACACGGCGGCCCCGCTGCTCACCGTGACGGAGCTCGACGCCATGACATTTCCTCGGAAGGTGGAGAGCGTCCCAATGGTCGCGGAATTGCTGACCTGCCAGAAGACGTGGTCGGCCTGGGCGCCCTTGATGAGGTTGATATTGCTGACATTCGCAGTGGTGAGGTTGGACGCCTTGAAGATGAAGACAGCGTCCGGATCACTCTGGGCGTCGAGCGTGAGCGTCCCGGTTATTCCGAACGAACCCCCGGTAGGGCTGTAGACCCCCGGAGTCCTGGTCGTCCCGCCGAGTTCCGCAGCCACGGTGACGACCGGTGTCCGTCCGGCGGCGTCGTTGTAGGCGGCGACCAGGTCGGACTTGGCGGCGGCCGCAACAGAGTCGCCCGCGTGAATCGTTCCGCTCACCGTGCCCGGCGGGAAGCCGGTCACAGAGCTGCCCGGGCTCGTTCCTAGATCTCCGGTGATCGCCGTGAGGTTTGTGTTGGACACTTCGGACCCGGCGAGAACCGCGAACGGTGCGGCGTCGCCGAGGTTGACGGGCGCCTGATCTGCGTTCGCACTCTGTGGTGTTTCGACGACCACGCCGATCGATAGGAAGGCTGCGAGCACCGCTACGAGACAGGAGCGACCGACGCTTCGCGAGCGGACCCGACGGTGCGCCGATTCATAGGCCGGTGACGTCGGCTCGGTCCTGCCGGTTCGCTGATGGGATGCCTCACGATGGGATCTGGACATGGCACTCAACTCTTCGACGATCTCGTGGGATTTCGGATGTGGAGCTTGCGCTCGGTTGGTGCGGCAAGGATCAACGTTGCGATCTCCGGCCCACCTCGGCTGTCCGTATTTGCCATAAAACGTGCGAGAGGCGCCGGTATCTGGAAATATCGACCGAGCATTGCCGCTGCATTGATAGTCTTGTGGCACATGCGGACAAATTGGCCTTTAGTGGTATATGGGTGCGCGCTTATTTTCCATCAAGAGGGGTCGTCGTAAGCGCGGGATTTGGCCACTTTACCTGCGAGTATCCTCAATGACTAGGGCTGGTATGGTGAATTTCACCATTCGGAAAGCATGTTTCGTATATATGCAGATATTTATGGATTTGGGCTGGCTGGGGGGCGGTCTGGTCTCCGGTACGGCAACAAGAGTGGACAATGTGGGAGTCGTATTCGCGCCGTCGCAACAGGGAGAATCAGCGTGATAGAGGGGTGTGCGCGACCACCCCATTTGATCAACTATCAGTTGAACGGCGGCGTGATGGTGGCGAACTCGCCGCAATAGGTCGGCCCCCACGCCGGGCCGGGGGGCGGGGGCGGGGCGGTAAGGATGCATTTGGTTTGAGCCAGGACGCCGTCGCCCGTCTCCACCGTGATCAGCAGGCTGCTCAGGGGAGTCGCGGCTTCTGCCAGGGACACGCCGACCACGTTTTTGGGGTATTTCGGCACCGAATCGAGGCTGTGCCATGCGTTTGGCGGAGCCGTCCGCGGGTCCCGGATCCATGTGGTGCCGCCGCTGACATATGCGGTGAAGTTCGTGTCGAATGGCTCGAAGGTGAGTGAAACGAGCGTCGTGTCGGTACTCGAAATCGATCCGGAAAGGCCCTGTGGGCCTTGTGTTCCGGGTAGGCCGTCTTTCCCTCGCGGTCCTTCCGTTCCGGGTAGGCCGTCTTTCCCGTCCGGGCCCTGTGGTCCCGCCGGGCCGGCTTTCCCTCGAGGGCCTTCGGGGCCGCGTGCCCCTTCTCTCCCGCGATGGCCTCGTTTGCAGCGATAACGCCAACAAGAGCAACGTATCTTGTGGCAGTGCTTCCGGAAGGTCGCCGGGACGCCGTCTCTGTCCGCACTTCGCTCAGCGACGGCGGTTCTTACCACTTCAATGGCCGCGCTGGCGGATGTAATTTCTGGAGCCGAAACCCCCAAAATGCTACAGGCTGTCGCCAAAGCGGCGGCTGGCATGATTCTACGCGGAATCACCTGGTTCCCCCTGTGGTGAGAATTGAAATTCCCGGGCCACCGCATCGCGGGTGGTGCTAGGCGGGAAGGTACCCATTAAGGAAGTGGTGATTCCAGGTAGTGGCTGCTATGGAGGCAAATTAATGATACCGGGAGAGAAAACCGTCTATTTGGTCCGGACCTTTTGTGACGTGGGCGTGTTTGAGAGGAAGCATCGGGATCTGGTTCGGTCGCAATGAAACGATAATGCCAGGAATGGCATGGGCAGTGAAAGATGTCATGGTGAAAGAGCCGTCGTGAAAGCTGAGAGCGTGTTTGAGAAGTGGTGATACCGGTTGATAACGGTCGGCGTGTCGCACCGCCGCTGGCTGGTCGCCTCGCCAGCATGATCCAGTGTCACGCGAACGTCGCTACCCCTCCGACCTCACCGACGCACAGTGGGCGCTGGTCGAACCGCTCCTTCCCGCGCCCAACACCGGAGGCCGCCGGGAGAAACATCCGCGACGCGACATCGTCGACGCGATCCTCTACGTGGTACGCACCGGCTGCGCCTGGCGGCAACTACCGATCGACTTCCCGCCCTGGCAGACCGTGTACTGGTACTTCGTCCGCTGGGAAGAAGCCAAGGTCACCCAGAAGAAGCTCGCCGTCCTGCGGCGTCGGGTACGGGCCGCCGAGGGGCGAGCGGAAGAACCCTCGGCCGGCATCATCGACTCCCAGAGCGTCAAGGGTGCCGACACGGTCGGCCGTGACACCCGCGGCTACGACGCAGGAAAGAAGATCAACGGGCGCAAGCGGTTCATCGTCACCGACACGCTCGGCCTCCTGCTGGTCGTGTGTGTGATGGCGGCGTCCGTGCAGGACCGTGACGGTGCCAAGACCACGCTGCTCAGCGCCTATCTCCTCACACCGGTACGGTACGTGTTCGCCGACGCGGGGTTCGCTGGAACGTTGGTCGACTGGACTCAGCGGATACTGCGGACGGTGCTCCACATCGTCCGCAAAGCACCTGGTCAGGTCGGCTTCGCCGTGATTGAGCGCCGATGGGTGGTGGAACGCTCGCTGGCCTGGCTGACCAGCCACCGCCGCCTCGCCCGCGACTACGAGCGCCAACCCGCCGTCGCCGAGGCCATGATCCGGTGGGCCGCTATCAGCGGCATGACCCCGTGGAACCGCAGCAACCCGTCAGCAGCGGTACACCCTCCCGGCGTCTGCGAAGTAACCCTTCTCAAACACGCTCTGAGTGCCATCTGGAGGAGCGTGTTCACCTGCGGTTGAGCACCTGCTGGTTCACCACGGTCGACTCGCTCGGCGCGAAGTTGACCCAGGCCTCGTTCACCGCGGTGCCGCCGTTCACGTACACGGCGGTGATCGGATGGACGCCTCTGGTGAGTTCGGAGGTCGTGAACGTGGCGATGCCCGAGTCGTCGACCATGGCCGAGCCGATGACGATGGAACCGTCCTTGAAGAGCACTTCGTTGGTGGGGCCGAAGCCTTGGTAGTCTCCGCTCACCGTGGCGGTGAACGTGACGGGCTCCCCTCTCCTGGAGGGATTCGGCGACGAGGTCAGGGTGGTGCTGGTCGCGGGGTCGCCTGGCCGCGTGACCCGCGTGGCGGGCAGGGTGCTTCGGCCGTCGAGTTCGACCGCCCCGTTGAGGGCCATGGCCCGGCCGTACACGGCTGCGCCCTCGTCGACGGTGATCGAGTTGAGCGCCAGGACATTCCCGCGGAAAGTCGACAGGGTTCCCAGGGTCGCCGAGCGGCCGACCTGCCAGATGATGTTGTCCTCCTGGGCGCCGTTCACGATGTCGATGTTGCTGACCCTGGCCGTGTTGAGCGCGTTGTCAGCCTGGAAGATGAAGACCGCGTCCGGGTCGCCCTCGGCGTCGAGTGTGAGCGTCCCTGCTATCTCGAAGATGCCGCCTGGGGTGTCATAGACGCCTGGGCCCATGGTTGTTCCGCCCAGATCTGGGGGCACGGTATCGGTAGGTGTTCGCCCGGCGGCCTCGTTGTAGGCAGCGACCGCGTCAGCCATGTCTTCTTGCGCCTCCTCGTCGTCGATGTGTACCTCTCCTCGCACCGTCCCAGGCGGGAAGCCCACCATCGTGTCGCCCGGACTCAGCGCCACCTCACCGGTGATCGTGGTGAGATCCGTGCTCATGACGGCGTCGCCCGCCATGACCGCGCAGTCTTCGGCTTCACCCAGATCCACCGGTGGCACATCCGCGCTCGCGCTTGGCACGAGGGGCGCTCCCAGCACCAGGGCGGTCACGAGAGCCGCGGCCAGCCACGATCCACCGATATTCCGCCCACGAGTGGGGGAACAGCCGGTATTTATCATGGAGTCGTCCCTTTGTCCGGTAATGCAGAAATCAATATGCAGCTGAAAGTCGACCTTACTGTTATGTCTCTCGCTGCCCTGTACCGACATGCGGCGACCCCCGAAAACGCGGCGGCGACACGCCCGCATCGCCGCGTAATCGGCCTCATGAGATCGCCGCACTCCTACAGTCGGTCCGTATCTCATTTCGCTGCCACGGGGGTTCTGATATGGGAGAGAAACTTGTCGTCGTGGGGCAGGGCTATGTGGGCCTGCCCCTGGCGATGCGAGCGGTGGAGGCGGGATTCGACGTCGTCGGAATAGACGTCGACGAGTGGCGGGTCAAGCGGCTCACTGTCGCCGAGTCCTACGTCGAGGACGTTCCCGATGATCAGCTGGCCGCCGCGCACGGTTCCGGCCGCTACCGCGCCAGCACCGACTACGCGGACGCGGAGATGTTCGACATCTGTGTGATCACGGTCCCCACGCCGCTGCGCGAGGGCGTCCCCGACCTCCGGCACATCGGGTCCGCAGGGCAGGCCATCGCGCCACTGCTGCGGCGCGGGGCCACGGTGATCCTGGAGTCCACCACCTATCCCGGAACGACCGAGGAGTACCTCCGGCCGCTGCTCGAGGACGGATCCGGGCTCCGGACGCCCGAGGAGTTCTTCCTGGGGTACAGCCCGGAGCGGATCGACCCGGGCAACTCACTGTGGCGCCTGGACAACACGCCCAAGGTCGTGTCCGGAATCGACGAGGCGTCCCTCAAGCGCGTCCAGGCGTTCTACGGCAGGATCGTGGAGCAGGTCGTCCCGGTGCCGTCGCTTCAGGTCGCGGAGCTCTGCAAGCTGCTTGAGAACACCTTCAGGCATGTCAACATCGCCTTGGTGAACGAGCTGTCGATCTTCGCGCGGCAACTCGGGATCGATGTCTGGGAGGCCATCGACGCCGCCTCCACCAAGCCGTTCGGCTACATGCGCTTCACGCCCGGCCCCGGCGTGGGCGGGCACTGCCTCCCGATCGACCCGTCGTACCTGTCATGGAAGGTCAAGCGCAGCCTCGGCCACAACTTCCGGTTCGTCGAGCTGGCGAACGACGTCAACGATCACATGCCGGAACACGTCGTCCATCGGCTCTCGCTCGCGCTGAACCAGCGGCGCAAGCCGATCAACGGCAGCCGGATGCTCGTGCTCGGACTCGCGTACAAGAAGAACGCGGGGGACTGCCGCGAGTCGCCCGCGATCGAGGTCGCCAAGGCCCTCTACAAGCTGGGCGCCGAGGTGCGGGCCGCCGACCCGCACGTGGACTCGTTCCTGCTGCCGCCCGAGATAGAGATCGTCGAGCCCACGAGCCGGGAGCTGGCCAAAGCGGACGCGGTCGTGCTGCTCACCGACCACGACTGCTTCGACTACGAGCTCGTGCAGAAAGCGAGCGGCTTCGTCTTCGACACCCGCAATCGCTGCCGCGGCTCCAACGTCGAGCGGCTCTGACGGCGGGCGCCCGCGCGAGAGGCTCGGACCACGAGGGCCTTTGACGGCGCGGGGAGTCAGCGGCGGCTGAGGCGGGCCGAGATCCGGCGGGCCAGGATCCTGGGGGCGAGCTTGCCCAGGGCGACGATCGCCTTGTAGCGCGTGGACGGGACGCTGACGCGTAGCCCGCGGGCCAGGTCGCGCATGGCGTCGTCGACGACGCGGTCGGCGGTCAGCCACAGGAAGCCGGGGATGCCCGACATGTCCAGGGAAGCGCGCTGGTGGAACTCGGTCCGCACGAATCCGGGGCACAGAGCCATCACGCGCACCCGTGGATCGCCGACCTCGGCCGCCGCCGACTCGCTGAAGTTGACCACCCATGCCTTGGAGGCGCTGTAGGTGCCCCGCGCGAAGAACGCCGCCACGGAGGCCACATTGATCACCGCTCCGCGGCCCTTCGACTTCATGCCGGGCAGCGCCGCGAGGGTGAGCCGCAGCACGACCTCGCAGTGCACCCTCAGCATCCTCAGCTCGTCGGCCACCGGCACCTGCAGGAACGCGCCCGGGTGGCCGAAGCCCGCGTTGTTGACCAGCAGGTCGACGCCCTGCCGGAGCCGGTCCTCGACGGTTTCGATGCCCTCGTCGGTCGCGAGGTCGGCGGGCAGGACGCCGACGGCCACGCCGTACCTCGAATGGAGCTGCGCGGCCGCCTCGGCGAGCCGCTTCTCGTCGCGGGCGACCAGCACGAGGGAGAAGCCGTCGGCGGCCAGGCGGCGGGCGAAGGCGGCGCCGATTCCCGCGGTGGCGCCGGTGATCAGTGCGGTGGGCATGCTCGCAGACTAGCCGAGCCGGCCGGCGCTTCCGCGGCGCCGGCCCCGAAGGCCATTAGGGCGACGCCCACGGCGGCTATTCGTCGGTGAAGCGGGCGATCAGCTCTTCGACCTGGCTGTTCAGCTTGGCGCCGCGCGGCCAGCCCGCGTAGTGGGTGAGGAAGATCGCGGTTTCCCGCAGCTCGGCCGCCGTCAGCTCGCCGGTGCGCAGGGCCGCGTCCAGTTGGAGCCCGATCACGTCGTCGAGCCCCTGGCCGACGAGGAGGCCGAGCAGGAGCAGGCGGCGCTCCTTGACCGACAGCACGTTCCGCGACCACACCTCCGCGAACAGGTGCTCGACCGTCATGCCGAAGAAGTCGCCGGGCCCGTCGCTCACGTGATCCCATCCATAGACCTGCTTCATGATTTCCAACCCACGGGCTCGACGGTCGACGTCATTCACGCTGTCGCTCATGCGGCACTCCAAGTCCGTCGGCCGGTCGTTCCAGGGCGCTCACGTGTACCAAGATTTCTGGGCTGCGTTACCGGGCGTTACAGACCCAGGGGCCTGCGGGCCACAGTACGCGGCCGTGGCCGCCGTCCCACCGAGCACGACGGCCAGCGTGCCCGGATGCGCGCCGGTGAAACCACGTTCGGGGGCGCCGCGTCGCGGACGAGT
The DNA here is from genome assembly GCA_044868295.1 of Microtetraspora sp. GTDB lineage: Bacteria > Actinomycetota > Actinomycetes > Streptosporangiales > Streptosporangiaceae > JBIOWF01. The sequence continues at coordinate 4,069 of JBIOWF010000237.1, read as the reverse complement.
CAGGCGGGCGTGATCGCCGGCCGCCTCACGGGAGAGTACGCCGAGATGCGCGATTGGATCAATGAGTGAACGGTTCATGCGGGGGAATGGACGACGGGCGGTCGAACCTGACGGCAGGTCTACGCTCTCCCTTATGTACCGCTTACGCCAGGGGGAATAGGCTGCGATCTTGATAATGGATATTGATCATTCAACTAATTCGGGACCTTGGTTCAAAGATCGTGTAACAAGCCGAGCCAAGATCCGGGTAAGATTTGGTCAAAATTTCCAAGGTGTCCCGGAGCTAACGGGAGATGGATACTTGGAAAACGGGCACTACTACCTCGTAGACCCGCAAAGCGGAGGTTAGGCCCTGGTGGAGAGATCACGGACAAGGTCCGGAACGGTGGCGGCGGCGCTTGTCGCCGCGCTGGTCGCGGGGCTGACCGGTTGCGCAGGCTCCGAGTTCACCTATGTGCGTGACGACGACGGAGCGACATACTTCAAGGTGCCCGCGGCCTGGCAGAAGGTCGATCAGAAGGCGCTTGACACGAAGGTCTTCGGCGACATGGAGTCGGCGACGGCGCAGTTCCAGAAGCAGCAGACCTGGACGGTCGCCTACGACGCCCACTCCGCACCGTCGGCCGACCACCTGCTGATGCCCGCCTCAAGCACCGAGGACCAGCCGTTCGTCATGGCGAAGGTCCAAGTGCTTACGGAGCCGGAGCAGAACCAGGTCTCGCTCAACGTGTTGCGCAACTCCATCGGCCTTCCCGTCGCCGTGCCCGACGACACCCGCCAGCAGATGGAGTCGTCGGCCACATACCCGTTCAAGAACTTCGAACTGCTGGCCGATCAGGTCCTGCCGACGGAGAACGGTGTCCGCGGCGTGCGGAGCATCTTCAACCTCCGCCTTCTGGACGGCCCGGTGCAGACGTTCGACGAGACCTCGTACCTGTCGGCGGACGGCACCCACGTCTCCACCCTGCTCATCCGCTGCTCGGCGACCTGTTACAAGAAGCAGGTCAAGGAGATCGACCTGGTAGCGCAGTCCTTCAAGGTCAAGCGTCTTACCCCGTGAAGGAGCCCCTCACATGAACACGGCACCTCCGCCGCAACACCACCCCGAGGGGCTGCGTCCGCCTGGGTCGGGCCCTGACGACAGTGATCCCAAGAAGCGGAAGAAGATGCCGCTGTGGGATCGGTTCAAGTTTCTCCTGATTTTCAGCGTCATCTACCTCGTCCTGGTCTGGAACAACATGGCGTCCTTCGAGGGCGTGATGTCGTTCCCGGACGCGATGATCGTGACCGCGCAGGAGCGGACGTGGATCTTCTACCTGATGGCCATAGAGGTCGTCAGGCAGACGCACTTCCTGATCAGTGAGCGCTCGGCGCGCTATCACCGCTTCTGGACGCGCCGCGTGTTCGGCGGCTTCGACCGCTGGACCCACCGGCGGTTCAGCGACTGGAACCGCTTCCGGATCGCCAGGGTGATCAAGTGGCTGTTCTGGATCGTGGTCCTCGCCATGGTCCTCGGCGCCGTCCTCGGCACCTCGCCCGCGCTCGCGCTGTTCCAGGCACCGGCGCTGCTGTGGGGCGCGATGCCGTACGTCGCGCAGTTGGCGTTCGCCTTCTTCTTCGTCATCTTCCAGTTCGTCGGCATGTTCTGGTTCCTGTCCAAGGGCGGCGTCGAGACGTACTTCCCCGACGACATCAAGACCCGCTTCACCGACGTGTGGGGCCAGGACCACGTCGTCGAGCGCGTCAAGGAGAACATCGTCTTCCTCGAGCGGCCCGACGAGATCGAGGCGAAGGGCGGCTACGTCCCGAGCGGCCTCCTGCTGTGGGGCCCGCCCGGCACCGGCAAGACCCTGATGGCCGAGGCGGTCGCGGGCGAGACCGGCAAGCCGTACGTCTTCGTCGATCCCGGCGCGTTCGTCAACATGTTCATGGGCATCGGCATCCTCAAGGTGAAGTCGCTCTTCCGGAGGCTGCGCAAGCTCGCCCTTCGTTACGGCGGTGTCATCGTCTTCTTCGACGAGGCCGACTCGCTCGGCCGGCGTGGCGCGCTGGCCCAGCAGGGACCGCAGGGCAGGTTCAGCGCCTTCGAGAGCGGCTGTCATGGGTTCTCGTACATGTCGGGGGACACCCGCTCGATGATCGCCCGGCAGGTGATGGGGCCGGTCGAGGAGGAGCAGCCCGGCACCCGCCGCAACCGCTTCATGATGGGCGGCAACATGATGGGCGGCGGCGGCGACCCCGGCACCCTTCAGGCGCTGCTGACCGAGCTGTCCGGCCTGAAGAAGCCGCGCGGCTTCGTCAACCGCCACGTCCGGCGGTTGCTCGGCATGCGGCCCAAGCCGCCACCCAAGTACCGCATCCTCGTCATGATGGCGACCAACATGCCGAACGCGCTGGACGAGGCGCTGCTGCGGCCCGGCCGTATCGACCGGATCTACAAGGTGGGCTATCCCTCGAAGGCCGGTCGCATCCGCACCTACCAGGGATACTTCGACAAGGTCGCGCACCAGCTCACCCCCGAGCAGATCGACAAGCTGGCCACCATCACGCCCTACGCCACCGGCGCGACCATCAAGGACCTCGTCAACGAGTCCCTGATCACCTCGATCCGGGACGGGCGTGACGTCATCCAGTGGTCCGACGTTGTTCGGGCCAAGCGGCTCAAGCAGCTCGGCCCGCCCGAGAACGTGGAGTACGTCGAGCGCGAGCGGCACGCGGTCGCCGTGCACGAGGCCTGCCACGCGGTGGTCGCCTACCGTATGCGGCACCACCTCGAGATCGATATCGCCACCATCGAGAAGGGCGCCGACTATCTGGGCATGGTCTCCAGCATCAAGCCGGAGGACCGGTTCACCGGATGGCGCTCGGAGTACGAGGCGGACGTCATGGTCTCCCTGGCGTCCCTCGCCGGAGAGCGCATGTTCTTCGCCGACGACAACTCCTCGGGTGTCTCCGGAGACCTGAATTCGGCGACGATCATCACCGGCCTGATGGAGTCCCACTGGGGCATGGGGGTCGGCGTCTCCTCGCTGCCCGCGCTGCAGCAGCTCGACATCATGGCGGGCAAGGCGGTGCAGAAGCCCAAGGGCGGCGGCATCGGGTTCGGCGCGGAGCCCAGCGCCAAGCAGCAGGACATCGCTCCCGAGGTGCTCGCCGAGCGCATCGAGTACAACCTCGTCCGGTTGCTGGAGAAGACCGAGGAGCTCCTGCGGGAGAACCGCCGGGAGGTCCTGTCCGTCGCCCACGCGCTGGAGACGTACAAGACCCTCGAGGGAGACGACGTCATCGCGGCGATCAAGCGCACGCGCGGGCCGCTCGTCGACGGCACCGTCTACGACGGTGACGATTTCTACGAGGAGATCGAGGAATACCACCACTCGGTCGCGGAGGCGCATCGCACCCACGGCAAGGTCATGGTGGAGCTGCCCGTCGCCACATCGAAGACGCTGGCTCTGGAGCCGTCGTCGGTGAGCGTGGCGTCGTATGCCACGGCTCCGCCGCCGGTCGCGGGTACGGCCGTGGCGGTTCCGCCACCGCCCATGTTCGCCCCCGCGCCGGGCAACGGCAGCGGTCCGGTGGTCCAGCCGGACTTCGTGCCGTGGAACGGCTCGGGGTCGAACCCCTACCAGGGCGCGGCCTACCCGCCTCCGGCCCCCGCGCCGAAGAAGAAGTCCTACGGGGTGTTCTGGGCGCTCATCGGCGGCGTGGTCGGGCTGGTCGTCGTGGTCCTGCTCGGCATGGCCATCTTCCAGGGAGCCACGTCGGGCACGGCGGCCACGGCACCGTCGGCGGGCCTCGCGCCCGGGACAGCGGTGATCCTTTTCGCCGCCTTCGTCGGGGTGGTCGGACTGATCGCCATCGTCACCGCGGTGATCCGGGGCTACCGGAACAGCCGCAGGCAGGCGGAGGAGGCCCGGGACCGGGCCGCCGAGCGGGCCCAACTGCTCGCTGCGGCCATGGATCCCGAGGTCGCCATGCGGCTGCTGGGCTACGACGGACGCCGCGGCCCCGACGACACCGCGTAACCCTTCTCACGCGTAACCCTTCTCACGCGTAACCCTTCTCAACG
>JBIOWF010000236.1:0-2793 GCA_044868295.1 Microtetraspora sp. | reverse complement strand
GGACCGGCAGACCCTCACCATCCGAGGGACATCCTCATCGATGCCAGGAGGGTCACCACTGGCAGCACCGGGGGCCGTCGGCCCTCACCTGTGAGCTCCGGGCCCCCGACCGAAACTCGGAGAGCCTTTGGGATGTCGGTCCCCAGGACTGCCCCTTCTGTCCGGCGCGCGAGGCGACGATGCGGGAACCCCATTCACATCGTTGCCCGGAGTGCAGAGGCGAGTGGACCCATGAAGGACGGTGTGCCGATGGGCGTCTGGCCTGGTGCCCGTCGTGCTCCCCGGAGAGCGACTCGAGTTCGGCGCGGCCACGCGAACGAGGACCGCATGTCCATTGCTGTAGCGCGTGCCGACAGACCTGGAGGCATGCGACCTCATGCGACGCGCCGCTTCGCGCCACGCTGCCCGACTGCCCAGGATGCCGAAAGCGTGGCTCCGAGACCCAGGCGAGGCCGTCCAAGGCAACCGTCGTGTCTCGCCATCGCCGCCGACGGGCCCGGCGCCGGGTCGTGGGCCCGGTAGCGGTCCCCGTGTTCGTCCTGGCGTTGGCGACTTTGCTGGCGCCGTGGCGGTTCGTCAGGATCCCCCTTGAAGGGATGCTCGCGGTCCGGGCACCGATATCGATACTGAACGCACGCGCTCCCGGGCGTGTCGAGTCCGCCCCGAAAGAGTCCGCACAGGTCGGGGGCTGGTCGGCCGCCACGCTGGACGCCCGCCTGCGCCAGCAGGGGGCCGTGAGCTCGCCGCCGGATGCTGAGGTGAGCGGTCCTGATGACACGCAGATCGCTCTCTCGGTCACGCCACTCTCAGAACCGCTGCGTGAGGGTATCGACCCGGCCTCGCCGCAATCGGAGTCCGGGACCCCGCCGACTCCCGTGCGGTCGGCGACGGCGGAGCAGACCGGCGCTGTCGCCTCGCTCTCGACTACGTCTCCGGTGGGTGCCGGAGCCGCCGGGGCCGAGGACTCGGGAGCGGCGGCATCCGCGCGGTCCCCCTCAGCGCCGTCGCAGGAGCAGACCGCCGCGCCGATAACCCGGTCGCCGGGCGTGTCCTCGGTCCCGCCCAAGAGCCTGGCGACGGAGAGCAGCCTGACGACCGCCAAGTTGTCCATTCCGGGGGCCCCTCCGGTCGGGTCACGGGGAGCCGAAGGGATCTCGTATTTCAGCCCTGGAGGCCTTGCCGGCATGGTCAGCCGGGTGGGTCACCAGCCACGGCGGTGGACGGGGGAGACTGCGGCGCTGGGGCAGCCGCAACCGGACCCCAAGGCGCCGGCTGCAGAATCGCCCCGACGGAACGCGGCCCTCATCCCGGCGCTGACGCGCGCGGTGGTCTACGTCCAAGCCTGGAAGCAGCCCGCCGCCCCCGGTCGTCCGATGGCCAGGCCGGTTCGCGAGCCCCAGGAGCCCCCCGGGCGGCGCGACAGAGGGTTCGTCGTTGATGGGCGCGGGTACGTCCTCACGAACGAAGAGCTGGTGAGGGGCGCGACCGTCATCGAGGTAACGCTCCACGACGGCCGGAGGCTCGCGGCGGCGCTCGTGGCTCAAGATCCGCTGAACGGCGTCGCGGTGCTGAAGGTGAAAGTCACCGGACTCCCGGCTATCGCGCTCGGCGACTCCCAGGCTCTGACGGCCGGAGAGCCGGTCCTGGTGATCGGAGACCGGCGCGGCTCCGACCCTACGCTGACGGTGGCAACGATCCGCGCCACGGGCGCCGCCACGGGGGGCAACCTCGCCGTCGATCTGCCCGTGAGCCGGCAAGGCTCAGGGGGACCGCTTCTCAACCGGTTCGGGCAGGCGGTCGGCATCGTGATCGACAGTGCCGGGGAGACGCCGACACTGACGTTTGCGGTCCCCATCGACCGCGTGAAGCCGATTCTCAGACGACTGGCGACAGCGCCAAGTCCGGCGGTGGCTCTCGGGCCCGAGCGGTGACCGGCCGGCACCGCGCGAACGGTCGCTGGCCAGTCCCTTCATGAACGCCTCCTCCCTCGACGCCGGTGCTCGGAACCGCCTCGGCTGACGGCCGGGAGGCGTCCCGGGCCCCAACCCCGGTGCCCGCCGGCGCCCCTTCAGCGCAGGCTCACCATCGATCCCCCCAAGGTTTTCCCCTGGGCCGATTCAGGGTTTCACTGGATTGACCGGAACCCGGGAAAGGGCCGGAGTAGGGCGACGCCTCGTCCGGGCAGTCCGCGGAGTGGCCGATCCGAATGCCCGGGCCGACAGCGGGATACGGAGGAGGAGACGCCGATGACGCTACCGATTGGGGCGGTGAGGCTCTGTCCGGGCTGCGACATTCTCACCGACAGTCCCATCTGTTCCCTCTGTGGACGCAACCACACCGTTCCGCTCACGGCTTGGGTGCGTCCGCTCGATGAGGTGTCGCCGTCACAATCGGTGTCAGGTGGTCGACCGGAAAGGACTCGCCGATGATCCCATCGGGAGCCTCGAGTCACAGGCCGCTCCCGCGCAACGGGCGGTCCCGTGCCCGGACGACACGACCGCTCTGGAGTGTCATCCTGGCGGGCGGAGAGGGTGTGCGCCTCCGGCAACTCACGCACTACCTCTGCGGCGAAGAGCGTCCCAAACAGTACGTCCGCGTTCTCGGCGGCCGCTCGCTTCTCCGTCAGACCCTCGACCGCATGAGCCTGGCCATTCCCTCTGACCGGACGGTCGTCGTCGTACATCGGAACCATGCGCGGTTCATCGCCGAGGAGCTGCGCGGAACACGGACTCCCCGCCTCCTGGTGCAGTCCGATGATCGGGGAACGGCCGCGGCCGTCCTGCTCGCCGCACA
>JBIOWF010000235.1:0-24192 GCA_044868295.1 Microtetraspora sp. | reverse complement strand
ATCGTGCTGGTCATCCCCGGCCGTAAGCGCCTCCACCTGGCGAACTGCCGCCAGCTCGCGGGGCGCGAGGTCGAGGAGCTGACGTACGAGGAGGCTCGCGAGGAGGGGTTCACCCCCTGCACCACGTGCCTCCCCGAGGCATCGCCCCGCACGCCGGAGCCGGAGACCCCGGCGCGGCGTCCGGAAGGCCTGAGCGCCGCCCCCGCGGCGTCACCGGTGGAAACGTTCCCCTCCACCGGGATCAGGGCGGACCGGCCGAATGCCGTCCAGGAAGCGAAGAGCGCGAAGAACACGGAGCCGGTGGAGCCGGCCGAGACCGCCGCACCCGGGCGCGCCGGGTTCGGGGTCGCCGCCCACTCCACCACCGTGCGCACCTCTGGACCCGCCTCTGGCGATGACCCCGCGCCCACCACCCGGGTCCCCAGCGTCTTCGACGTCGCGTGGCAGCCGGGGAACGGCGAGCGCGGCCGTACGGCCGAGGCGGCCCGGCCCGGCTTCCAGCCAGGCATGGTCAAGGTGCTGGTCGGCACCCGCCGGTTCCATGGGGCGAAGTGCCCGCTGATCAGCGGCGCGGACCCGGCGAGCATCGAGACGATGACCCAGGCCGAGGCCGAGGCGGCGGGGCTGACCCACTGTTCGGTCTGCCAGGACGCCTGAGAAGCCGCACACGCACAGAAGACCCGCCGGGTGACGACTACCGGGCGGGTCTTTTCATGCCCGCCTCCGGCGATCCGGTCGGATCGGCGGAGGCGGGCACTTCATGATCAGGCCTTACGGAGCTGGAACGTGAGGCCCAGGTCGGCGTCCTCGTGCCGGGGCAGGTCCTCCTCGACCGCCCCTTGGGTGAAGCCGGTCGCGAGAACCTCTTCCGCGACCGTTCGGCCGCCCGTGCGCAACGCCTCGGCCAGGTCGTCGCCCGCGGCCGACCACCAGAGCTCGATCCGGTCGGTGATGGCCAGTCCGGTCGACTTCCTGGCGTCCTGGATGAGGCGGATCGCGTCGCGGACCAGGCCGGCGCGGCGCAGTTCGTCGGTGATCGTCAAATCCAGTGCCACCGTCTCGCCCGTCCCGGTGTCCACCGCGCCGGTCTCTACCGCCCAGCCGGACTTCGGCTGCTCAGTGATGATCACGTCGTCCGGGCCGAGCTCGACCGTGCCGAGCTCTCCGGCCTCGACGGCGGCAGCCGTACCGGACCTGAGGGCCTGGGCCAGGGCGGCCGGGTCGGCCGCGGTGACGGCGGCGGCGACCAGCTTGGTCTGGGAGCCGAACCGTTTGCCCAGCGCCCGGAAGTTCGGCTTGACGGTGAAAGTCACCAGATCGGCCGAGAATCCGGACATGTCATGCAGGGACTCGACGTTCAGCTCGTCGGCGATCAGATCGCGCAGCTCGCCGGGAAGCGCCGCCCAGCCGGGAGCGGCGATCAGCGCGCGGCCGAGCCGCTGGCGGGTCTTGACCGACGACGAGGCGCGGGCCGAACGGCCCAGGTCGACCAGGCGGCGGACCAGCGCCATCTGGTCCGACAGGGCCGGGTCGAGCAGCGCGCCGTCGACGGTCGGCCACGTCGCCAGATGCACCGACGGAGGGGCGCCGACCTCGCCGCCCGTCCCGCGCAGCACGTCCCAGACGTAGTCGGTGACGAACGGCACCAGGGGCGCCATCAGCCGGGTGACCGTCTCCAGGCACTCGTAGAGCGTGGCGAACGCGACGGCTTCGCCGGACCAGAATCGGCGGCGGGACCGGCGGACGTACCAGTTGGACAGGTCGTCCAAGAACTCCGTCAGGCGTCGCCCGACCTTGGCCGTGTCGAACACGTCCAGCGACGCGGTCACCTCGGCCACCGTCCGGTGCAGCTCTCCCAGCACCCACCGGTCGATCAGCGGGCGCTCGCCGTGCGCGGGGGCCTGCGAGAGCATCGAGGGGGACCACGACGCCGCGTTGGCGTAGAGCGTGAAGAACGACGCGGTGCTCCAGTAGGTCCGCAACACCTTGCGGACGATCTCCTCCAGCGCGCCGTGGCCGATCCGCCGGGGCGCCCAGGGCGAGCCGGACGTGGCCATGTACCAGCGCAGGGAGTCCGCCCCGTGCTCCTCCATGAGCGGCATGGGCCGCAGCACGTTGCCCAGATGCTTGCTCATCTTGCGGCCGTCCTCCGCCAGGATCAGGCCCAGGCAGAGCACGTTCTCGTACGACGACCGGCCGAACACCAGCGTGCCGACCGCCATCATCGAGTAGAACCAGCCGCGGGTCTGGTCGATCGCCTCGCAGATGAACTGGCCCGGGTAGGACTTCTCGAAGATGTCCTCGTTGACGTGCGGCGCGCCCCACTGGGCGAACGGCATGGCGCCGGAGTCGTACCAGACGTCGATGACGTCGGGCACCCGGTGCGCCTCGGCGCCGCACTCCGGGCACGCGAAGGTGACATCGTCGACGTACGGCCGGTGCGGGTCGAGCGCCGAGAGATCCCGGCCCGCGTGCTCGCCCAGCTCCTTGAGCGACCCGACGCAGGTCACGTGCGAGTCGTCCGCCGAGCAGACCCACAGCGGCAGGGGCGTGCCCCAGTAGCGGGACCGGGACAGCGCCCAGTCCACGTTGCCCCGCAGCCACTCGCCGTACCGGCCGTTCTTGATCGTCTCGGGGAACCAGTTGGTCCGCTCGTTCTCGGCGAGGAGCTGGTCCTTGATCGCGGTGGTCCTGATGTACCAGGAGGGGAGCGCGTAGTAGAGCAGCGCCGTGTGGCAGCGCCAGCAGTGGGGGTAGCTGTGCTCGAAGTGCTCGCCGCGGAAGAGCAGGCCTCGCTCGCGCAGGTCGTCCGTGAGCGGCTCGTCGGCGTCCTTGAAGAACAGCCCGCCCACGAGAGGCACCTCGGGCAGAAAGCGCCCGTCCGGGCCGATCGGGTTGACCACCGGCATGCCGTACCGCTTGCAGACGGTCATGTCGTCGGCGCCGAACGCCGGAGCCTGGTGGACCAGGCCGGTGCCGTCCTCGACGGTCACGTAGTCGCCCAGCACGACGTAGTGCGCGCCGGGGATCTCTACCAGGTCGAACGGGCGCGCGTAGGTCGTGCGCTCCAGGTCGGCGCCGCGGAAGGTGGCCACGACCTGCGCGTCCTCGCCGAGGACCCGGTTGAGGAGCGGCTCGGCCACCACGAGCACCTCGTCGCCGCGCCGCGCGGCCACGTAGGTCACATCGGGATGCACGGCCACCGCCGTGTTGGACACGAGGGTCCACGGCGTCGTCGTCCACACCAGGAAGGCCGCGCCGAGCTCGGCCAGCGGGCCGGACGTGGCGGGCATCCGGACGTAGACCGACGGGCTGGTGACGGTCTCGTACCCGCCCGGCTGGCCCAGCTCGTGGTCGGACAGCCCGGTGCCGCAGCGCGGGCAGTAGGGCGTGATGCGGAAGTCGCGGAACAGCAGATTCTTGTCCCAGATGGTCTTCAGCGACCACCAGACCGCCTCGACGTACTGCGGGTCCATCGTGCGGTAGGCCTGGGACATGTCGACCCAGTAGCCCATCCGCTCGGTCATCTCCTCGAACGCGTCGACGTGCCGCAGGACGGACTCGCGGCACTTCGCGTTGAACTCGGCGATGCCGTACGCCTCGATCTCGGGCTTGCCGGAGAGGCCGAGCTCCTTCTCGACCGCGACCTCGACGGGCAGCCCGTGGCAGTCCCAGCCCGCCTTGCGCGGCACGTGGTAGCCCTGCATGGACTTGTAGCGGGGGAAGACGTCCTTGAAGACGCGGGCCTCCACGTGGTGCACGCCGGGCATGCCGTTGGCCGTGGGCGGGCCCTCGTAGAAGACCCAGGACGGGCCGTCCGCGTTCTGCTCCAGGGAGCGCTCGAACACCTTCCCGTCCCGCCAGTGTTCGAGCACCTCGCGTTCGAGGGCCGGCAGATCGACCTGCGCGGGAAGAGAGCGGAAATAGTGGGAAGACATCGTCGGGCGGGACCCTCCACGCGTGGCTGACATGGCGTGAAGGGACGAAGCCGGACGGCTCCGCGGTACCACCCCTCTTGACGCCCGTCGGGGGACGCCCTCTCATTTGGGTCGCGGCCGGTTCTACTCGGCTGGTGAGCCTTTCTTCCGGCGGCTCAGGGGTGATCTTCTCTCCGTGGCTCGCCCCGGGCTCGCACCGTCCCCGGGTCGCTCCTGCGAGTGGGTACGGAGGTACTCGTCCCCTTCAGCGCCTTGCGGTTTCCAAGATAACGCAGAGACACCCACAGGACTTCCCGTCCGATGCGGAACATTCGGTGACACCGCGATTGTTGTCAGTGCGAGAACAGTGCGAGAAGCAGCGGGCCGAACACGCGGTCCGGCTATGGACGGGGTAAAACCGTCGGCGAGTCGTTTGCCGATCCGTTATCAGCGACCTATGCTGCCCGGACTGCTCACGTGCTTGATCAGCTAGGAGGCCCTATGGCCACGCGCGCGGCGAGAACCGCAAACAGCGGAGACACCTGGTCCGACGACGAGCTCGCCGAGGTGCACGAGCGGCTCCAGCATGAGATCGCGGAGCTCACCGCCGACATCTCACGTGCTGAGGCCGAGCTTGCGGCGGGCAACGCGAGTGAGGGGGCGGGCGACGATCCCGCGGACGCCGGAGCGAAGACGTATGAGCGAGAGCGTGAGATCGCCCTTACCCTGAATGCGCGCGACCTGCTCGCGCAGAACGAGCGGGCGATCGCCCGCATCGCCGCAGGGACTTACGGAGTGTGCGAATCGTGCCACAAGCCGATCGGCAAGGAACGCCTTCAGGCGTTCCCGAGGGCGACGCTTTGCGTAGCGTGCAAGCAGCGGGAGGAACGCCGCTGAGTGAAGGTGACGGCGGCGAGCGCCCGGTCCGCGCACGGCGGATCGCCGTGCTCGCCGCGGTGGCCGTGGTGGTCTACGTGCTCGACCTGGTCAGCAAGATGCTGGTGGTCGCGTTCCTGGAGCACAAGGACCCCATCGAGCTCATTCCCGGCGTGCTGCTGCTGACCGTGATCCGCAATCCCGGGGCCGCGTTCAGCATCGGCACCGGCATGACGATCGTATTCACCTTGATCGCCGGCGGGGTCGTCTTCGCGATCATCCGTACGGCCCGGCAGCTGCGCAGCCTGCCCTGGGCGATCGACCTGGGCCTGCTGCTCGCCGGGGCCGCGGGCAACCTCACCGACCGCATCTTCCGCTCCCCGGCGCCGTTGCAGGGGCACGTGGTCGACTTCGTCCAGGTCTTCCCGGCGACGAATTTCCCGATCTTCAATGTCGCCGACTCGGCCGTCGTGTGCGGCGGCATCCTCGCGGTGTTGCTCGCCTGGCGCGGCTACCAGATCGACGGCACGCGGCAGACCGGGGAGCAAGCCGATGGGTGACCAGCGGAGCCTGCCCGTCCCCGACGGCCTGGAGGGCGAGCGCCTCGACGCCGCCCTGGCCCGGCTGTTCGGCTTCTCCCGGACCCGCGCCGCCGAGCTGATCGGCTCCGGCGAAGTGCTGCTCGACGGCTCGGTCGCGGCCAAGTCCGACCGGGTCCACGCCGGGGCCTGGCTGGACGTGACCATCCCGCCGCCGCCCACGACGCCGATGCCCGTCGCCGAGCCGGTCCCGGGGATGACGATCATCTACGAGGACGACGACATCGTCGTGGTGAACAAGCCGATCGGCGTGGCCGCTCACCCGACCGTCGGCTGGACCGGGCCGACGGTGATCGGCGGCCTGCTGGGGGCGGGCCACCGGATCGCGACCAGCGGCGCCGCCGAGCGCCAGGGCATCGTCCACCGCCTCGACGCGAACACCACAGGTGCGATGGTCGTCGCCAAGAGCGAATTCGCCTATTCGCAGCTCAAGCGCGCGTTCAAGGAACGTACGGTCGACAAGCGCTACCACGCGCTGGTGCAGGGCCACATGGACCCCCTCCGCGGCACGGTGGACGCTCCGATCGACCGGCACCCGTCCGGGGACGGCCGGTTCGCGGTCGTCGCGGGCGGCAAGGACTCGGTCACCCACTACGACACCCTTGAGGCGTTCCGGGCGGCGTCCCTGCTCGACATCAAGCTGGAGACCGGCCGGACCCACCAGATCCGGGTGCACATGGCGGCGCTGCGGCATCCCTGCGTCGGCGACCTGATGTACGGCGCCGATCCCACGCTGGCCGCGCGGCTCGGGGTGACCCGGCAGTGGCTGCACGCGGTCTCGCTCGCCTTCGACCACCCCACGACCGGCGAGTGGGTCTCGTTCACCAGCGAATACCCCGAAGATCTGGCCCGCGCCCTCCGCCTCATCGATACGGACGGCTGATCCGTTGATCCGCCTTACGTGAGCTGGAATGTGTTGAGGAAGGGTGCCAGGTAGGAGTGCTCCCTGGACCACCTGTCCCGGCGTGTCATCCAGAAAATCGTGACGTTTCGTCCGCCCACGGGAACGCGCCGGGACTGTTCCCGGTTGCCGTTCCTCACCGGACGGCGGGCCATGGGACGCCTCCCGCCATCCGGCTCAGGCTCAGAGCTTGGTCCGGGTTCGGCCGGTGGCTCGGGTCGAATGTCCGGCGGTGCCGGGCTCGCGTCCGCCGTGAGGGTGGCGACTCGTGTTTTCGGGGGCGTGGGTGTGGATTCCACGGCGGTCGGCGCGGCGATGGCGTGCCGCCCCCGGGGGCGTGCGGCGACGACGCTCGCGGTACCCCGTGGTCGCTGGGGTTCGTCGTAGCCGGCCGCGATGGCGGTGAGGAGATCCATGGTTTCCGAGATGTCGATCCGCTGCGTGGGGTCCTTGCGCAGCAATCCCTCGATGACCTCGGCGAGTGGTCCGGCGCGAGGGGATGGTTCGGGCTCCTCGCTGAGCACGGCGGCCATGGTCGCGGCGGCCGACCCTCGCTCGAACGGAGATTTGCCCTCGACCGCGGCGTAGAGGGTCGCTCCGAGTGACCACAGATCGGACTCGGGCGTCGCGGGTGCGCCGTGGAGCCGTTCGGGAGGCATGTACGCCGGGGTGCCGATGACGCTGCCGGTCATGGTCAGCCCGGGCTCCTCGGGCATGGTGGCGATGCCGAAATCGGTCAGCACGACCCGGCCGTCCGCGCGGACCAGCACGTTCTCCGGCTTGACGTCGCGGTGCAGCACTCCGGCGGTGTGCGCGGTGCAGAGGGCCTCGAGCACCTGGAGGCCGATGGCGGCCGCCCGCTCGGGGATCAGCGGACCGTGGTCGCGCAGCACATCGCCCAGAGAGCGGGCCTCGATCAGCTGCATGACGATCCAGGGGCGGCCGTCCTCCTCGATGACGTCGTGGATCACTACGACGTTCGGGTGGGAGAGGCGGCCGGCGGCGCGTGCCTCGCGGATGGTCCGGCGGTTGAACGCGGCCCGGTCCTTCTCGCTCATCGGCTGGTGACGGACCTCCTTGACCGCGACGGCCCGGTCCAGCAGTTCGTCATGGGCACGCCAGACGACTCCCATGCCCCCCTGGCCGATGCTTTCGAGGAGGCGATATCTGCCCGCCACGTGACGTCCCGCGTTCAACTTCTCCCCCTTCGCCAAGTCAAGAGGAATCGTCCCACAGGCCCGCTACCTGGACCGAAAAATGGTTATTTATCCGGTTCTGGGAGGTTTGATCAGAGGGTGCGGAATGTCGCGGTGAACGTCTTGAAATGAGGCAGCCATTTGGCCCATTGGCTGTCAGGCGTCTGCCAGTAGATCGCGAAGTCCCGTCCGTCGGCCGTGGCGAACGCGCGGTCCAGGACGTGTGCCGTGCCGCTCGCGGCCTGCCAGGTGAACTCCCAGTCCGCGGCGGGTCTGTTCCGATAGGAACGGGTGGAGAGATCGATGAGCCGGTAGCCCGGGAAAGCCGCCCTGGTCTTGGGATTCCGCTCCAGTTGTTGCATGTGGAGCATTGGATCCTGGTCGGTGTCGGTCCAGGAGGTGAGATCGACCATCAGATACACCTTGGAACCCGGGACGCCGAACTTGACGCGTGTGGCCTCCCGAGCGTACGGCTGCCAGTTCGGCGGGAGCGCGATCGAGAAACCCAGCTCGTCGCGGTGCGTCGTCCAGCCGGCGGGCAGCGCGCCCGTCCGGGACGGTGACGCCGAGGCGGTCGGGGAGGTGGCGTTCACGGACGGCGATCCGCTGGGCGAGTTCGAGGCACCGGCGATGAACTTGCGGTAGCCGTACCAGCCGCCCAGACCCATGAAGACGAGCAGCACCGGAAGCAGGATGAGCAGCGTGACGCGCCCCGTGGACGAGCGGCGGGGCGGTTCCGCCATCGTGGCCGGCGGGCCCTGCCACGAGGGCGGCTGCGGTGCGGCACCCCAGGGCGGGATGGTCCGCTGTGGGGCGCCGAACTGCCCGGAACCGGGCGGTGGCGGGGCAAGCTGCCCAGAATGGGGCGGGGCTGGAGTGAACTGGCCAGTGCCGGGCGGTGGCGGGGTGAAATGGCCGGAGCCGGGTGGCGGTGTGAGGACCGCCGACCGGGGGGCCGGTGGCCGGGAATCGACGAAATCGCCGGTCTGGTGGGAGCTCATGGAATCGGGGCCGCGCGATCCCCGGACGGCGGCCCCGGTCGTCGCGGCGGTGAGGAGTTCCGCCGCCTCCACGACGTCGATCCGCTGGGCGGGATCCTTGCGCAGCAGGCCTTGCAGCACGGGGGTGAGCGCCCCGGCAAGGCGGGGTGGATCGGGCTCGTTGTGGAGCACCGCCGCCATGGTCGCGATCGGCGAATTGCGGTCATACGGCGACCTGCCCTCAACGGCGGCGTAGAGGGTGGCGCCAAGGGACCACAGATCGGATTCGGGCGTGGCGGGATGGCCGTTGAGCCGCTCGGGCGGCATGAACGCCGGGGTGCCGACGATGCCGCCCGTCATGGTCAGCCCGGCCCCCTCGGGCATGGTGGCGATGCCGAAGTCGGTGAGGACGACCCGGTTGTCGGCCGTGAGCAGCACGTTCTCCGGCTTGACGTCGCGATGGAGCACTCCGGCGGCATGCGCCGTGCACAGGGCGTCGAGCACCTGGAGGCCGATGGCGGCGACGCGCTCGGGGGGCAGCGGACCGTGCTCGCGCAGGACCTCGCCGAGCGAGCGCGACTTGACCAGCTGCATGACGATCCAGGGGCGGCCGTCCTCCTCGATGACGTCGTGCACGACCACGACGTTCGGGTGGGAGATGCGGCCGGCGGCGCGTGCCTCGCGGATGGTCCGGCGGTTGAACGCCGCCCGGTCCTCCTCGCTCATCGGCTGGTGCAGGACCTCCTTGACCGCCACCGCGCGGTCCAGAAGTTCGTCATGGGCACGCCAGACGACGCCCATGCCGCCGCGGCCGATGGGCTCGAGCAGGTGGTACCTGCCCGCCACGCGATGCCCTGCGTCCACCAGACCCCTCCCACGAAAGCCACTGAATGGTCCCACAACTCAGCCGAGGGTGGCCAAAGATGGTTATTTGTCTGGTTTGAACGTGGCGGTGAAGGTTTCGAAGAAGTGCCGGTCCTTCTTCCAGGTCTTCTCCGGGGTGCTCCAGTAGATCGCGTAGCCGTGGTGCTTGTCGGTGACGAAGCCGCGGTTGATCACGTGGGTCTTCCCGGAGCCCGAGCCGAAGGTGAACTCCCAGTCGGCGGCCTCGTCCCAGAAATCGATCGACTCGATCCGCACTCGCTTGTAGTTGGAGAACGTGTACTTGCGCGACTTCTCCTGGTTTTTCCAGTCTTTCTCCGCGTCGTCCCTCGGGTGGCTGGTCTGGTCGATGAGCAGGAATCCGCTGGTGCCGGGGCCGCGGAACCAGACCGCCGTGCCGCTGCGCCTGTTTACCTTCCAGCCCTTGGGGAGGGCGACGGAGAATCCGGATGAATCCTTAAATTTCTTCCAGCCCTTGGGGACGTCGGAGGGCTTTGAGGTGGCCGGGCTGGGTGTCGGGGTGGCCGGCTCTGAGGGCGACGGCTTCTTCGAGGGCTCCTTGGTCGGCTTGTCGGTGGAGTCCTTCGAGGACGAGGGGGACGCCTCGCCTGTCGTGGCGGGCTTGCCCGTGCTTCCGGACGAACTCTGCTCCCCGTCCCGCAGGCCCAGGTATCCGGCGACGATCGCGACGACGACCAGCGCCGCAACGATCAGGAGGGCCATGCGGATCACCGGCCTGGGCCGCCGCTCCACCAGTGCGGTCTCCGCGCCGCGCCAAACCTCACGCGGCTGCGTCGGGATGACCGGGGCCGAGGCCCGTGGCGTCGCCCGCTCCGCCGGCTTCCCGCCGTCGGGTGCGTCCTTCCCCGCCGGTACGGCTCGCGTTTCGGCCTGTGGCTCTTCCCGCTTGACCGGAATCACGGGCGCCCTCCGGGTGGCCGGCGCCGCATCCCGGGACGTCTCCGCCTTGGCGGCGGGGGCGGGCCGCGAGCCGGGTGTGGCCGGCGCCGCATCCGAGGATGCCTCCGTCTTGGCGGCCGGGCCGGGCCGCGCGCTGGGCGCGGCCGGTGCCGCTGCCGGGGACGCCTCCCGTTCGGTGGCCGGGGTGGGCCGCGAGCTGCGTGCGGCTGACGCCGCTGCCGGGGACGCCCCCGTCTTGGCGGCCGGGGCCTGCTTCACGCCGTCGGCGGGATCGGTGGATACGACGCGCGTCTTGGCCCCCGCGGAGCCCTCCTCAGCGGCGTCCGGCTCCGCCGCGGCCGGCTTGGCGGACCCGGACGGCTTCTTGGCCGGTTCCTTGGAAGAGGCCTTGACCGGCTTCTGGGGCGCGGCCTTGGCGGGCTTTTCAGGTGCGGCCTTGGCGGGCTTTTCAGGTGCGGCCTTGGCCGGTTGTTTGGCCGGGGGCCTGGCCGGCGGCTCGACGGGGGCGGCCGGCTCGGCCGGTCTCGGGGCCTCGGGCCCGCTCGGAACGTCTTTCGCGGCGTCCTGAGGCGGGTCCATCTCGACGAACACGAGCCGCGGATCGGTGTCGGCGGAGTCGTCGTGCGCCGGTACGGCTCGCGCCTTGGGGCGGGCGGGCTCCTGCTTGATCGGCAGGCCTCGAGCACCCGTCTGCGGCATGGGTGCCATGGGCACGCGGCGCGGCGCCGCGGATCCAGGCGCGGGCGGCTCAGCGGCGCTCCGCGCGCCCGGCGACTCGAACGGCACCGTCGTCGGGGGAGACGGCGGCGCGGCGGCCGCCGCCACGCGGCGCAGCAACCGGACGGTCTCGTCGTAGCTGGGCCGATCGGCCGGCTCCTTGCGCAGGAGCTGGTCCAGGACGACGCCCAGCCGCCCGGCGCGGACCGGCGGCTTCGGCTCGTCGTTGAGCACGGCGTGCATGGTGGCGAGCGGCATGCCGCGATCGTGCGGCGGCTTGCCCTCGACGGCCGTGTAGAGCGTGGCGCCGAGCGACCACAGGTCCGACTCGCGCTGCGCGGGGTAGCCCCGCAGCCGTTCCGGCGCGATGAAGGCGGGCGTGCCCACGAGGCCCGTCCTGGTCATCGTGGAGTCGGCCTCAAGGCGCGCGATGCCGAAATCGGTCAGCACCACCCGGCCGTCGTCGGTGATCAGCACGTTCTCAGGCTTGACGTCCCGGTGCAGGACACCCTGCGCGTGGGCGGCGCGGAGCGCGTCGAGGACCTGCAGCCCGATCTCCGTGGTCCGTTCCGGCGAGAGCGGGCCGTCCTCCCGGATCACCTGCCCGAGCGATCGCGAGTCGACCAGCTGCATGATGATCCAGGGCCGGCCGTCCTCCTCGATCACGTCGTGGACGACGACGACGTTGGGGTGGGTGAGGCGGCCCGCGGCCCGCGCCTCGCGCATCGTGCGGCGGTTGAGCTCGTCCAGCTCGTCACCCATGGCGCTGTCGTAGCGGACCTCCTTGACCGCGACCGCGCGATCAAGCAGCTCATCATGGGCTCGCCATACGATTCCCATGCCACCCCGGCCGATGGGCTCGACCAGTTGGTACCGGCCTCCGACGAGCCGGCTTCCCGCGTGCGACATCAATTCCCCTCCCGGACCCCAAGAATCGTCCCACGGATGGCAAAGGGATCAACCGCACGCGCCGCCGGGCGTCCAGGATGTGAGACAGATCATTCTGGGCTCGGAAGAGGCCTGCTAGGGTCGTCATGTGATCCGCTATCGCACCTTTACACGGCCGGCTCTGGGAGGGCCGGTCACGAGAGTGTGATCTAGCGACCACCCTGAGCCGGCTGAAGGCAGAGACATCGTGTCTCTGCCTTTTTCGTTGTCGACAAGTTTTCGTTGTCAGCAAGGTCAGCGAGCCGGTTCCACGGGCCGGCCTACATGAGGAGCCGACATGACCCACACCGACGAACTGGCGGCCGTGCGAGCCTCGGCCGCCGAGCGCGTACAGATCGGGGATCTCGCCCTCGGGGACGGCGTGCCCGTCGCGGTGATCGGCGGAGCCGACGCACGATGGATCAGCCTGAGAGATCCCTATGACGGGGTGCCCGCGGGCGAGATCATCGCCGGAGCGCGGGGCGCGTGGGCCGGTCCGCTGCTCGTCGAGCCCTCCTCGGCCGCCGACCTCGCCGCGACGGCCTCGGTCGCGGACGGCGTGGTGATCGGCGCCGACTGGATGCGCGACGTCGGGCTCGTCCGGGCGGTGGCCGGGCTCGGCCTGCCCGTCGTCGTCCAGCGCGGCCAGGCGGCCACGCTGGAGGAGTGGCTCGGTGTCGCCGATCATTGCCGGGCCGAGGGCAACGAACAGGTGGTGTTCTGCGAGGGCGGCGGCCGTACACGTCCGGCGCGTGTCACGCTCGACCTCGCGCTGATGCGGGCGGCGCGGGAGCGCTCCGGCCGTCCCGTTCTCGCCGGTCTGGCCGACGACCCGTCGCTCGCGGGCGCGGCGGTCGCGGCGGGAGCCGACGGCCTGCTGCTGGCCACGGACGCGTCGGCGGGGACGCTCGGCGCCGCGCACGAGGCCGCGACCGTTCTCGCCGCGCTCGTGCGATCCGAGGCTCCCGGCGACATGGTCGCCGCGCGGCAGGCCATCGACCGGGTGGACGCCGCCCTCGCCACGCTGCTGGAGCGCCGGGCGGCGCTGGCCGGAACCGTCCAGCGGCTCAAGCCGGTCGGCGGCTTCGCGGGCCGCGACATGGAGCGTGAGCGCCGCCTGGTGGCCGCCATGGCCCGCCGTGCCCCCCGCCTCGGCGAGTCGCGGCTCGCGCCGGTGATGAACGCCGTCATCGAGGCGGGCCTGCAGCTCGCGGAGGAGGACTGTCAGAGCTGAGGCGTACGCTCGGATCGCCGATGGTTGAAGGGGATCCATGGCCGAGTCGTTTGTGCATCTGCACGTCCACACCGAGTACTCGATGCTCGACGGTGCGGCGCGGCTGAAGCAGATGTTCAAGGTCGTGGGCGAGCTGGGCATGCCCGCGATCGCGATGACCGACCACGGCAACATGCACGGCGCCTACGACTTCTACAGGCAGGCCACGGCCGCCGGTGTCACGCCGATCCTGGGCATCGA
The DNA here is from genome assembly GCA_044868295.1 of Microtetraspora sp. Lineage (GTDB taxonomy): Bacteria > Actinomycetota > Actinomycetes > Streptosporangiales > Streptosporangiaceae > JBIOWF01. The sequence continues at coordinate 10,802 of JBIOWF010000235.1, read as the reverse complement.
GGCGTACGTCGCACCGGAGTCCCGGACGCAGGACAAGCCGGTCGTGTGGGGCGAGCCGTACCAGAAGGGCGACGACGTCTCGGCGGGCGGCTACTACACCCACATGACCATCTGGGCCAAGAACAAGATCGGCCTCGGCGACCTGATGCGGCTGAGCTCCCGCGCCTACACCGAGGGTCTCGTCCGCAAGTGGCCGAGGATGGACGCCGAACTGCTCGCCGAGCACGCCGAAGGCCTGATGGCGACCACGGGCTGCCCGTCCGGCGAGGTGCAGACCCGCCTGCGTCTCGGGCAGTACGACGAGGCCGTCCGGGCCGCCGCGAAATATCAGGAGATATTCGGGAAGGACGACTACTTCCTGGAACTGATGGATCACGGCCTGGACATCGAGCGGCGGGTCCGCGACGGGCTGACCCGCATCGGCCGGGAACTCGGCATCCCGCCGCTGGTCACCAACGACTCCCACTACACGTACGAGTCCGACTCGGCCGGACACGACGCGCTCCTCTGCGTCCAGACCGGTACGCGGCTGGCCGACCCGGACCGGTTCCGGTTCGACGGCAGCGGCTACTACATCAAGTCCCCCGACGAGATGCGGGCGGTCGACTCCTCCGACGTCTGGCAGGAGGGCTGCCGCAACACGCTGCTGGTCGCCGAGAAGGTCGACCCGTCGGGCATGTTCGGCTACAAGAACCTGATGCCGGGCTTCCCGGTGCCCGAGGGGGAGAGCGAGCAGACCTGGTTCCGCAGGCAGGTCTCGGAGGGCATGGACCGCCGCTTCCCGGACGGAGTCGACCAGGAGCACCGGCGGCGGGCGGAGAAGGAGATCGATGTCATCCTGCAGATGGGCTTCCCCTCCTACTTCCTCGTGGTCGCCGACTTCGTCATGTGGGCGAAGGACAACGGCATCCGGGTCGGCCCCGGCCGGGGATCCGCGGCTGGATCCCTCGTGGCGTACGCGCTGGGCATCACCGACCTGGACCCGATCCCGCACGGCCTGATCTTCGAGCGGTTCCTCAATCCCGAGCGCGTCTCCATGCCCGACGTCGACATCGACTTCGACGAGCGCAGGCGAGCCGACGTCATCCGGTACGTCACGGAGAAATGGGGCGCCGACAAGGTCGCCATGATCGCCACTTTCGGCACCATCAAGGCGAAAGCCGCCATCAAGGACTCGGCCCGGGTCCTGGGCTACCCGTACGCGCTGGGCGACAAGATCTCCAAGGCGTTCCCGCCACCGGTGATGGGCAGGGACGTCCCGCTGAGCGGGGCCTTCGACCCGGACCACCCGCGTTACGGCGAGGCCGGTGAACTGCGCCGGCTTTACGAGGAGGACGCCGACGTCAAGGCGACGGTGGACCTCGCCAGGGGCCTGGAGGGCCTGATCCGGCAGCCCGGCGTGCACGCCGCCGGCGTCATCATGTCCGCCGAGCCGCTGATCGACAACGTCCCGATCATGCGCAGGGACTCCGACGGCGCGGTCATCACGCAGTTCGACTATCCGACCTGCGAGGCGCTCGGCCTGCTGAAGATGGACTTCCTCGGCCTGCGCAACCTCACGATCATCGACGACTGCCTGAAGATGATCGAACGGGGCGGCGGCGACCCGATCGACCTGCTCACGCTGCCGCTCGACGACCGCGCCACCTACGAGCTGCTGAGCCGCGGCGACACGCTGGGCGTCTTCCAGCTGGACGGCGGCGGCAGCCGCGCACTCCTGCGGACCATGCGCCCGGACGGCTTCGAGGACATCTCCGCGGCCCTCGCGCTCTACCGCCCCGGCCCGATGGGCGCCGGATCGCACACGAACTACGCGCTTCGCAAGAACGGCCAGCAAACGATCACCCCGATCCATCCCGAGCTGGAGGAACCGCTCAGGGAGATCCTCGACACGACCTACGGCCTGATCGTCTATCAGGAGCAGGTCATGGCCATCGCGCGGAAGGTCGCGGGATACTCGCTCGGCGGCGCGGACCTGCTCCGCCGCGCCATGGGCAAGAAGAAGAAGTCCGAGCTGGACCAGCAGTTCGAGTTCTTCGAGAAAGGCATGAAGGACAACGGCTTCTCCGCCGCCGCGATCAAGGCGCTGTGGGACGTCCTCCTGCCGTTCTCCGACTACGCGTTCAACAAGGCCCACACCGCCGGATACGGGCTGGTCTCCTACTGGACGGCCTACCTCAAGGCGCACTTCCCGGCCGAGTACATGGCGGCGCTGCTCACGGGCGTCAAGGACGACAAGGACAAGTCGGCGCTCTACCTCAACGAGTGCCGCCACATGGGCATCAAGGTGCTGCCGCCGGACGTCAACGACTCCGACTTCGACTTCACCCCGCGTGGCACGGACATCCGTTTCGGCCTGTCCGCGATCCGCAACGTGGGCGGCAACGTCGTCGACGGCGTCATCTCCGCCCGGAAGGAGAAGGGCCGATTCGCGGACTTCAAAGACTTCCTGCGCAAGGTGCCCGCCGCCGTCTGCAACAAGCGCGTGATCGAGTCGCTGATCAAGGCGGGTGCGTTCGACTCGCTCGGGCACGCCAGGAAGGGCCTGCTCATGGTGCACGAGCAGGCCGTCGACGCGATCATCGACATCAAGAAGAACGAGGCGATCGGCCAGCACTCTCTCTTCGGCGCGCCGGATCAGACCTTCGACGTGCGGGTCCCGCCGGGGGAGTGGGCCAAGGCGACGCTCCTGCAGTTCGAGCGGGAGATGCTCGGCCTCTACGTGTCCGACCATCCGCTGCTCGGCGTCGAGCACGTCCTGGCCGCGGGGGCGGACTGCTCGGTCGCGGCGCTCCAGGACGAGAACTGGCCGGACGGCCGGATCGTCACCGTCGGCGGCATCCTCAGCGGACTACAGCGGAAGGTCACCAGGAAGGGCGACACCTGGCTCGTCGCCCAGCTGGAGGACCTGGCGGGCGCCATCGAAGTGATGATCTTCCCCTCGGCGTACCAGCTCTGCGCCCCGGTCCTCGCCGAGGACGCGATCGTCCTCGTCAAGGGCCGCGTCGACAAGCGCGAGGACGTCCCGAAGATCATCGCGATGGACGTGACCGCCCCGGACCTCTTCCCCCGCGGCCCGCTGGTCGTCGGCGTGCCCGTGGCCCGGTGCACCCCGCCGGTGGTCGGCCGCCTCAAGGAGGTCCTGATCGCCCATCCCGGCGCCACGGAGGTCCACCTTCAGGTGCACGACGGGCCGCGCACCACGGTCATGCGGCTCGACGACCGGTTCCGGGTCACCCTCTCGCCCGCCCTGATGGGCGATCTGAAGCAGCTCCTCGGACCCGCCTGCCTGGGCGCGTGAACTCCCACGGCGGCAACGGGAAGAGCCGGTGCCAGCTGGGCCAGCGGTGCCTGCGCAGGTGGTGGCGGTGGTCGGCGAGGAACTTCTTCAGCTTCTCGAGCTTGAGAAGGTCCTTGAGGCCGGGGGTGTAGCCGCCGCCGAACCGCCCCATGTCGGGCGGCCGGAAACGGCTGGGCGGGGTGTGCCGCAGAGCGCCGCGCATGGACGAGACCCAGATGGGCCCGGGGAGCGAGGCGCCCTGCACCGCGCCGTAGTAGCCACCGCCGATCCGCACCCCGGTGAGCGGGTAACGGTACGAGCCGCGGATGTCGCCGATGCTCACCGCGGCCGCCAGATCGGGTGTGTAGCCCGCGAACCAGGCCGAGGTGTAGCTGTTGTTCGTGCCGGTCTTGCCCGCCGCGGGCCGCCCGATCGACTGCCCGTGCATCGTGCCCTTGGTGAAAACCCCCGACAGGACGTGGTTGACCGCGTCGGCGACGCGCTTGTCGAGCGCGGCGGAGCAGCTCGGCGGCACCGTGACCCGGCTGCCGTCCCGCTCGATGATGTCGGTGATGGCGATCGGCCGGCAGTAGCGACCGCGCGCGCCGAAGGCGGCGAACGCGGCGGCCACGGTGAGCGGGTCCATCTCGTTGACGCCGAGCGTGAACGTGGGAACCTCCCGCAGGGGCTCGCCGTCGGCCCGGCTGATGCCGAGCGATTTGGCCGTCTTGACCACGTTGCACAGTCCGACGCGGCGCTCCAGCATCATGTAGAAGATGTTGACGGACTTCCACGTCCCCAGTTCCAGGCTGTACGGCCCGCCGGTGCCCTCGCCGCTGGCGTTGTAGATCCGCGCCCTGCGGTCGTCGACCCGGTTCCCGGCGCAGTCGCGGTAGCCGCCCTTGGGCACGAACCGTCCCGGGGTCCTGAAGCCCTCACCGAACCGCCAGCCGTTGGCCAGCGCCGTGGCCAGCGTGAAGGCCTTGAACGTGGATCCGGCCTGGAAGCCGTTCCCGCCGCCGTGCGCCTCGTCGGCGGGCAGGTTGTAGGTGGTGCTCGGCCCGTCGTTGCGGCCGTGCGGGTTGCGGCCGTAGCGCTTGCTCGCCGCCAGCGCGCGGACGCGGCCGGTGCCCGGCTCCACCATCGCCTCGGCTGTCACCTCGGTGTCCCGGGCGTCGACCCGTGACGAGATGGCCTGCTGCGCCGAGCGTTGCGCGCGGGGGTCGATCGTGGTCCGCAGGGTGAGCCCGCCGCGCTCCAGGCGCCGCCGCCGGTCGGCCGCCGTGTATCCGAACGCCGGGTTGGTGAGCACCTCGTGCTGCACGTACACGCAGAAGAACGGGTACTTGCTCTCACCGCAGCCACCGGGCTCGGCCTGCATCCGAAGACTCAGCGGCCTGGCCTTGCCCGCCGCCGCCCTGGCCGTGTCGATCATGCCGAGCTGGGCCATCCGGTCCAGCACGAGGTTGCGCCGCTCCCAGAGCCGCGTCCGCTGCTCCTTGCCGCGTGACGGGTCCGTGCTGAACGGCGTGCGGACGGCGCCCGCGAGCGTCGCCGCCTGGAGAAGGTTGAGCTTCGCGGCGTCGACGCCGAAGAACCGGTGCGCGGCGGCCTGCACGCCGAACGCGCCCGCGCCGAAGTAGGCGATGTTGAGGTATCGCTCCAGGATCTCCGTCTTGCTGTACTTCTTCTCGAGCGACAGCGCGTACCGCAGCTCGGAGATCTTCCGCTGGACGTTCCGCACCCGCGCGAGGCTGCGCTCATGGTCCGACTCGGCACGGTTGACCATGATGTTCTTGACGAGCTGCTGGGTGAGCGACGAGCCGCCCTGGCGGATGCCGCCCGCCTGGGTGTTGGCCACCAGCGCCCGGAATGTCCCCTTGATGTCGAGCGCGCCGTGCTCGTAGAACCGCGCGTCCTCGATGGCGACGATCGCCTTCTGCATGAAAGGCGCGATCTTCTCTATCGGCACCGATCGCCGGTTCTGGTAGTAGAACTGGGCGATCTGCTTGCCGTTCTTGTCCAGCAGCCGGGTCATCTCCGGCAGCGGGTCCTCGCGCGGCGGCGGGGGGAGCTCCGTGAACGTGCTCACGGCGCTCTTGACCGCGTAGCCGGCGCCGCCCACCACGGGCATGGCCAGCGCGGCGGCCAGGACGCCGGCGAGCGCGCCGGACACGCCCAGCGCGCCGACCCCGGCGAGTCGAAAGGTCACGTGTGTGTCGTGCGACCTGACGATCGTCCCCAAACGGGGAACGCGAGAACCTTTACGCTCCCCTGCTGATCTTCAACCCGAGTGAGGTGAACTGCTCGAACGGGCGGTGATAGCCACGCTCGATGTGGTTCACGCCGCGCAGGGTCGACGTGCCCTCGGCGACCGCGGCCGCCAGCACCGCCGAGAACCCGGCGCGGATGTCGGGCAGCGTGACGTCGGCGCCGCGCAGCTTCGACACTCCGCGGACGACCGCGGAGTGCTTGGCGTTGGTGTCGTGGTAGCGGCAGGCGGGGCCGCCCAGGCACTGGGCGAAGACCTCGATCTCGCATCCCATCTTCTGCAGGGCCGGCACGTAGACGAGCCGGTTCTCGAAGACCGTCTCGTGCAGCACGGACATGCCCTCGGCGCGCGTGAACAGCACCATCAGCGGGGTCTGCCAGTCGGTCATGAACCCCGGGTGGGTGTCGGTCTGCACCGCGGCGGCCCGCAGCCCGTCGGTCGCCCAGGCCGTCAGCCAGTCGTCGGTGATGTCGAACCTCGCGCCCATCCGCGCGAGCGTCGTGATGGCCGTGACCAGCCGGTCCTGCGGGCAGCCGTGGACGCGCACCTCGCCGCCCGTCACAAGCCCGGCCACGAGGTAGGAGAACGCTTCGATGCGATCCCCGGCGAGCCAGGTCGACGCCCCGTGCAGCCGCTCGACGCCCTCGATGACGATGCGCCGGTCGGGGCTGAGCTCGATCATCGCGCCCATCCGCTGGAGGAAGAGCGCGAGCTCCACGACCTCGGGCTCCATCGCCGCACCCTTGATCACCGTCTTGCCCTCGGCGAGCACGGCGGTCATCAGGATGGTCTCGGTCGCTCCGACGCTGGGGTACGGCAGCGTGATCCGGGTCCCGCGCAGGCGGGTGGCCTGGGCGGTGATGCCCGTGTCGCCGACCTCGACCTCCGCGCCCATCGCGCGCAGCGCCTCGACGTGGAAGTTGACCGGCCGCCGCCCGATCGGGTCGCCGCCGACGAGGGGCACGAACGCCTCACCGGCCAGATGCAGCAACGGGCCCAGCATCAGGATGGGGATGCGGTTCAGCCCGGTGTACTCCTCGGGCACCCGGGGCCGGATCTCGGAGCCCGGCTCGATCGTGATCTCACCGGGTGTGATCTCCACGTGGATGCCCAGCGCCTCCAGCATGGCGGCGGTCAGGCCGACCTCGCCGACCTCCGGCGCGTTGTGCAGGGTGCTCGGGCCGGTGCCGAGCATCGCCGCGACCATGTGCTTGGAGACCGCGTTCTTGGACCCGCGGACCTCGACGTCCCCGCGCAGCGGACCCGACGGCTCGATGTGCCAGACCTCTTCGCTCACGCCTTTTCCTCGCCTTCGGCTCGGCCAACCCAGGAGTCAGGCGTTCGTGACACATCGTTGTGCTCGTCGGCTCGCTCGTCTCGCTCACTCACCGGCTAAGAGTAACGGCGCTGCGCGACATCGCCATCGTTGCGGCGGGGGGACTGCCGGTTTTTATCCGACAGGGGGAGCCGGAAGCGACAAGCCGGTTTCGGCTTACGCGGAGCGGAGGAGCCGGCTGGGTACCATCAGGACGGTGCGGCAGCTGAGGGGCGATTTGACGACGACGGCGGCGACGGTGCTCGCGCTGGCGGTGCTCGGGGTGGCGGCCGGGTTCGCCTGGTCGGCCGTCGCGCCCACCTCCCAGTACGTCCTGACCGACACGGGGCCGCAGCTGGCCGATCCGGAGGCGCAGTCGCTCATCGCCGCCGACGGCTGGTTCGCACTGATCGCCGGGGGGCTCGGGCTCGTCTGCGGGGCGGTGGCCTACGTGGTCGCCCGCAGGCATCCCATCGCGGCGCTGCTGGGTCTGAGCGGGGGAGGTCTCCTCGCCGGATACATCACGCTCAACGTGGGCACGTCGGCCAAGGGAACGATCCAGGCGGCCGGCCCAGGGGGCCTCACCACCACGAACTACCTGGGGGTCACCGCACACGGCGTCCTGCTCGCCTGGCCGATCCTCGCCACCGGGGTCTTCTGGCTGATCGAGTTCGTGGTGGCCTACCGCGAGCGACAGGTGGGCTAGGGACCTAGAGGGCGGGCCGCCGCCGGCCGTGCCCGGTCGCCTGCTCGAACGCGTGGCCGAGACGGAGCACGTCGAGGTCGGCCCACGGCCGGCCGACGATCTGGACCCCGACCGGCAGGTCGGCGGAGGTGAACCCGCAGGGCACCGACATCGCCGGGGCGTGCAGCATCGTGATCCAGTAGGCCGAGCGCATCCAGGCCAGGTAGTCGGGCAGCGGCTCCCCGTTGATCTCGGTGACATACGGGTTCTCCACCGGGAACGGCGGCACCTGGCTGACGGGGGCGATCAGGAAGTCGTAGTCGGCCCAGAACCGGGACATCCGGCGGAACAGTTCCGTCCGAAGGCGCTCGGCCCGGGCGAGGTCCTGCCCGGTGACCTCGCGTCCCTGTTCGACGTTCCACACCACGTTGGCGGCCAGCGTGTCGCCCGGCAGGTCACCGAAGTTCGCCGCGTACCACCAGGCCCGGTAGGTGCGGAACGCCTCGTCCGCGCCGCTCAGATCCGGATCGGCGCGCTCCACCTTCACGCCGAGATCCCGCAGTACGGCCACCGCCTCCGCGGTCACCCGGGCGGTTTCCGCGTCGACCGGCAGCCCGCCGAGGTCGGGGCTGAAGGCGACCCGGGCCCCGGTGAAGTCGCTCTCCAGCGGTTGGGCGAAGACCTCGGGCCCTTCCTTGACGGAGATCGGAGACGAGGGGTCGAAGCCGGAGATCGCGCTCATCAGCAGCGCCGTGTCGGCGACGGTCCTGGCCATCGGCCCGGACACGTTCAGCGTGAACCAGCCCGCGTCGCGGGAGAGCGCCGCGGGCACCCGCCCGGGGGTCGGCCGCAGCCCCACGACGTTGCAGAACGAGGCCGGGTTGCGCAGCGAGCCGCCCATGTCCGTCCCGTCGGCCAGCGGCACCATCCCGGTGGCGAGCGCGGCGGCGGCCCCGCCGCTGCTGCCGCCCGCGCTCCGGCCGAGGTCGTAGGGGTTGCGGGTGGTGCCGAACACCTCGTTGACCGTGTGCGACCCGGTGCCGAACTCGGGCGTGTTGGTCTTCCCGACGGCGATCCCGCCCGCCTGCCGTACGCGGGTGACCAGCAGGTCGTCCCGCGCGGGCACGTGGCCCGCGTAGACGCGGGAGCCGTACGTCGTCCGGACGCCCTCGGTGTCCAGCAGGTCCTTGTGCGCGACCGGCAGGCCGTGCAGCGGCCCGTGCCACACGCCGCGCGCCCAGTCCTCGTCGGCCCGCGCCGCCGCCTGGAGCGCCTTGCCGGCGGTGAGCGTCACGATCGCGTTGACCCGCGGGTTGACCTCCTCGATCCGCCTGAGGTGCGCCTCGGTCACCTCCACCGCGCTGATCTGCCTGGAACGAAGCAGCCCCGACAGCTCCGTCGCGCTCAGAAAGTGCAGCTCACTCATGCGGCCAGTCTGTCCGGGCGGGAGTCGTCCTCGCGACGGCAACATTCGCCGATGTGGGATGCGGACGGCGGGCTACCGGAAGATGGCCTGCTCGAGGTCCGGGCCGAGCGATCGACCTCGAGGTCGAGCTGGTAGTGGACCAGCCGTCCGGTCTGTTCGGTCCGCACCAGTTGGACCTCGCGCAGCGCCCGCAGGTGGCGGGAGACCTGCGGGTGATCGCCCGGGCCCTGGCCATGGAGCCGGACGTGATGCTGTTCGACGAGGCCACCTCGGCCCCGGGCGCGGCCCTCACCCAGTTCAAGGACCAGCCTCCCGCGATCGCGCAACTGCTTTCCGGCGGGATCGACGCGTTCGTCGTCGGCGGCGCCGACGCGGAGGAGTACGTCGAGCGGGAGAAGGCACTCAAGATCGCAGCTGAGGGGGAGAGCCTCCAGGGCACGGCGTTCCCGATCAAGAAGGGCAACTCGGCTCTCGTCAAGGCGTTCGACACCAAGATCGACGAGATCATCGCCGACGGCACCTACACGAAGTTCTACCAGAAGTGGTTCAAGCGCCCGGTCTCGCCCAAGATGGCTGAAATCCGCCCAGGCTTGGCCGGCGCGATCAAGGCCGGCGCCACCGGCTGACAACTCGCGTCGCACCTCGTGATCGCCAAGCCTGTCCGGGTTTGGCGATCACGGACTGCCGGCCGGCGGCCGTGCGCATCCGCTCGTTCCCTCCGCTCGTTCCCTCCGCAAGGAGACCCACATGAGGACCACGACCAGGGAGGTCAGACGGTGGCCCCGTCACGTCCTGTCATGGTGGCCCTGCCAGCCGTGGCCCTGTCACATGTGCGGGGGGCACGGCTCCATCCCCTACGGCCAAAGCCGCGGTCCCTGCGACGTCTGCGGCGGCACCGGCCACCTCGGGTTCAGCTCTTGCTGATGGACGCCGTGATCGCCTGCGTGAGCCGGACGAGATTGTCGGGGGCCGTCTCGATCTGCAGGCCGCGGCGTCCGGCGGAGAAGTAGACGGTCTCGAAGTCCAGCGCCGACTCGTCGATCACCGTCGGCAGCCTCTTGCGCTGGCCCAGGGGGCTGATTCCGCCGACGACATAGCCGGTGACCCGCTCCACCTTGGCCGCGTCGGCCATGGCCGCCCGCTTGCCGTCGAGCGCGGCGGCGAAGGCCTTCAGGTCCAGCTTGCCCGAGACCGGAACGACGGCCACGGCGAGACCGCCCTCGGTCTCCGCCACCAGCGTCTTGAAGATCCGCTCGTACGGCACGCCGAGCGCGTCCGCGGCTTCCTCGCCGTACGCCCCCGCGTTGGCGTCGTGGTCGTAGGGGTGCAGGGTGAAGTCCGCCTTCGCCTGGGTCAGCGCCACTGTGGCGGGAGTCCCCTGCCCGCCCCTGTTTCTCGTCTTACTCACGTGGATCAGCCTAGGACGCCTGCGGCCGGGTCGGTTCGGCGTCGGAGGCCGGCGTCACACCCAGGTCCTGAAGAGCATTCGGCGATACCAGTCCTGATGAGTGATGATCTCGGCCCCGAGGACGGGATACAGCCACCAGAAGTTGGCGAGCGAGAGCAGGGCGAACGCGCCGGTGGCGGCGGCCCCGGCGGCGCGCCGGGTCGGCGTGGCGTCGGGCGGGCCGATGAGCAGGCCGAAGGCGAGGACGATGGCCAGGATCATGAAGGGCAGCATCGGCAGCGCGTACCAGAGGAACATCGTCCGGTTGTCGGCGATCGCGAAATAGAACCAGGGCAGCCAGCCCGCCGCGTAGCCGACCAGCACCGCCCCGGCGCGCCAGTCGCGGGTCGCGGTGTACCAGGCGATCATCGCGATCA
>JBIOWF010000234.1:0-4578 GCA_044868295.1 Microtetraspora sp. | reverse complement strand
CTGGGAGCGGATGAGCTTCCAGGGTGACCAGCGGCGCTGACACAAATGCGGCCAGCGCCGAGCGCAGTTCCGACAGACGCTCAGGCGTCAGCCCGCCCTCGTCGGGGAATGCGGGAACGGCGGTCGAACCCTCGGCCGTGGACAGGGTCCACAGAGGCACTACCGTGCCGTCAACGTCGCTCATTGGTCTCCTCGGTCAGCAACCCACACAGTATCGGCCGAACCCGCCAACTTGAGTGGGGCGGGTCATCTCGGCTGTCAACGGCCAATTCGTGGCGTCCGAGAGGCGGCTGGAAGACGCGCCTGAGCGGTCCCCTCAGGGGAGGCGGCATAGGGGCCTCTGAGGTGAGCTCAATCGAGGATGGTCCAGTCGACGGGGTCGACGTGTCGGCTCTCGAACCAGCGGTTGACCCTGCCGAAGGGATCGGAGCCGCGGAACGCCGGTTCGGCACCGGCTGTTCGGAGTGCCGACATCGGCGACGGGTGGCTGGACGCGAAGATCTCGACGTCGGGCGCCAGGTACTTGCGCATGCCGTGAGCAGGTACTCCCCAGAGCACGGCTGCGATCGGCCGGGCCGCGGCCTCCACCTGGATTGCCTTCATGGTCGCTGCGGCTAGCGGCGACCACCACCGGATGTGCCGCCTCGGCCGTGGCCGTTTGTCGCACGGAAGAGTGAGGGCGCGGTTGAGCAGCATGACGCCCTGCTTGGTCCATGCGGTGAGGTCGCCGGTCTTGGGCGGCGGGTACTCGACGGGGAGCTCCTGGAAGATGTTGGCTAGCGAATCGGGCACATCGCCGCCCGGACCGGTGGAGAAGCTCAAGCCCGTCGCGCGTGCCGGGTCTGGGTAGGGATCCTGTCCGAGGACCAGGACCCGCACTTGGTTGAGGGGCAATTCGAAGGCTCGCCAGATGACCGAGTTCTCATCCTGCTCACGTGGCAGGTAGGGGCCGGCATCGGCCACCTTCGCTAAGCAGGCCTCGAGCTTGGTGTCGATGCCAGCGTCGGCCGCGCGAAGGCCCGCAACCCAGTCGGCGGCGATCCGCCCGTCGCCGGCAAGGTGGTCCAGGATCTGCGCTGCTCCAGCCACGAAGGGGAGCGTAGCGCTGAGGGCACTCGCAGAGTCCCTGGACCGGAGCGCCTCCTTCGATGCGGCGAACGCTCATAGCTCGAGCCCGCTACGCGGCGGTATGACCCAGCGTCGTCGCCACGTGACGCCATCGGGGATCGCCACACTGGGACCGTGACTCGCGACGATGTCCTGGCGATCTGTCTCGGCCTACCTGTGGCCGAGGAGACGTAACCCGTTCGGTGAGGGCGTGGCGGTGATGAAGGTCGGCGGCAAGGTGTTTCGGCTGGTGCCGCTCTCCGCCGCGCCGAGTTCTGTCAATCTCAAGTGCAAGTCTAAGCGAGCGCTCGAACTGCGCGAGGGTTACGCCGGGATCAGACCTGGCTACCACCAGAACAAGCGCCATTGGAACACCGTGGACCTCGATGGCTCGGTCGAGAACGACGTCGTACGCGGCCTGATCCACGACTCCTACGACTTGGTCGTCGCGCGGGTACCGCACGCGGCCCGCGCGGAGCCTTGGGCTGGAGTAGCCCGGTTGCGGTGGCAGGATTAGCCCGCCTGCCCGGAATGGCGCACTTGTCCCATAAGCGGATTTTTGCGTGGTGCGCTGTGAATCAAGGAGTGTGGTTGCTGTCCCTGCGACGCTTTCGCCTGCTGAGGAACGCAACGACGCCCCTTGAGGCCCCTGGAGGGTGCCGCGCTCGCCCTGGCCGAAGGGCGCCTCGGGCGTCTTGCACCAGCGCTCCTGTCTGATCCCAAAGTTGGAGAGGGTCTCCTGGCGTGGCCGGGTGTGGGCCTGGGTATGCGAATCGCCTGAGTGACGGCTCGGCCCCCCGTCGGGCGCGTCAGCGGTCTTGGGAGGGACCTGTGATGACTCTTGCCTCAGCTCGACCCCGGCGCCGCTGGTGGGGAGTTTGCCTGGCCGGCATCCTCGCGGTGACGCTCACCGCCTGCACCGGGCGCGGTGGAGGGCAGCTGGCCCCGGACGGTGTGCTGTTCAGGGACGCTGCGTCGTTTGGCTTCAGCTTCAGCTGCGAAAGCTCGTCGTCGAGCGTCAAGCCGAATCCGCCGGCCGGTCGCCTGCGCATCCAGCTCTCCTACACCGACCACGGGACGAACCCGCTGGGCTCCGGCTTCTCGGTGCACGGAACGGTCGACACCCTCGACCCTGTGCTGGAGTCGATGATCTGCATCGGCCAGGAGCCCCCACCGGGCGGCAACGAGCTGATCTTCCTGGGTCGGTACCGGACCGCGACCTCGGCACCGACGCGCTTCGCCCCTGCATGCGTCAGCTCCACGCCGCTGTGCCGCTTCGAGGTCATCGTGCGTGACAACGACGGAGACCTCGCCCCGTCGCCCGGCGACTTCTTCTCGATCAAGCTGTCCAGCGCAACGGCGGTGACGTCCCAGCTGGACCCGGCGACGGTGTTCTACGCCAGAGCTGGGCTGCTGCGCAGCGGCAACCTGACCCTCAGCTGACACGCCACCCCCGATCCGCCGCGCCGCGGCAGGAGGGCAACACCATGAGTGATGTGAAGCGACACCAGATGCCGGCCGGCCACGGGCACCTCCGTCGGCGTGCCTTTCTCGTCGGAGCCGCTAGCCTCACCGCAGGTGCCATCGTCGGCCGGGCCTGGACCGCCGCCCGAGCAGCGACCAACGCCGCCGCCGCCGGGACCGAGGTCCTTCACGGGGCCGAGCTCCGAGGCCTCTACCTCACCAGCCAGAACCGTCTGGCCGAGGGCCGGTTCGGCGCGATGTTCAAGAAGCTGCCGGCGTTCGCGCCGAGCGACGACCTGCTGGAGGGCCTCGCGAGGACCATGGTCGAGGACCAGACGGTCCCCGACGACACCCTGCTCAACACGAGCCCGCGACTCTTCGCGGGCTTCACCTTCATCGGGCAGTTCGTCGATCACGACATCACCTTCGACAACACACCGCTCTCCCTGCAGCAGGCCGACCCTTACGCGACGACCAACTTCCGAACGCCGCGCTACGACCTCGACTCGCTGTACGGGCGGGGGCCGGCGAGCGACCCGCAGTTCTACGACCCGGCCGACCCCGACAAGCTGCTCGTCACCGCGAACGTCCACGATGTTCAGGACATGCCGAGGGACGCCGCCGGTCGCGCCGTCATCCCCGAGCTGCGCAACGACGAGAACCTGATTGTCGTACAGCTCCACCAGGCGATCGCGAGGTTCCACAACCGGATCGTCGTCCAGGCGAGGTCGCAGGGCCTCCGTCGCGAGTGGGGTGTTTGAGACCGCTCGCCGCATGACGCGGTGGCACTACCAGTGGGCCGTGACGCACGACTTCCTCCCACGTATCGTCGGGGACGCGCTCGTAGGCCCGACCGGCACGGTCTACAAGGAGGTCGCCGGCAAGGCGCCGGTGATCACCCTGAAGTACTACCGCCCCACCAACAGGGACGGCCGGCCGTTCATGCCGGTCGAGTTCGCCGTCGCCGCCTACCGGTTCGGTCACAGCATGGTCCGGCCCTTCTACGTCATCAACCAAGGATCGCTGGATCGCGGCGGCGTCCCGGTGTTCGGCCCGGACGAAGGCTTCAACCTCAACGGCGGGCGTCCCGTCCCTCCGGACCTGGTCATCGAGTGGAAGAACATCCTCCCCGTCGACCCGAGTTTCCCGGCGCGAAAGCCTCGCAAGATCGACACCAAGCTCTCGCTCCCGCTCGCCACCCTCCCGGCCTCGGTCGTCCCGCCCCCGGACCCGACGACCCATCTCGCCGTACGGAACTCACTACGCGGCAAGCACGTCGGGCTCCCATCGGGTCAGCAGGTTGCCCGGGCGATGGGTGCACCGGTCCTGAGCAACGCGACCCTTGGCCTCAGTAGCGATCCGGGCTGGTCCGGCGAGGCCCCGCTCTGGTACTACATCCTCAAGGAGGCCGAGCTGCCGCCCAACAACGCCGAGCGACTGGGCGCGGTCGGTGGCAGGATCGTCGCGGAGGTGCTGGTCGGCCTCCTACAGAGGGACCCGAACTCCTACCTCTACCTGGACCCCGCTTGGAAGCCGACTGCGCCGATCGCACCTTCCACCGGCCAGTTCGGCTTTGTCGACATGCTCAAGTTCGCCGGCGCTGCCTGACCAGAAAGCCGCGCGCCTGGGCACGAGGCAGCAACGGCCCTCGGCGGATCGAGTGGCAACGGTCGGGACCATGGCCGCTACACGCGTTGTCCGCCTCCTCCGATGGGCGATGCGATCCGCGCTGCGAGACGGTTAGCAATCTGCAACAAGCGCCCATCTGAGGAACTCCAAACAGTGGAGTGGCCCGCCTGACCAGCGCGGCGTTGACGGTGCGCGCATGGCCCGTAAAGGAGCCGTCCATGGCGTCACTATCGGCGGACTGGGGCGCCCATTCTGGGCGAAGTGCAGCGGCTCCAACCGTGGCTGGTCACCTTGCCGAGGGGATGCGGCGGAGTGCGGCCTCGAGTTCGTCAACGCGGATGCGGATGGCGCGGCGGCCACACTGGTAGGCGGGGATGG
>JBIOWF010000233.1:0-10559 GCA_044868295.1 Microtetraspora sp. | reverse complement strand
GGCGGCACCCGCCGTCGTACCCGCCCGGGTCAGTGGAGTGGGTCGGTGGCACCCTCCGGGCAGTACGTGGCGGCCACGTCCCATCCCGCGCGCCGAGCGCCGGCCTCGTAGGCACTGTTCAGGAAGTCGAGCACGGTGGCGCGCGGATCGGCGGCCGTGCGCGCGTCCGCGTAGCGCAGGACCGCCAGATGGCTGCCTCGGGACGGCATCCAGTACGCCTGTTCCGGACGGAGCGGCTCATCGGTGAGGCCGTGTGGCTCGGGCGCGGTGTAGGAGTAGAAGGCCGGTTCCGGCATGTTCTCGTCGCCGAACCAGAATCCGGCACTGATCACTTCCTGTGAGTACGCCTCACGGGTGACGGCGTCGACCTGCGGCCCCTGGTCCACTTTCCGGCCGGAGAAACGGGTGACCGCGATGTCGAAGGTGTGCCAGAAATGGTGGACCGGGCTGGTCTTGCCGGAGAAGTCCGCGGCGTAGCGTTCGAGCACCTGCGCCACCTGGGAGAGGACCTGCCAGTAACGGGTGACCATGGCCGGGTCGTAGGCGGCGTGCGCCGTGTCCTCATCGAAGGGGACCTTGTCGTCGAGGTCGAACGGCTCCGACCTGATCTCGACCTCGATGCCGAGCCATCGAAGGGCAGCGAACAACTCCTGGTGAAAGGACGCCACCGAACGGCCGGGGAGGGAGAACGAGACGGCGCGGCCGTCGATCACATTCACCGCGACCTTGTGGTCGATGAAATCGAAGTCGATGGCGAACACGGGCGTGTCGTCCAGCCCGCCCATCGGACGCGTCGTGATGCCGCGGCCGGTCACATGGAAGGGCACGTTCCACCAGTGGTTACGTCGCACGCTCGCGCCGAGCCTTACCTTCCCCACGACCTGCGCGAACCTATGCACGGTCGCCTTGGTGTCGACCCAGCCAGCCAGGGGCATATCCGGAAATATCTCCACGTGATCAACCTCGCCTCAGCGCGTCTTCCCAGGTCCTGACATTCCCCGGCACGGAACCTTGAAAGGTCGCCACAGATCTGCGCCGCTCAGCCGGCGTGGAAGACGTACCGGAAGGTAGAACAAGGAGGCGGGAGTGCAAGAGATCGAGTTCCGGCTGGGCGGCGACCACGACCAGATCCTCATCGACGGCGTTCCGTTGCTTGACCTCGTACGCGAGGCGGAACTCCCGTATGCACTGCATGAACAACTCGAACGCGCCGAAGAGTTCGCCCCCGAGCCTGCACCCCTGCTCGCGGGCGACTACAGCTACCTGGGGCGTTGGACGTGCTGGCCTGCAATTGACCTGGGTCGCCGCGCTCCGCGCTGGTGGTCGCGGAGCGCGGCGTGGTGGCTCGCCCCTGTGCGGGGTGAGCCGGTCACCTATCTCGGGCTCATGGGGCCGGGGTGAGCTCGACGAACGAGACGCCGGGCATCGGGAGGTCGAACTCGATCAGGACCTCTCCGGGGGCGGAGACCGTCGACGGTGGGGCCAGCTCGTCAAGGATGTCGGCGGCGCGGAGCTTGTCCCACTGATCGCCTTGAGGCCACTCGCCGTCGCCCATCGAACGCCACGCGGCGCGGATGTTGGAGTGGTGCTCGTCGATGCGGTGATGGGTGAGCTCGTAGGAGCCGGACAGGCCGGGCACCGACAGGGAGACGCGGCGTGACAGCTCGGGTACGC
This sequence comes from Microtetraspora sp., assembly GCA_044868295.1. Classification (GTDB taxonomy): domain Bacteria; phylum Actinomycetota; class Actinomycetes; order Streptosporangiales; family Streptosporangiaceae; genus JBIOWF01. The sequence goes on along the minus strand of JBIOWF010000233.1, from coordinate 8,885 downwards.
CGTCGGCCTGGGACTGGTTGAGCGTGCCGTTCCAGACCAGCGCGCCGACCCGGCCGTCCGGGTGGCGGGCCGCCCAGACCTCGACGCCCCCGATGTCTCCGGTCATGGTGGCCTGGAGCTCCGCCGGGCCGAGCCGGTCGGCCAGGGTGAGCGCGTGGAAGCGGGGCTTGCGCAGGTTGCCGATGGTCAGCAGGCCGAAGCCGCCGTGGAAGAGGCGCGGCGGGCGGCCGAGCTCCTCGAAGTGGTCGGACGCCACCCAGTGCGACAGGGCGTCGATCCGGCCCGCGGACGACTTCATGCCGTGCAGCAGGAAGGTCGCGCCGAACGGGCCGTCGCCGATGCCGTGAAAGTGGGTGGGCGTCGGGCCCCACTCGGTCCACCAGATCGGGGTGCCCTCACGGCCGTGCCGGGCCAGCGCCGGACGCCAGTCGAGCGGGGCGTTGCCGTACGTGTGGGTGGAGACGAAGTCGAGCGCGGCGCCGGACTCCCGCACGTGCGCGAGCAACTCCTCGACCCAGCCGTTGGCCGCCGACGATGGGCCGCCGACCCGCAGGCCGGGGTGGACGGACTTGACCGCCGCCGCGCTGACGTCGTAGAGGCGGAAGAACTCCTCGGGTGTGCCGGACCAGAACACGGCCAGGTTGGGCTCGTTCCAGACCTCGAACGCCCAGTTGTCGATCACTTCCTGGAGCCCGTAGCGGTCCACGAGGTGCTGGGTGAGGTCGCGGACCAGCGCCCCCCACCGGTCGTAGTCCTTCGGCGGCGAGATGATCGCCTGGTAGCCGAAGACCGTCTTGGACGGGTCGGCGGCCAGGTCGCGGGGCATGTAGCCGAGCTCGACGATCGGCCGGAGGCCGAACTCCATGATCGTGTCGTAGACCCGGTCCACGCCCGAGAAGTCGTGGACGGGCTCCCCGTCGACCTCCTTGTAGACGCCGAGGTCGTCGCAGAGGATGGCGTGCGCCCGAACGGTCTCCACGCCGAACTCCTCGCGCATCGTGCGCAGCGCCGCGATCAGCTCGGGCCCGATCGGCCGTCCTCCGGTGGTGTCGGGTGACAGCATGTGCGACAGGTGCTCCGAGCCGATCATGTACCGCCATGGCCGGGGCAGGTCCCCCGTCACGCCCGCCGCGTCGACCCGGATCTCGACGGCTCCCTCCCCCCGGAGCGAGGCGGCGGCCGCCCGCTCGTCGCGGCTCTCCCCCCGGAGCGGGGCGGCCACCACCGGGGCGGAGAAGGGGCCGATCACGTCCATGGCCGCGATGGCCGCCACGGTGTAGGAGGCCTCCCCCTGCCCCGTGTCCACATATTTCGTGAAAGGCACTGCGGGGACGTCGACGTCGGGCTGCTTGACCGAGGCGCCGTCCCTGTGGACCAGGTAGCCGATCGCTCCTGGAACCGGGTCCCAGGTCAGGGTCACGCAACCGGCCCCCGCGACGGCGGCGAGCCCGGCCGGGGCGGCCGGCACCACCTCCGCGACCGGCCTCACCTCGCCCGAGGCCGTGTAGATGCGCTCCTGCCAGTCGCGGCGTGCGGCGTCAGCCGTACTCACAAAGATCTCCCATCGGATTTCCGGTGGTGCCGGCCCGGGGCCGGGCCGGCACGGTGTTCGCCGGCACGGTGTTCGCCGACTCGGTGTTTCAGGAGGCGGGCGGGACGACGTCCCACTCCTCCAGCGCCATGACCGGCCGCAGGATCTTGCTCGCCTGGCCGGAGCCGAAGTAGCGGCGCATGTTGTTCGAGGCCAGCACGTTGCCCAGGGCTCCCATGACCATGCCCTGGTCCAGCGCGAGGTAGTACTTGGAGACGGCTCCCGAGCCGACCGCGACCGAGTCGTAGAAGCCGCCGGGGCCGTAGGCGTCGAAGTTCTTCCGGAGCTTGGCCAGGTTGGCCAGGGCCTGCTCGCGCGCGTACGGCAGCGCCAGGAAGCTGGCGTGCGGGGTGACCACGCCGTCGCCGTAGGAGGTGGGCTCGGGCTGGGCCTCACGGCACCCCTCATAGCCCGGGTCGGAGCTGGTCCGCTCCTTGTCGGAGGTGTAGCCCGCGGAGTCCATGCCCAGCGGATCCACGCCGTACTCGCGGTAGCCGCCGTGCGGGTCGTTGGACGGCGAGAAGCCCCAGTAGCCGTACTTCGCCTCGTTCAGGCCGTGCTCGATCTGCGCCTTGACGAAGACCGGGTGGTTGCGCCCCCAGCTCTTCGGCGCCCAAGTCGACTCGGGGACGACCAGGTCGGGCATCAGCTCCTCGAACATGGACCCGCCCCAGTTGGGGACGTAGCGCATGCCACGGTAGCCGTACGTGCCCTCCCAGACCTTGACGCCCAGGTACGTCTTCCACGAACCGACCGGCTTCTGGTCCTGCCAGGCCCAGTCGCAGCCGCTGTCGGGGAAGGTCCGGTAGATGCCGAAGTAGTGCTCACGCGGGATCTGCCCAAGTGCGATGCCGACGTAGCTGACGATCCGGGTCTCGGCGGGGGCGCCGTAGTGGTGGCAGGTCGAGTAGACCTTCGTGCCGGTGCCCGCGTAGTCGCTCTCGACCGAGCAGCCGTCGGGCTTCTCCGGCCAGAAGCCGCCGCGCACGAGGCCGGTCCCGGCGTCGGGCCGCGCGGCGGGATCGTAGTAGGAGGCGAAGTTCATGCTCTTCACCAGCTTGTCGGCCTCGGCGGCGTGCTGCGGCATGGCGCCCCGGACCATCATCAGCGCGGCGGCCAGCCAGGAGTTGTCGACGCTGGAGGCGAAAAGCTTGACCTGGTCCCCGTTCTCCGGCCAGATGCGGACGAGCTGGAGGGTGGCCGGGTCGTACCAGTTGTAGTACTGGCCGGTGGGTGTGTGCCGCTCCATCTTCTCCAGGGCCGCCAGCACTCTGCCGACGCGGCGGGAGGCGTCCACGGGGCTGATCAGGCCGAGGTCGCGAGCGGTTACCGTGCTCCAGACGTAGGTGGCGAGGTTGGTCGGCGAGGTGACCTTCGCCCGGGTCGCGAGGTCGCCGGAGACCTTGTCGGACGGTACGCCGGTGGCCGGGTCGACCATGGCGGTCATCGAGCGCCAGGTGTCCTTGGCGTACTTGTAGAGCGTGATCGTGTCGGAGACACCGGCGTCCGCGGTGCCGGTCGTGGCGGCGAGCAGGCCGATCGCGAGCATGCCGGAGATGACTGTCTTGCGCATGGGGTGGTCCCGTCTACTTGAGGCCGTTCTATTTGAGGCCGGAGGTTGCGATGCCCTGGATGAAGAAGCGCTGCAGGAAGACGAACAGGACGAGAATCGGCGCGACCACGATGACCGCGCCCGCGATGAGCAGGTTGTAGTGGGTGCCCTCGTGGCCGTTGAGGATGGACAGCGCCACGGGCAGCGTGTACATCCCCTCTGACTGGGCCACCACGGCGGGCCAGAGGAAGTTGTTCCAGGCTCCCAGGAAAGTGATCAGGCCGAGCGTGGCCAGGGCGGGCTTGCACAGGGGCAGCACGATTGTGAAGAAGATCCGGAACTCCCTCGCTCCGTCGATCCTGGCCGCCTGCAACAGCTCGTCCGGCAGGTCGGAGATGAACTGCCGCATCATGAACACGCCGAGAGGGGTGACGAGGCCGGGCAGGATGATCCCGAGGAAGGTGTTGACCAGGCCGAGCTTCGCGATCAGCACGAACTGCGGGATCATCAGCACGATGCCGGGCACCGCCATCTGCACCAGGACCATCGCGAACGCCGCGTTCTTGCCGCGGAACGACATCTTCGCGAAGCCGTACCCGACCATCGAGCAGAACAGCAGGTTGGCCGCGACGATCACCAGCGCGACCAGCAGGCTGTTGGCGAACGCCCGGCCGAGCGCGACCCGGTCGAGCAGCTCGGCGTAGTTGCCCAGGGTGAAGGTCTCCGGCCAGAACGGCGGTGGGTCCCTGCGGATCTCCGCCTCTGGCTTGAAGGAGCTCAGCACCGCCCACAGGAACGGGCCGGTGACCAGCAGCAGTCCGACGCTGAGGCCCAGGTAGGTGATGGCGTTCTGGCGGCTGGTGCGCTTCATCGGGACCTCCCGATCCGGAACTGGAGGACGGCGAGCGCGATGATCACGGTGAACAGCACCGTCGCCGCGGCGCCCGCGTAGCCGTAGTTGCCGACGCCGAACTGTTTGAAGATCGCGTAGGAGGCGGAGAGTGTGGAATTCAGCGGCCCGCCCTGGGTCATGATCAGCGGCTCCTCAAGGAACTGCATGAACCCGGTCGAGCTGTAGACCGTGCAGAACAGCAGCACCGGCCGGAGCTGCGGCAGAGTGACCGCCCGGAACCGCTCCCAGCGACCGGCGCCGTCCACCTCGGCCGCCTCGTACAGCTCCCTGGGGATCCCCTGCAGGGCGGCGAGGAAGACGACCATGTCGAAGCCGAAGCTGCGCCAGGCGGTCATCGCGATGATCGACGGCAGCGCCGTCGACTCGTCCTGCAGCCAGGCCGGGCCGGAGATTCCAGCCAGCTCCAGCAGCCGGTTGACCAGGCCCGCGTCCGGTTCCAGCAGGAACTTCCAGGCCACGGCGACGCCGATGATGCTGGTGATGTGCGGCAGATAGTAGCCGAGCCGGAAGAGGGCGGCCGGCAGCCGGGCGATGCCGGAGTTCAGCGCCACCGCGGCGGCCAGGCCCAGACCGATCGTCAGCGGCAGCGCGGTGACCACGAAGATCGCCGTGTTCACCGCGGCCGCCCGCATCGCCTCGTCGTTCGCCAGCCGGATGTAGTTCTCCACGCCGACCGGGTTCACGCCCAACGGGTCGGTGACGTCGGTGCTGCGCATGTCGGTGAAGCTCATGCCCAGCCCGGCCAGCAGCGGCCCGAGGTAGAACACGGCGAACATCACCACGAACGGCAGCACGAACATCCACCCGAGGCCCGACCGCCGGATCTTCCCCAGGATCTCGACCTCGGGACGCGCACCGGCGGCCCGCCGCGTGAGGACGGCCATGGCTACAGACCGGTCCCGATCGTGTCAGTCTGCGACTGGATCGCCTTGGCCGCCTCCTCGGGCGTGGACTTGCCGAGCGCGACCTTTTCCAGCTCGGTCTCCAGCACCTTGGCGACCTGCTCCCAGGTCGGGAAGGGCGGCGGGGTCTTGGCGTCCTTGAGCTGCTCGCCGAAGATCGCCAACTGCTTGTCGGCGGTCAGCTCCGGCTCCTGCCACGCGGCCTGCACGCTGGGCAGCGCCTTGACGGTCGTGTACCACTTGGCCTGGACCTTGGGGTCGGTCAGCCACTGCAGGAACCTCCAGGCGGCGTCCCGGTTCTTGGCCTTCTTGAAGACGACCATGTCGGCGCCGCCCACGAAGCTGGTGCCCGCGACCGGGCCCTTGGGGTAGAGCGCCAGGTCGAACTTGTCCTTGAAGCCGGCGCCGCCGTCGTTGTTCAGCACGCCGACCATCCACGGGCCCGAGAAGAAGCCGCCGACCTCGCCCTTGATGAAGGTCTGCGGGAAGGCGCCCTGCGGGGTGTCGTTGGGCGCGAGCTTCTCGTCGAACAAGGACGCGTACTGCTTGAGCGCGGACACCGCCTCCGGCGTGTCGAAGTTGTACTTCCCGTCCTTGACGATCTCGCCGCCCGCCTGCCAGATCAGCGGCAGCAGTTCCTGCCAGGAGCCGGCGGTGTAGTTCTGGTTGAAGCCGTCCTTGGAACCGCCCTTCTCCTGCAGGCTCTTGACGAACGTCTTCATCTCCGCCCAGGTCGTCGGCGGCTTCACGCCGGCCTTCTCCGCCTGGTCCTTCCGGTAGTAGAGGACCCGGGTCTCGACGTACCAGGGCACGCCGTACGCGGTGCCGTCGACGTCGACCGTCTGCCAGGCGCCGGGGAAGAACGCCGACTTGTCGAAGAGATCGCCCGGGGTGGGGTCCACGGTGCCGGTCTTGGACAGCTCACCTGACCAGGTCGAACCGATCATGCTGATGTCCGGCGTGGCATCACCGGCGATCGCCGAAGTGATCTTGTCGTGGGCGACGTCCCAGCCCATCGGCGTGACGTTGACCTTCACGCCGGGGTTGGCCGCCTCGAAGTCCTTGGCGAAGGCGCCGAGGGCCTTGCCCTCTTCGCCGATCGCCCAGACCGTGACCTCCCCCGAGATCTTGCCGGAGGTGACGTCGGCGGCCTGCTCGGGCTTCTTGACCGCGTCCCGGCCGCAACCGGTCAGCATGAGAACGCCGGCGAGCAGTCCGACCGCGGACCGGCGGGTGTAGGTGTTCACTGGGATTCCTCCTGGGGGTGATTACCGCAGCTGGATCGCATGACCAGCTCGGTGTCGAGGATCACGTGGTTCGAGGTGTCTCGGGTGGCGGTGATCAGCTCGTCGAGCGCGCGGGCGGCGCGCTCGCCGAGCTGCCGCATCGGCTGGCGGACGGTGGTCAGCGCCGGGCGCGCGTGCCGGGCCGCCATGATGTCGTCCCACCCCGTGACCGCCAGATCGTCCGGTACGGCCAGGCCCAGCTCCTCCGCCGCGAGCAGCGCGCCCAGCGCCACTTCGTCGTCGGAGCAGATGAGCGCCTCCGGCCGGCTTCGGCGGCTTTTTCCGCGCAGCAGCTTCAGCGCCGATTCGTAGCCGCTCTCGACGGTGTACTCCGCTGTCAGCACCGGTTCGACGGCCGGGCCGAGGACGGCGTGGAAGGCGTCCCAGCGCTGGGAGACGTCGTCGCCGGTGACGTAGGGCGCGCCGAGGAAGACATATCTGCCGTAGCCGTGGCCGCGCAGGTGCTCCGCGAGCCGGGCCGCGGAGCCGGAGTTCTCGCTGCGCAGAGTGTCGGCCCCGGCGATCGGCTCGCGGGAGATGAAGACCAGCGGCATCCCGACGGCGGTCAGCTCGGCGACCAGGTCGTCCGGTGCGGTGTGGCCGAAAACGACCAGCCCGTCGACCCGCCCGGCCAGCTCCTTGATCGCGTCCCGGACCCGCTCGCGGCCTTTGGTGGACAGGATGACGACGGATCTGCCCAGCTCCGAGGCCACTTCCTCATAACCGAGCAGCACTTCGGTGTAATACGGACCGGCGAGGTTGGGGAAGACGATGCCGTTGGCGGCGTGCCGCCCCTCGGCGAGGCTCACGCCCAGCCGGCTCGGCGTGAAGTTGAGCTCCTCGACCGCCTTGAACACCTTCTCGCGGGTCTTGGCCGCCACCGGCCCGGTCCCGCGCAGCGCCCTGGACACGGTCGCGATCGATACACCCGCCCGCTGGGCGACCTCGTAGATGGTCACGTCCATCGTCACCACTCCCTCTTTGTAAGCGCTTACACGATAAGTTGCTGTAAGCGCTTACAGAGACAGGAGTGTGCCATTCGGGCAGATCTCATGTAAAGAGGGCGTCAACAATCCGCTGGGCGACGGTGAGGTCTCACTGAGTGACGTCGCCGATCGCCGCACCCCCGCTGACGTGTCGTCACAGGACAGGCAGTAGTGGCAAGATCCGACGCTACGATACGGATGCGCCCTATGCCCGGAAGGAACCACCAATGTCACCGGATACTCCGTTACCGAAGATCGACACGACGGTCGCGCACTCCGCTCGCGTCTACGACTACTGGCTGGGCGGCAAGGACAACTTCGCGGCCGACCGGGCTCTCGGTGACGCCATGGTGGCGGCGATTCCGACGCTGCCGACGATGGCGCGGGCCAACCGTTCCTTCCTCACGCGTGCGGTGCGCTACCTCACCAACGAAGCGGGCATTCGGCAGTTCCTCGACATCGGCACGGGAATCCCCACAGCCGGGAACGTTCACGAGGTCGCCCAAGGGCTGGCCCCGGAGACCCGGGTGCTCTATGTCGACAACGACCCCATCGTGCTCACCCACGCCCGGGCACTCATGAAGAGCCGCCCCGAGGGCGTGACCGACTTCATCATGGCCGACCTGCGTGAGCCGGAGGCGATCCTGAAACACCCGTCGCTGGCCAAGACCCTCGACCTGGGCCAGCCGGTGGCACTCATGCTGGTGGCGATCCTGATGGCCATGCGCGACTCCGACGACCCGCTGGGGATCGTGTCCACCTTGATGGACGCCTTGCCGTCCGGCAGTTACCTCACCATCACCCACCCGACCGCCGACTTCGATCCCAAGGCCATGCAGGGCGCCGTCGCGGCCGCCACGCGCGCCGGAATCACGCTGGTCCCGCGCAGCCAGGCCGAAGTCGAGGCGTTCTTCACCGGACTCGACCTCGTCGAGCCTGGAGTCGTGCCTGTGGTGTCCTGGCGTCCCGACGCTTCCGATCACTACTTCGCCGATCACCCGCGTAGCGCCTACTACTACGCCGGAGTCGGTCGTAAGCCCTGAGCGACCATGGTCCCAGGCCCGCGCTTCCGGTGGTCTTGAACTAATGTGTCGGCATGGGCGGGGTTTCGCGAGACCTGAACTATGAGCACGAATGGCCCGTTCCTGGGTTCGTCGGTCTCACGACGGCGCAGGCTGTGTCCCTGGCGGACGAAACCGGGATCATTCTGCTTGAAGCGGCCGGCGCCGTACCGGTGTCAGGGCGACCACCCGGGCGGATCGTCCGGCAACATCCGCATGGCACGCATCATCGTCGGCCGACGACTGTGACGGTCTGGATCGCGTCCGACGACACCGAGAGCGACACCTCTGCGGATTGATGAAGCGGACAGGCGAGGGCGACTGCGCGCCACCGCGTTCTACGCCCAGATGGTCTGCGGCGGCCCGAGCGGGAGACGAAGCTCTTCCGGAGCCCACGCAGCCTGGTCGCGGTGGACGCGCGCGACGCGCGAGATAAGCGGGCCCGCGTACGCGCGGCGTACGCGCGGGGAGAACTCCCGCTCTACCCCGGTCCGAGCGATGTCTCGCCGCGTACCTGCTCGCGGAAGCGGCCCAGAGCATCGCGGGGACGACGTGGCGGCAGCAGCTGGAAAGCGCTTCGAAGCGCTGGCGATT
>JBIOWF010000232.1:0-7400 GCA_044868295.1 Microtetraspora sp. | reverse complement strand
GTTACATTCCGAACCCGGAAGTTAAGCCCTTCAGCGCCGATGGTACTGCACCGGGGACGGTGTGGGAGAGTAGGACGCCGCCGGACAATTTTTTGAGGTGGAGGCCATCCCGGTTTCGGGGTGGCCTTCACTGTTTCCGGCGTGTTTTCCGCTGTTGTGGGTGCCCTCGGTTTTTGGCCGGGGGTTTTCGTGTTTCCGGGGTGGTGAAAGCAAGACGGGCTTGATGTCTGTGAATCCCATGAGGCGGATGCGGCGGGTATGGCATGGCATTCCCACGGACTTCCGCCTGGACCGCCTGGATAAGGCTGAGCCTCGCATGAGCGGGGGGCTCATGCGAGGCTCAGGTGCCTCGGAGGCCAATTGAGGCCATTGAAGTCGAACCGTCAGGGACCGACTACGGGCCGACTATGAGCAGGGAGTCTCCGACGCCCCGCTCGACACCGTCCGACGGGTGGTTGACGACCTTCTTGCCGATCACCATGGTGCTCGAACCGCCGCCGTCCAGGTTGATGGCGTCACGGGCGCCGAGCCACCGCATCAACTGCGCCGCCTCGATGAACGAGGCGCCGACCGTGGTTCCCGGCTTGCGGCCGTCGACCACTGCGATGATCAGTTTGCCTGACCTGGTGACTCCGGCCAGGGTGCGGGGGTGCCGCCGGAGGATCATGTTGACGTTGGCCATACCGTCCCGCTGGGCGGTGATCGACGTCTGCCCGCCGCGCACCAGTCCGATGGCGCCGCCGATGATGTTGGTGTCCGGCGTCAGCGGGATGGCCTTGCGGGTCCGAAGGTCGGTGACCGTGGTCTTGACCTCCAGGGTCCACCCTTCCCACGCGTGGTCCCAGAGCCAGTCCGCGGCAGCACCAACGCCGTGCAGGACGCGGGTGCCGGGCTTCACCTTCCCTCCGGCTTCGCGCAGCTCCACGACCTTTCCGGACGCGTCGAGTACGGCTTCCGCCCCCTCGTCGGCGGGAGTCTTGGCGCCGAACTCCTCGGTGTACATGACCAGCTCGTCCGGCTTGGGCAGCCTGTTGAGGCCGCCGATGGGGGCGTTGGTGCCGTCCTGCGACTTCACCACCACCGTGGACGAGAGCTCGGTGACGCGCGCCTTCCGGCCGTTGAGGACCAGGCCGACCCGGCCGGAGACGGCCTCGCTGAGCAGTTTCCCGCCGACCACCGAGATCCCGGTGGGGTCACCGCGCAGTGCCTTCGCGGTGTGGATGTCGAAGAACCCGCCGTTCACCCCGGCGAGCGCGTGGGCCGCGCCGGCCATGGCGGAGACCTTCTCGCGCTTGGCGACGCTTGTTCCGAGCGAGGACCGGAAGGTTCCGCGGAACAGCCGTGGGTCGACCGTGATGACGCGCATCACCCATGGACCTGTGGTCCCGAAGCCGTCGTCACCGAGGAAGTCGACCTTGGCTTTGACTCCGGCGTCCTTGAGCTGCTCGACGACTTCGGCGGCGTCGGCCTTCTTCTTCAGCGACCACGATCCGACGCGGACCATCCAGAATTCGGCCGCGGGGAAATCCGCCACGGCCGGGCGGGTGAACTTGACGATGTTCGGGGTCAGCCCCGCCGCCTCGACCGCGAGCGCCTGCGATTGCGCGTTGGCCTCGGACATGAAGTCCTTGCCGCCGACGAGCACGCTGACGGTGTAGCCGTCTTTGGCGTCGCCGTGCTTCACCGTGAAATATTCGATGCCAGGTCCCAGGCCCTTCTGGATGGTTTTGGGAATCCCTGGAACGCCCAACGGGAAACTCGTCGTGGGCAGGTTCCGGGCCGGTGTGGCAACTGCGGGCGCCGATACGGCGGTCGTCGCGACAGTTAATGCTGCTGCCCCGACGATCAGGCGGCGTCTCATTCTGTTTCTCCCCGTTCGTGGTCTTCGACCGACCATCGTGGCGAGGATGGGGCACTTAGGTGAACGGAACACGCCAAAGGGAATGAGAGCTTGCCTCAATTGAGACGATAGAACCGGTCATTTCGGTCAATAGGGAACATTTGACCGCGTTTCCACGTGGTGTGTCATGACCGGTCTATGGGGTGCGGAAGTCGATCTCCCTGGCCTGCCGTACGAACTCCTGGGCGGACTTGGCCTCGACGTGCAGGAGGAGGCCGCCACGGCGGCGGGTCAGGCCCCAGTAGTGCGCTGTGGACTCGCCCCACCAGATCGTCCAGCGGGGGAAGCGGGCGGACAGGGCTCGGACCACGGTGGCCGGACAGATCTGGGGTTCGCTCGTCGTCTGCACTCCCTGAGGGAATCACAATTCAGCCCGTGTGCGCGAGTGCACGTAGAGTAGCGAAGTGTCATAGCTCTTATACCTGGATGGCGGCGTCTACTCACCATGGTCAAGAACGGGATTCAGTCCGGGTCAAGAGCGGCAGCCGGGTCAGTGCTGTTCCCTACGGAACGACTCCAGGGCCAGGAGGGCGACGTGGAGGGACATGCAGGACTCGACGTCGTCCAAGTCCGTGTCCAAAACGCGTTCGAGCCGCCGGAGCCGGTCGTAGAAGGCGGGCCGTGACAGATGCGCGCGCTGCGCGGCGACCGCCTTGTTCCGGCCCGCGTCCAGGTAGATCCGCAGGATTCGCGTCAGGTCGCCGTGTCGCTGCGCGTCGTACGCCAGGAGCGGGCCCAGCTCGCGCTCTGCGAACGTCTGCAACCGCGCGTCGTCCCGCAGCAGGTGCAGCAGGCCCCGCAGCCGCAGGTCGGGCAGCCGGTAGAACGCCCGGCCGTCGGGCTGGCGCACGGCCACGTCGGACACCTGCTCGGCTTCGAGGAAGCTGCGCCGTACATCCTTGATCGACTCGACGACCGACCCGACCGCCAGCACGAAAGGGCAGGTGAAGGTCGTGCGGAGCCGGTCGGCGAGGGCGGTCAGCGCCGTCTCGGTGGCAGAGCGAGGTGGCAGCGGCAGCAGGACGCCGACGCGGTTCTGGTCGAGCGTGCCCACCAGAGCGGGCAGCCGGGAGTCGCGGCAGGCGCCGGCCGCGGCCTCGGCCAGCTCGCCGAGGCGGGCCTGCTCGTCCAGTGCCGTGTCGGGCGACGCGGTGAGCCGGATGACCACGCTGATCAGCTTCCGGCCGGTGAGGGGCACGCCGACCGCGCGGGCCCGGGCCGCGGCCTCGTCCGGATCGGAGTAGGCGTGGCTGAGGATGCCGGCGATGATCGTCCCGTGCGCCTGCCGTTCCAGGGACTCCTGGTGCCGCTCCAGCAGGCGGCCCAGGGCGAGCGTCGTGGCGGCCCGCTCGGCGAGCACGATGTCGCGGGGGCTGGGCCGGCCGTCGCACAGCAGGATCAACCGGCCCCAGTCCTGCCCGCGGGCGCCCACCATGGTGACCAGCCACCCGGAGGCGGAGTCGTAGGCGGTCCGCTCCTGCGGGGACACGGCGCGGGAACGGGTCTCCCAGCTGGCCAGCAGAGTGCCGGTGTCGGCGCCCGCGGTGTCGCAGGCGAGCACCTGGTGGGCCAGGTTCTCCAGCAGGACCGGACGGCCGGACAGCCGGGCCACCTGGCGCAGCACCTCAACGGGGGAGGCGCCCTCGACGGACAGCTCGGTGAACACCTCGTGGAGTTGCTCCGACGCCCGCAGCTCCTGGAGCTGGATGTCGATGATGCGGGCGTGCACAGACTCGGTGATCTGCACGAACGGGGTATCACGGGCCAGCGTGACGAGCGGCAGGCCATGCTGCTCCGCGGCCTTGATCACTTCGGCCGGCAGCTCACGGAGGAACCTGCGGCCAAGCTCGACGATCAGCCCGGACGCGCCGACGGCGGCCAGGTCGGAGATGTAGTCGGCGAGCTTGTCCATCGCCTCGGGGAGGGCGACGCCCGTGGTGAGCACCAGTTCTCCGCCGCGCAGCAGATGAGCGATGTCGCTGACCTCGCCGACGTGGACCCAGCGCACGCGCATGTCCAGCCGGTCGGCGCCCGCGACGACGCGCGGATTGCCACGGCGGACCGCATCGAGTGCGAGCACATCGGCGACAGTGGGCAGCATGCAACGAGGCTACCTGATCAGAATGTAAAGCCGATGTGCGACTGGCTGACAAGGTGATGGATCGTCACGCCTGCCGAAGGCGGTTCTCCAGTCCGTCGAGCAGTGCGACCAGGCGGCCCTCCTCCACGTATTTCAGGTTGATTTTGTAGGAAATGCGTCGTCTCGGAGATCGTCGCGGGCAAGGAGTTCAAGGCGATCGCCGAGGTGGTGGCTGTCTGATCCGCTCCTGATCCAGTACGGCTGCCGCCCCGGTGCGAGGGTGGCGGCCGTACTCGTATGAGCGGTGACCATACTTTGTACAGGAGGGCTGCCGCTCGCTCCGCTGTTGCCTCCCTTCATGTAATGACATAAGGTCTTAAGAGCATTAGGGGTTGGGTCCAGGCTGTAAGGCAAAATCCCATCATGCCGACATGTTGGAGGTAGGAGTGGCCGCTGCCAGCCGCGATACTCGAAGCATGTCCGCTTCTTCCCGTAATCTCAGGCCGACTTCGGAGATGACTGGTTCTACCAGCGACAACGCGCCGGCCTCCCCGACCGCCGACCTCCTCGCACGCCACCGCGCGGTCATGCCCAACTGGCTCACCCTGTACTACAACGAGCCGATCGAGATCGTCAGCGGCAAGGGCAACCGTGTCGTCGACGCGTCCGGGAAGAGCTACCTGGACTTCTTCGCCGGCATCCTGACCAACATGATCGGCTACGACGTACCCGAGGTGAGGGAGGCCGTGGAGCGTCAGTTGTCCACCGGCGTCGTGCACACGTCGACGGTCTACCTGCTGCGCGGCCAGGTCGAGCTCGCCGAGAAGATCGCCAGGCTGTCCGGCATCCCGGACGCCAAGGTCTTCTTCACCAACTCCGGCACCGAGGCCAACGAGACGGCCCTGCTGCTCGCCACCTACGCCCGGAAGTCGGATCAGGTGCTCGCCATGCGGCAGAGCTACCACGGCAGGTCGTTCGGTGCGATCAGCGTGACCAGCAACCGCACCTGGAAGAACAGCTCGCTGTCGCCGCTGAACGTGCACTTCCTGCACGGCGCCGATCGGCATCTCACCCAGTTCCGCGGGCTTTCCGACGCCGACTACGTCAAGGCCTGCGTCGACGACCTGCGGCATGTGCTCGCCACCACGGTCTCGAACGACGTGGCCGCGCTGATCGCCGAGCCCATCCAGGGCGTGGGCGGCTTCACCATGGCGCCCGACGGGCTGTTCGCCGCGTACAAGGAGGTCCTGGACGAGCAGGGCATCCTGTTCATCTCGGACGAGGTCCAGACCGGCTGGGGCCGTACCGGCTCGGCGTTCTTCGGCATCCAGAACCACGGTGTGACGCCGGACATGATGACCTTCGCGAAGGGCCTGGGCAACGGTTTCGCCGTCGGCGGCGTCGTCGCCAGGGGCGACCTGATGGACCAGCTCCACGCGGTCGGCCTGGCGACCTTCGGCGGCAACCCCATCTCCATGGCGGCCGCCAACGCCACCCTCGACTACGTCCTCGACCATGACCTGCAGGCCAGCGCCGCCAGAACCGGTGAGATCATCATCAGCGGTCTTCGCGAGGCCGCGCCCCGCCTCCCGGTCGTCGGAGACGTTCGCGGCAAGGGGCTGATGTTCGCCGTCGAGCTGGTCGATCCCGGCACCGGAGCGCCGTCCCCGGCCCTGGCCGGCCGTTTCATGGAGGAGACCAGGAAGCTCGGTCTGCTCGCCGGCAAGGGTGGGCTCTACGGCAACACCCTGCGCATGGCCCCACCGCTCACGCTCACCGAGGACGAGGCCCGTGAGGGCCTGGGCATCCTGCTCGCCGCCCTCGAAACCGTCAACGAGGAAGCAGCATCGTGAAGCACGTAAGTCACTGGATCAACGGAGCGTCCGTCGCGGGCCCCGGCGCCGGCGGTTCGCCGTCGGCGCGCCGGAGCGAGATCTTCAATCCCGCGACGGGCGAGGTCGGCGGGCACGTCGACCTCGCGACAGTCGAGGACGTCGACGCGGCCGTCGAGGCGGCGAGCGCGGCCTTCCCCGCCTGGCGGGACGCCTCCCTGATAAAGCGGGCGCAGATCCTGTTCCGCTTCCGCGAACTGATCGACCAGCACCGCGACGACCTGGCCGCGCTGATCAGCGCCGAGCACGGCAAGGTGCACTCCGACGCCCTCGGAGAGGTGGCGCGCGGCATCGAGGTCGTGGAGTTCGCCTGCGGCATCCCGCACCTGCTCAAGGGCGGCTTCTCCGAGAACGTCTCCACACGCGTGGACTCGTACTCGATCCGGCAGCCACTCGGCGTCGTCGCGGGGATCACCCCGTTCAACTTCCCGGCCATGGTGCCGATGTGGATGTTCCCCGTGGCCATCGCCTGCGGGAACACCTTCATCCTGAAGCCCTCCGAGAAGGACCCCTCCGCGTCGCTGCTGATCGCCGAGCTGTGGAAGCGGGCCGGGTTGCCCGACGGAGTGTTCAACGTCGTCCAGGGCGACAAGGTGGCTGTCGACCGGCTGCTGGAGCACCCTGATGTCAAGGCGGTCTCCTTCGTCGGCTCGACCCCCATCGCACGGTACGTCTACGAGACCGGCACGGCGCACGGCAAGCGGATCCAGGCGCTGGGCGGCGCCAAGAACCACATGCTCGTCCTGCCCGACGCCGATCTCGATCTGGTGGCGGACTCGGCCGTGTCGGCGGGCTTCGGCTCGGCCGGTGAGCGCTGCATGGCGATCTCCGTCGTGCTGGCCGTCGACCCGATCGGCGACGAACTGGTCGAGAAGATCGTGTCCCGCGTGGAGAAGCTGACGATCGGCCCGGGTGACGACCCGGCCTCCGAGATGGGGCCGCTGGTCACCGAGGCGCACCGCGACAAGGTCGTCTCCTACCTCGACCTGGGGGTAGAGGAGGGCGCGAAGCTCGTCGTGGACGGCCGGGAGACGCCGGTCCGCGGCGGCGGGGGCGACGGTTTCTGGCTCGGGCCGACGGTGCTCGACAATGTCCCGGCGGACTCCCGCGTCCATCGCGAGGAGATCTTCGGCCCCGTTCTGTCCGTGGTCCGGGTGAAGACGTACGAGGAGGGCGTGAACCTCATCAACACCGGCGAGTACGGCAACGGCACCGCGATCTTCACCAACGACGGCGGCGCCGCCCGGCGCTTCCAGAACGAGGTCGAGGTCGGCATGATCGGCATCAATGTGCCGATCCCCGTGCCGATGGCGTTCTACAGCTTCGGCGGCTGGAAGTCCTCGCTCTTCGGTGACACGCACGTTCACGGCACCGAAGGCGTCCACTTCTACACCCGCGGCAAGGTCGTCACCTCTCGCTGGCTCGACCCGTCGCACGGCGGCGTGAACCTGGGGTTCCCCACCAACGGCTGACCCCCTGCGCCGGCGGCGACGGGCTCACCCCGCTCCGTCGTGCGCCCGGCTCTACG
>JBIOWF010000231.1:0-5245 GCA_044868295.1 Microtetraspora sp. | reverse complement strand
GCATGCCCTCGTTCACCAGCATCGCGGCATGGCCCATGAAGAAGTGGTTGTTGGCGAAGGCCGAGAGCTGCATCGTGTCTTTGAACAGGCACGGCCCGGCGGCGAACCCGGCCCCGGCGAATCCTCGGAGTCGCGGATAGCTTCGGGTCATCCCCTCGTAGACCCGGTAAAAGTCCACCCCGCAGCTGTCGGCGATCATGTAGAACTGGTTGGAAATGGCGAAGTTGATGTAGCGCCAGGTGTTGGTAAAGAGCTTGGCTAGTTCGGCCTCCATTGGCACCAGTTCGACGATATCGGGGGTGAGTGACCCGAATAGTGCGCGCGCCCGTTGCACGGACCGCGCATCGAATCCGGATACGATCTGGGGGAGCGTGGCCAGCTCTACCAGGGTCTTGCCCTCCGCGATCCGCTCGGGACAGAAGACCACGTCCAGCAATTTTCCACGGGCGCGCAGGCGATCTCGGATCTTCTCCGTCACGCCCGGGTAGAGTGTGCTGCGGAGGACGAGCAATTGGTCATCTGCCAGGTACGGCGTCATCTGCGTGATGGTATCCATCACCTCATGGAGGCGAGGGTTGAGGTGCCCGTCGACGGGCGTTCCGATCAAAAGGATCACAACATCGGCCCGCCCGATGACCGCCATCTCGGTCGTGGCGACCAGACGCTTGCCGTTCACACTGTCTGCCAGCGCCTCCGGCGCCCCCTCTTCGAGGAACGGCATGATCTTCCGGTTCACTTGCTCTACGGCGGCGGGGCTGATGTCGTAGAGCGCGACGCGCTGTCCGCGGGTGGCGAACGCCAGTCCCAGCGGCAGGCCGACGTGTCCGCACCCGCCTATGATGCAGATGTCATAGAGCCTCTGCGCGCGGGGTCCGGTAGCAGCATCCCCGGACGCGAGCCCCGGCTGCATGCGGGTGGTCTCCGGCGCACCGCCATTCCCTGTGAGGACAGGCTTCTGCGGCCGCGGAACCCTCTGCTGCCGACGTGACGCTGTTTGCGTGGAGTGTGAGACCTTGGCCATGGGGTCACCTCTGACACGGCTGACTCGATCGTCTTCGGGAAGCGTCGCTCAGACAGGAACGGGGAGATGCCACGGCGCCCGCTTGACGGCGACGGGCTGACCCGTCTCGACCGACTGGTAGGCTGCCTCGACAATGGCCTGCACCGCTACCCCGTCCTCGCCGGGGATCTCGGGGTCCTCCTCCCGCAGCATCGATCGGGCGAAGCGCTCAATGTACTCCACCGAGTGCACGATTCGCGAGAGCCGTCCGAAGTCGTGCCACTGCCCGGGATCTTTGCCGTCCACCAAGCGCTCGGAGAAGAACTGGAACGGCGGGGTCAGAGATAGGTGCCCATCCCGTCCCCATAGGCGAAATTCAGTCAGGAACTCGGTCCCTCGTGCGCAGGAAACGCTGTTAATGGTACCTAGCGCTCCGGTATCGTAGCGGACCCACATCGTCAGTGCATCCTCCACATCGCCGGGACTGTCCAGCCGAGCGGCCATCGCCGACACCTCCACGATTTCCCGTCCGGTGAGGTAGCGCAGCCAGTCCACGAAGTGAATCGCCGAGTGGATCAGCACGCCCCCGCCGCTCATCTCCCGCCGCATTCGCCAGTCCGAACTGGCGCGGCCCGTGTATCCTCCGTGCCAGTAGGCGGGACCCTTATCGTGCTGGAAAATTAGCGATACGCCGAAGAGATCGCCGAGCGCGCCCGCATCAATGAGCGCCCTGGCCTTCTGCACCTCTGGCAAGTACCGATAGGAAAAGAATGGGGAGAGGCAGACCCCGGTCTCGCGCGCGGCCGCCAGCGCCGCCACGGCATCGCCTAGCGAGGTAGCCACTGGTTTTTCAACCATGACGTGCTTCCCGGCCCGCACGGCTTGAATGGCCTGACTGGCGTGCAAGTAGTTGGGGCTCGAGATCAGCACGGCGTCGAGATCGCGGCTGGCCAGCAGAGCCTCCAGGTCGGTGGTCCAGGGAACGCCATATCGGCCCCCAAGGTTCTCGGCCAATGTCTCCTCGACATCCATCACGATCGTGAGCAGGGCGCTGGCGGTCTTCCCCAGCGACGCGGCGTTGCTCGCCCCACGCTCCCCGCACCCGATAAGACCAACGCGCAGCCGGGCGGCGTGCCCAGGCGGTTGGGAATGACGTTTCGTCATTGCATTCTGGCCTTGCGACCGGCCTGCGGGCGCAGCGGCATCGGCGCCCGCGTGAGGCTGGCCTTCTTCACGGGCGTCACATCCGGTTTCGTCAAAAAGGAGACCCGCCTGCAGCGGCGGGAATCTGCCAGCCGGTCCCAGCAGAAGATCGCTCCCACAGTCGCATTCTGCTCCTCACAAAGACGGCGGTAGAAGCGTTCGGCTTCCAGGGGGTGGATCCGGTCGGAAATCAGCGACGCCACGTTCATCCGGCTACACGCGAGCAGGCCGAGGAACGCGGACGCATCCTGCGCCACGCTCCCTCGCCGCGGTATCGAACCGGAGTCTGCCACGCTTCGGATGTGGGTGCCACGCACCGTCACGCCCTTTTCGGCCAGCAGTCCAAAGTCCATCGTAGAGGTGCGCCCCCGGGGGCTGCCGGCTAGGACGATCCTCCCCCCGGCCCGCGTGCAGGCCAGCGCGAGGACAATGCCGTCGGGGTGGCCCGTGGCGTCCAGGGTCACCGCGGCGTCGACTGCTTCTAGGTCCTGCCCGCCTTCGTCGAGGAGCAGAATACGTGTCGCCGCATCACGCAGTCCGGTCGTCAGTCGTTTCCCGGTTCTGGCGAGGGAGATCACTGGATAGGCGCCAGCGCCAGTGGCAATCTGGACCAGGAACTGGCCGATGATGCCGTGTCCGATCACCGCAACAGGCTCGCCCGGAACCCATTGAGCGCGGCGCCAAGCCTGCATGGCGATGATGCCCAGCTGGACGAACGCGGCCTCCTCCACACGCACTCCAGCCGGCACCGGGTACGCCAAGTCCTCGCGCACCAGCGCCAGACTGCCGTGGCTGGCGGAGGCGGCGACCGTGTCTCCTGGCCGCACACGGCTCACACCCGGTCCGACCGCTACGACCTCGCCCGCGGCCGAGTACCCGGGAAAGATTGGAAACTGCGCGATGGCATTGGGCAGTCGCATGAAGTAGGCTCGCTCCGTGCCCGGGCTGACCGCAGTGGCGGCAGTCCGGATGAGCACCTCGCCGGCTCCGGGCAGTGGCAGATCCCGACCGATGACCCAGGCCCGCCCCGGTAACGGCCAGACAATCCCTGGCCCCCGCACCAGCCCCGTGCGGGCCCGTGAGGCGCGCGAGCGTGCAACCGCCCACCCGACCCACAGGCTGACGGCTTCGTCTCGCTGCACGCCGGAGAGGAACCGGAGCATCCGGCCGCCCATCGCACGGACGGCTGGATGGGCGAGCACGCGGCGGCGCACGGCAGTCAGCTCCACGTCTTCACTCGGATGGCCCGCGGAGGAACCGCTACGCCTCCACGCGCGCAGCGGCCAGCGAGCTGCGGTCGATCTTGCCGGTTGATGTCTTGGGGAGCGTGGACAGGAACTCGAACTGCTCGGGGATCATGTACTTCGGCAGGAGCCGCCCGCAGAAGTGGGCCAGGGCTTCGGCGGTCACCGTCCCCTCCCGCAACGCCACGTACGCCTTGAGCCGGTTGCCGACGACGTCATCCGGGATCGGGATGACTGCGCATTCGGCTACCGCGGGATGCGCATACAGGGCTGCCTCAATGTCGCCGAGTTCGATCCGGTAGCCGCGACTCTTGATCTGATGATCCTTCCGCCCGAGGAAGAGGAAATCGCCGTCGGATGTCTGCCGGACGAGGTCACCGGTTCGATAGGTACGATCGCGCGCAGGACCAACCGGGTTGGTGACGAAGACCCTGGCCGTCCGCTCAGCGTCGCCCCAATACCCGTAGGCGACGGTGTTCCCGCGTACGTACAACTCCCCGACGTCTCCTGGCGCAACTCGCTGTCCCGCGTCGTCGGCGGCGAACACCTCCACGTCGGTGATGGCTCGCCCGATGGGAATCGGCTCGACCATTCCGTCGGGCAGCGGAGGCACTGTGTAGTACGTGCAGACGTTGGTCTCCGTGGGCCCGTAGAGGTTGGTGAACTGGGCGCGCGGCAAGGCGGCCATCAGCGCGCGCAGGTGTTTGGTGGGAAACACTTCGCCAGCAAAAATCACGTGGCGCACGGAGGGAAGGTGGTCGGACTCCAGACCGCCGTGCAGCGCCAGTAGCGAGAGCACCGAGGGGACCGAATACCACATGGTGATCCCGTGGCGCTCGATGAACGCGGCCAGCTGGCGGGGAAAGACGGAAACCTCGGGCGGGACCACAACGAGCGTCGCGCCGGCCATCGCCGCGCAGTAAATGTCCAGGATCGCCAGGTCGAAGTGCAGCGGCGCGTGATTCGAGAAGACGTCCTCCGGCGTCGGCCGAAAATAGTCGAAGCACCAGGTCACATACGCGAGGGCATTGAGGTGGGACAGCATCACACCCTTGGGCTGCCCGGTCGACCCCGATGTATACAGGATGTAGGCCAGATCCTGGCTGATGCAGGCGCGGGGCTGCGCGGCGACCTGCGCCGCATCGACGACCTCGCGGCCCAGGACCATCATCCCGGCGGGCACGGGAGGCCGGGTTGCGGGAGGATCATTGAGGACCACCAGCGTCTGCACCGGCGTTCCGGCGGCCGCCAGTTCGGTCCAGGCCGCGGCCTTCTCCCACCCCGTGAGCAGCCACCGAATCCCACAGTCGCGGGTGATATACGCCAGCCGCAGGGCCGGGGCGAAGGGATCGAGCGGCACGTATGCCGCCCCGGCCTTTAGGATGCCGTAGATCGCGACGATCGCTTCAAGCGACTTCTGCAAGAATAGCCCGACGCGATCACCCGGGCGGACACCTGCCTCGCGCAGGACCTGAGCCACGCGATTCGCCTCACGCTCCAGGTCGGCGTAGCGGATGACCCGGTCCCCGTCGACGACCGCTGTGCGTCCGGGAAATCGCTCGGCGGCCCCGGCCAGCAAGTCAGGCAGGATGGTCGCTCTCATAACCCCAGCCCCCCGGCGATAATGTTCTTTTGGATCTCCGACGTTCCCGAGTACAATCGGCTGCCCACCGCGCTGCGCAGTTCCCGTTCCACCTCATAGTCGGTCGTGAACCCGTAGCCGCCGTAGACTTGCACGGCGTCAAGGCTCGACTGGAGAAAGCACTCGCTGAGGTACAACTTGACCATGGCCGATTCG
>JBIOWF010000230.1:0-2060 GCA_044868295.1 Microtetraspora sp. | reverse complement strand
ACGGCGACGGCCCCTTCAACGACCTGCCCCTCTGCGTCGGGGTGGACGATGACGGGCCACAGCCATGATTGCGGAAAGAGATCGGGGACGGCGTAGCGCTCCTCCACGCTCCAGCCACCGGGCGGGTAGTCGATCTTCCGAGGCAGGTAACCCACGGTGCCGTTGCTGTAGCCGATGACCTCGGTGTGAGGAAACGGCGAGCGCGCCTTGATCGTCAACCCGGTCTCGGAGAACATCTCGAAACTCGTCGCCACAATCGCGACCTCGCCGACGCGCATGCCCTGGATCGACGTTTCAAATGTGGCCTTCCGACTATGGACGTGGAACGTCCCCGTCGGCGCGTGCAGCGTCCCCTCGCTCAGGGCGCAGATCTCATCGAGGACCTCGGCCCACTTCGCCCACCGCGCGGCCACAGTGAGGTCGGCGATACGCACGCGTTTGGCCTGCGCCGATGCGAGCTCCCCCGCGTACCGCTCGCGAAGCCGGCGGGCGACGTCCGGCGGCGGGAGCTCTGAGAGCGGGATCACCACCGTCCGTTCCACCGCGGCCACGCGGGGCGCCGCGGCATCGTCCACCGGCAGCCACGGCCACAATGCGATGCCGAACTCCCCGAGCAGCGTCCGGGGCCCGCGCCGTTTGTCGGTCCGCAGACCCGAGGCGGCTGCGATCACCGCGCCTGCCAGCACGGCGCCTTCCCGATCCTTCGTATCGCGGCAGTCGACTTCAAACCCGATCCCGTACCGGGGATTGATGTTGCCGCCGCAGCCTTGGAGAAACAGCGCCGTGCCGCCTAGCACCTCTTCGATGATCCGGCGGGCCGCGCCGGGAAAGTCCGACGACGCGGCCTGCGAGCGAGGACCCATCATCACCGGATGGCAACCAAAGCTGAACGTCACGGCAATCGGCCGGCCCTCGAGATCGTCGACGCGAATGACGCCGACCGAGCGGTCGATCGGGGCGTCGGCCACTTCGCCGAGGATCGGGCGGCCGGTGGAGACCCCCTCGCGGCGGTACACGCCGATTGGCGCCTCGCCCCAGCCGGCCGCGAGACGGGCCGGCTGCAGACCGCTGTCGGCTTCGGCGGCCGCCTGCTCGACGGCGGCGACGAGCCGCGCCTGATAGCGGTCGATGGCCGCCGCCCGCTGGGGGTCGTCGGTCATCCCCCACCCTTTCAGGCTGGGGCTCGCGTGTGTGTGGCTGTAGTTCAGCAGCACGTGGGACGGCGCGGTGCCCACCGTGCCGGCGACGGTCCGACGCAGATCGTGCGCCAGCGGGGTCGGAATCACTGCCAGGTCGCACGCGACCACGACGAGCTTGCCGTTCGCCGTCTCGAGGACGAGCGCGGTGACCGTGAGGTCGCTTTCCACATGAACAAGGGGATCGCAGTAAATCCGGATTCCCGGTCCCGGCATCCCAAGCTCGGGCGTGAGGAGCCGTCGCCCGGTTCCCGCGCGGAGGGCGTTCACGCTACCGCTTTTCCTCAATAGCCTTTGTCCTTATCGACGAGATTCATCAGCGTCTCGCCGGACAGATACCGGCGCAGGTTGTCACAGAAGAGCGCAGTCACGCGCTCAAAGTATCCGCGGCTTACCCCCGACATGTGCGGGGTCAGGATCACATTTGGCAGGTCGAAGAACGGGCTGTCTACGGGCAGCGGTGTGTGCGCGTGGACATCCAGACCGGCCCCGCCGATCCATTTCTCGCTCAGCGCTCTCAACAGGGCACGCTCGTCGATGACCTTCCCTCGACCGATGTTCACAAGATACGACCCGGGCTTCATGGCGCGCAGCGCAGTCTCTCCGATGACGCCCTCGGTCTCGTCGGTCAGGGGCAGACAGACCACCACGACGTCCGCGGCGGCGAGCACTTCGCGCAAGCGCCCTGCAGGGTGCACCTCGACCCGCCCGTCATGGCCGACCGATGTCTGGCTGCGCCGCGTGGCGATCACCGTCATGTCGCAGCTCTCGGCGATCCGAGCGATCCTCCGGCCGATCTCGCCGTAGCCGATGATGGCCATGACCTTGCCGGCGATGTCCTCACCGGCATATTCGTCCCACTGG
>JBIOWF010000229.1:0-95216 GCA_044868295.1 Microtetraspora sp. | reverse complement strand
CCGCGCAACGCGGCCACCATCGCCGACAACGTCGGCGACAACGTCGGCGACTGCGCCGGCATGGCGGCCGACCTGTTCGAGTCGTACGCCGTCATGCTCGTCGCCAGCCTGATCCTGGGCAAGGCGGCCTTCGGCACCGAGGGCCTGGTGTTCCCGCTGATCGTCCCGATGATCGGTGTCATCACGGCGATCATCGGCATCTTCACCACCGCCCCGCGCAGCGGCGACCGCAACGGCATGGCCGCCATCAACCGCGGTTTCTTCATCTCGGCGGCGATCTCGGCGATCCTGGTCGCCGGCGCCGCCTTCGCGTACCTGCCGGGCAGCTTCGCCGAGCTCACCGGTGAGAGCGCGCAGGTGGCGGTCCTGACCTCCGACCCGCGCCTGATCGCGATCGGCGCCGTACTGATCGGTTTGGTGCTGGCGAGCGCGATCCAGATCCTCACCGGCTACTTCACGGAGACCAACCGGCGCCCAGTGAGGGAGATCGGCGAGAGCTCGCTGACCGGACCGGCGACCGTCATCCTGTCCGGCATCTCGGTCGGCCTGGAGTCCGCCGTCTACTCGGCGCTGCTCATCGGCGGCGCGGTGTACGGCGCGTTCCTCCTCGGGTTCGGCAACGTGACCGTGGCGTTGTTCGCGGTCGCATTGGCCGGCACCGGCCTGCTGACCACGGTCGGCGTGATCGTGTCCATGGACACCTTCGGCCCGGTCTCGGACAACGCCCAAGGCATCGCCGAGATGTCCGGCGACGTCGAGGGCGAGGGCGCACGGGTGCTCACCTCCCTGGACGCGGTCGGCAACACCACCAAGGCCATCACCAAGGGCATCGCGATCGCGACGGCCGTGCTCGCCGCGACCGCTCTGTTCGGCTCCTTCCGGACCGCGGTCGAGGGTGAGCTGGCCAAGGCGTCCGCGGGCGTCAAGGAGGCGCTGGGCTCGTTCGGGAACTTCAGCCTCAGCGTCGACTCGCCCAACGTGCTGGTGGGCCTCATGATCGGCGCCGCGGTCGTGTTCCTGTTCTCCGGGCTGGCGATCAGCGCGGTCGGCAGGGCGGCCGGTCGCGTGGTCTTCGAGGTCCGCGAGCAGTTCCGCACCAAGCCGGGGATCATGGAGGGCACCGAGCTACCCGACTACGGCCGCGTGGTCGACATCTGCACCCGTGACTCCCTGCGGGAGCTGGCCACGCCCGGCCTGCTCGCCGTGTTGACGCCGATCGCGGTCGGTTTCGCCCTCGGCTACGCGCCGCTCGGCGCATATCTCGCGGGCGCGATCGCCTGCGGCACGCTGATGGCGGTGTTCCTGGCCAACTCCGGTGGCGCCTGGGACAACGCCAAGAAGCTTGTCGAGGACGGTCACCACGGTGGCAAGGGCTCGGCCGCCCACGAGGCCACGATCATCGGCGACACCGTCGGTGACCCGTTCAAGGACACGGCCGGCCCGGCGATCAACCCACTGATCAAGGTGATGAACCTGGTCGCGCTGCTGATCGCGCCGGCGGTCGTCGCCTACGCCGACAACGCCCCGATCCGCATCGGCGTAACGGTCGTCGCCGTGGTGATCGTGGTGGGTGCCGTCGTCGTCTCCAAGCGCCGGTCGACGAGCATCGCCTCGTCGGGCGACAACCACGAGGAGCGCGCGCCGGAGACCGTCGCCGGCTGACGCCCACCGATCGACCGAGGGTCCCTCACTGGCGTGAGGGGCCCTCATATTTTTCCCGTCCCCATAGACTCGGATGCCGTGACTTCTCCGAAGGGCACGCCGACCGGCGGCGGCCGCACTCTGGCGCTGATCCTGCTGGCCATGCTGGTGATGTTCGCGGTGATCGTCGGCCTCGCGATGTGGGCGGCGGGATGACCAGGACCTATTGCTCCGCTCCTGTTTTCCCGGCCAAGACTAGGACCTGTTGTTCCACTCCGGGTTTCCAGGCCGGGACTAGGACCTGTTGTTCCGCTCCTGTTTTCCCGGCCAGGACCAAGACCTGTCGCTCCACTCCGGGTTTCCCGGCCAGGGCCGAGGCCCGGGGTTCGCTCCCTGAAAGTGCCCGATGAAAACGCTGATCATCCTGAGACACGCCACAGCGGTGCAGGTGCCGGGACTGGCTGATCACGAGCGGCACCTGACGGCCGGCGGCGAGCGTGAGGCCCGGGAGGCGGGCGAGCTCATCCGGCCGCTCAACCCCGGCCTTGTCGTCTCGTCGCCGTCGAAACGGACCCGGCAGACCGCGCAGCTGCTCGGCCTCGACGCCTCCATCGAGTTCGAGCGCGACATCTACGAGGCCTACGCCGACGAGCTGCTCCAGCTGCTGCGCCGCACCGACCCAGGCGTGGACACCCTCGTGCTCGTCGGGCACAACCCGGCCGTCCACGAGCTCGTGATGATCCTCACCGGAGCGCTGAATGAGGGCTTCCCGCCCGGCGCGTACGCCGTGATCGAGCTGCCCTGCCCCTGGGACGACCTGGATCCCGGCACCGGCGATCTCGTCCACGCCTACCGCCCCTGAAACGGTCTGTGGTCAGTGGTCGCCGGGCGGGACGCCGTCCTCGGCGTCGGCCGCCTCGACCTCTTCGCGGGAGATGCCGAGCAGGTAGAGGATCGAATCCAGGTACGGCACGTTGACCGCGGTGTCGGCCGCCTGCCGTACGACCGCCTTGGCGTTGAACGCGATGCCGAGGCCGGCGACGGCGAGCATGTCCAGGTCGTTGGCTCCGTCACCGATCGCCACGGTCTGGCTGAGCGGGATGCGGGCCTGCGCCGCGAACCGCTCAAGAGCGCGGGCCTTGCCCGGCCGGTCCACGATCTCACCGGTCACTCGGCCGGTGAGCCTGCCGTCGACGACCTCCAAGGTGTTGGCCGCCGAGTAGTCGATGCCGAGATCCGCGACGAGGCTGTCGGTGATCTGGGTGAACCCGCCGCTGACGATGGCGAAGCGGTAGTCGAGACGCTTGAGCGTCCGCACCAGAGTGCGCGCGCCGGGGGTCAGGACGACCTCCTTGGTCACCTTCTCGAAGGTCTCCTCGGGCAGGCCTTCGAGCAGGGCGACCCGGCGGATCAGTGACTCGCTGAAGTCGAGTTCGCCGCGCATCGCCTCCTCGGTGACGCGGGCCACCTCGTCGAGGCAGCCGGCGTGCCTGGCGAGCAGCTCGATGACCTCCGCCTGGATCAGGGTCGAGTCGACGTCCATGACGATCAGTCGCTTGGCCCGGCGGCTCAGGCCGGACCGTTGGACGGCGACGTCGACCTGCTGGAGGGCGGCCTCGGTGGCGAGCTCGACCCGCAAGGCGCTCGGGTCCGCGCCGGAGACGGCCATCTCGATGCTGGTCACCGGATAGCTCGACAGCCGCTCGATCCGGTCGATGTTCGCGCCGCTGGCGGCGATCCGCCCGGCGATACCGGCCATCGCGGCGGGCTGGAGTGGCGCGCCGAGCACGGTGACGTGCAGCCGGCCGCGACGGCGCTTCTCCTTGGAGACGGTGCCGGTGGCGATCTCCAAGTCCATGTCGAGGTCGGCCGCCACCTGCTCGACAGCGGTCCAGAGGCTGCCGAGGGTGCCTCCGGTCCCGCTGGGCGGGCCGCCGGCGTAGGCCACCAGGACGCCAAGGGTGAGCCGGCCGCGTATGACGACCTGCTCGACGTCGGCGACGGTCACGGGGAACCCGGCCAGCACGGTGAACAGCCGTGAGGTCACCCCTGGGCGGTCCGGGCCGGTGAGCGTGATCAGGAGCGTGCGCGCGTTCATCGTTACCCCACGCTACTGGGCGCCGAAATGTCCTCGCGCACCGGCTCCGCCGCTGCGACGGCGAGCCCGCCCCGGCATGCGAAGACGGCCGTCTAGTTGTTGACGGCTCGCAAGTCCAGGTACGCGTTCCGTCCATCTGCCTCTGCGGCAATAAGGGGAGCTCACACGCAGGGGAAGGGCAGGACGGTCCGATGACCTATTCCACCATCGCACCAGCGTCGGACCGGCGTCTGGATGCCAAAGTCATATCTGACGCGCGAGGCCGTTACACCGTGGGTCTCGCGCGGTCGGCCGCGGATCTCCAGGCGGCCCAGCGGCTTCGCCACCGGGTGTTCGCCGATGGGATGGGCGCCCGGCTCGACTCCCCGGTGTCCGGGCTCGACGTGGACCGCTTCGACGCCTACTGCGACCACTTGCTGGTGAAGGAGGGAGACGAGGTCGTCGGCACGTACCGGCTGCTGCCGCCGGGCCGCAGCGACCTGCTCTACTCCGACACCGAGTTCGACCTGCGCAGGCTCGGGGGGATCCGCAGCGGGCTGGTCGAGGTGGGGCGCACCTGCGTTGATCCCGATCACCGAGGTGGTGCGGTGGTCGGCCTCATGTGGGCGGGGATCGCGCACTACATGGTGTCGGGCGGGTTCCAGTGGCTGGCCGGATGCTGCTCGGTCCCGCTGGACGACGGCGGCGCCGTCGCGGCGGGCGTCATGGACCGGGTCCCGCTGGGGCCCGAGGAGTATCGGGTCACGCCCATCCGGCCGTGGACGGCAGACGTCGCCGCTCCGGAGCGTTTCGTGATGCCGACGCTGCTTCGCGGCTACCTGCGCCTCGGATCCTGGGTGTGCGGCACGCCCGCCCACGACCCGGATTTCGGCACCGCCGACTTCTTCGTCCTTCTCTCGCTCGCCAACGTCGACGTCCGCTACCTGAGGCACTTTCTCGGGGACGCGCTGTGACCGCGGAACTGATCGCCCGGCCCCATGAACAAGAGATCAACCCGTGGCTGCCGCTTGCCCCCTGCTCTCCGGCGGCCTGCGTCGAGCCGCCGCACGTCGCGGTCGGCCCCGCTCGCCGCGCGGTCCGGCTGGCCGTAGCGGTCGTGGTGCTTCTGGCCGGGGTCCCGCTCGCTCTCGTCACCCGATGGGTGGGTACGGCTCGGCGTGCCCGGTTCACGGCCGCCTGGGCGAGGCTGCTGCTCGGTGCGCTCGGAGTCAGAGTCGAAGCCAGGGCCGGATTCGCGTTCTTCGCCGGTTCCCCGGTCATGCAGGCCGTACCGGACCACGGCGCGGGGACGCTACTCGTGGCGAACCACGTCTCCTGGCTTGACCCACTGGTGGTGGCGGCGACCGTGCCGTCTCGGCTGCTGGCCAAGAAAGAGGTCGGCGAGTGGCCGGTGATCCGCACCCTGGCCTCGGGTTCGGGCGCGCTGTTCATCGACCGGGAACGGCTCTCGAAGCTGCCCGAGGCGGTCGAGACGGTCGCCGGCGCCCTGCGCGCGGGTGACACGGTGGCGGCCTTTCCCGAAGGGACGACCTGGTGCGGGCGCGCGATGGGCGAGTTCCGCCCCGCCCTCTTCCAGGCCGCGATCGACGCGGGGGCGGCCGTGCGACCCGCGATCATCCGTTATCGGGAAGGGGAGTCGACATCCGCGCGTGGCTGTTATGTCGGAGAGGACTCGCTCCTGGCCTCGATTTTGCGCGTGACGGCGACGAAGGGGCTGGTGGTGGAGGTGACGCTCTTCCCCGCGGTACGGCTCACGCCGAGCGGGACGCGGAACGAGTCCCGCAGGGCTTTGGCCAAGATCGCCGAGGCCCATGTGCGAACCGGTGTGATCGAGCCGCACAAGGTGCCCGCAGCCGCCTGACCTGCCGCATGCCCGCGCCGAGATCAGCAGGCCGGCTGAGGGGCGTTCCACCATGCGGCGGGGCCTGAACTCCAAAGCGCCGCCGAATCATCCCAGCGCTCACACGAAACGCCCGCCCGGGGAACCGGGCGGGCGTTTCTCGTCATCCCCGTACGGCTAGCGCACGATCTTGGTCTTGACGGTCTTCCACCAGTAGTAGCTCTTGATTCCGAGCTCCTTCCAGCGCTCCTTGTTCAGGTTCTCGGCGCCGGTGGGGATGTCGGCGCTGAGGGCGCCGAGCCTGGCGACCGCGGTCCCCTTCGTGCCCTTCTTGAGCTTGACCGTGATCTGGAGGAAGTCGTAGTCGTCGACCTCAAGGGCGTACGGTCCCCAGCACCAGAAACCGTCGCTGTAGAACGAGCACTTGGTTCCCTTGGTGCCCTTGTAGCTGACGGATCCGTAGATGCCCTTGGGCAGCTTGCCGCCGAGGTAGTAGAAGTCGGCGGTGTACGGACCGTGGTTCACCGCGGCGATGGTGTAGGTGATCTTTCCCCCGGCCCGGACCTTCTTCGGGGCCTTTACGATGATTCCGAACTTCGAGTAGGGGTCGTCCGCCTTGGTGGCGGCGGTCTTGACGGAAGCCGGCGCCGCGGAGGCCGGGGCGGCGGCGAGGAACGTGGCGCCCGCGAGCGGGGCGACCAGCGCTAGAGTGGCGATCTTGGCGATCGGGTGACGCATCTGCGGTTTTCTCCCTGAGGAACGAGGGGGAAACGTGAAACCCCCATGAATCGGGAGAATTAGTACCATCTCCACGAACAGTGCGTATAGATCTTTTTTATGAAGATTTTGCGCATTCCTTACCTGGCACGGTCGCGTCCCGATCCAGCTGCCGCAGCCATCCTCGCTGGTCAAGTCCCATGAACCCGAGTCGGGAACGGCCTTCACGGCGGCATCGCTGAAACGACCGAGCCGCTTCCCGCACACATAAATTTTTGATCACCAGCGTGAAGCCGTACCGCTTAGAGATGATCCACGGCCGCCACCGCTAGAAGATCAGGTGCGTGTCGCCGAACTCGTGCCAGAGGTAGCTCCCCTCCAGAGCCGCCTCATAGGAGCGCGCGAGCAACCGCGGCCCGGCGATCGCCGACAACATCATGAGATGGGTGGATCGGGGTTCGTGCAGGCCGGTGATCAGCCCGTCGACCGCGCGGACCCCCTCGACCGGCGTGACGATGTGGGATGTCCAGCCCTCCGCGGCCCGCACCGTGCCGCTCAGCGCCGCCGTCTCCAGCGCCCGGACCACCGTGGTGCCGACGGCGATCACGCGCCCCGCGTTCTCGCGGACGAGATTCACCAGCCGGGCCGTCTGCTCCGGAACCGAGAACCGCTCCGCGTAGGGAGGCTCGTCCTTCTCCGGAGAGGCGACCCCCGTGTGAAGTGTGATGGGGGCGACGACGATCCCACGGGAGACCAGGGCCGTGACCAGCTCTGCGGTGAACGGCCGGCCGGCGCTCGGCATCTCCGCGCTCCCCGGCTCCAGACCGAAGATCGTCTGATGGTCGGAGAGGGGCCAGTCCCGCCCGACGTACGAGTACCGGATCGGCGCTCCGTGCTTGCGCAGATAAGCGGGCACGTCGCGGTCCAGCCGAGCTCGCCACAACCGAGGCGTCTCGTGCGCCAGCAGCCGCAGCGTCGCCCCGCCCGGCATCGGCAGCCACTCGCCCGGCACGCCTCCCGCGTACGGCTCGGTCGCGGCGGCCGTACGGCGCCTGAGCTCGACCAGCCACTCGCCCGACGGCAGCCGGCCGGAGAAGTGCACCGCCAGCCGGTCGAGCCGGACCGCGGCGGGAAGTGTCGCCGAATTGTTGACCACGAGAAGGTCGCCGGGGGCCAGGATCTGCGGCAACTCGATGAAGGAGCGATGGGTGATCTCGCCCGAGTCCCGGCGGGAGACCAGCAGCCGGACCGCGTCCCGGCGCAGGCCCCGCGCCTCGGGGGGTTCGTGCGCCTCCCGTACGGCCGGCAGCGCGAAGTCGATGCTCACCGCTCCAGCGCCTCCCGGCTGAATCGTCCACTGGCGGGGCGGGCCGCGACGAGGCGGAGCAACAGGCGGGCGACGGTCTCCGGCGGGGGAGCGGAGGCGGCCTCGTCCGCTCCGATCGCGTCGGCCAGCATGCGGGTGCGCATCTCTCCGGGATCCACCCACCAGACCGCGACATCCGGCTCCTCGGCGGCCAGCACGTGCGAGAGCTGGTTGAGCGCGGCCTTGGACGCCCCGTAGCCGCCCCAGCCCTCGTAGGCCTCAACCGCGGCGTCCGACGAGATGTTGATGACGGCCCCGCCCCGCTTGCGCAGCGCGGGCAACGTGGCCTGGATCAGCGCCAACGGCGCGATGACGTTCGACTCGAACAGTCCCCGCAGGTCGTCGAGCGGGTAGTCGGAGACCGGCGGGAGCGGCACGGCGCCCAGCCCGGCCGCGTTGTTGATCAGAAGATCCAGGTCCGGTACGGCATCCGCCAGCCTCGCCCGGTGCGCGGCATCGGTCACGTCCCCGGCGAAGGCCGTGGCGTTCAGGTCGACGGCCGCCGAGTGGAGGTCTTCCTCGTTTCGCCCGGTCAGGGTCAGGGCCCAGCCTTCGGCCGCGAGCGCCTGCGCCAGCGCGAGCCCCAGCCCGCGGGAGGCGCCGGTGATGAGCGCGTGGCGAGTGACTGTCTTTTCGGTGGTTTCCGTGGCGTACGTCGCTTCTGTGGCTCCCATGCCTTCACGCTAGGAAGCGCGCGGGAGCCGTACATCGGGCTGAGGACCAGACCCGGTCTGGGCTCATCGACGTAGGACCATCGGCCGAGGAACGGGTCCGAGCGACGGTCTATCGTGTGGACCGTGAGCGCTGATCGGGATGCCGTGCTGTACGCGGTGAGCTCGGCCGTGCTCGCGGTCACCCGGCACCTGTCGGTCCGTGAGGTGCTCCAGGTGATCGTGCGGTCGGCGGGGCAGCTGCTCGACGCCCGCTACGCGGCGCTGGGAGTGCCCGACGACGAGGGCGCGTTCGACGAGTTCGTCGCGGAGGGCATCTCCGACGAGGAATGGGAGGCCATCGGGCCGACGCCCCGGCAACACGGCATGCTCGGCGCCATGCTCCGCGAGGGGACGCCGGTCAGGCTGCCCGACATCCGCAAGGACGCCCGGTTCGAGTGGTGGCCGAAGGCCCATCCCGTGCTCAAGGACTTTCTCGGCGTACCGATCTTCGACGGAGGCCAGGTTCTCGGGATCATCTTCCTGTCCAACAAGAGGACGCCCGGCGGGTTCACCGAAGAGGACGAGGAGCTGCTCACGCTGTTCGCCGCGCACGCCGCCATCGCGCTGACCAATGCCCGGCTCTACGAGCGCGCGCGGCAGGTGACGGTGAACGAGGAACGCACCCGGATGGCCCGCGAGCTCCACGACGCCGTCACCCAGAAGCTGTTCTCGCTGCGCCTGACCGCCCAAGCCGCCGCGTCGCTGCTGACCAGCGATCCCGCCCGCGCCGCGAAGGAGCTCGACCACGTGCGGCAGCTCGCGGGGGAGGCCCTCGCCGAGCTGCGCGCCGTGATCGTGGAACTGCGCCCGGCGGAGCTGGACCGGCACGGCCTCGTCGAGACGCTCAGAAAGCACGTCCAGCTCATGGACCGGCTGCATCCCGCGTCGGTTGAGTTCTCGTTCGAGGGCGAACCGCCGCAGGACGCCACGCCCGCGGTCGAGGTCGCCGTGCTGCGCGTGGCCCAGGAGGCCCTGCACAACGCGCTGCGCCACGCCGACCCCCGGTTGATCCGCGTACGGCTCTCGCACACCGGCCCGCGGCTCGTGCTGGAGATCAACGACAACGGCAAGGGGTTCGACCTGGCGGCCGACTCCTCGCGCGGGCTCGGCCTGGCGTCCATGCGCGACCGCGCGGAGAACGCCGGAGGCACGCTGGAGGTCGCCGCCGCTCCGACGGGCGGCACGACGGTCCGTCTGGAGGTGCCCGCTTGACCACGCGGCACGGCGGTCCGTCTGGAGGTGCCCGCTTGACCACGCGGCACGGCGTGACGGGCCGTTCATGTGAAGGTTCCGGCCGCGAGAGCCATGGGCCTGCTCAGCCGGAGGTGGGCGGCGTGACGGGGCGCTCTCGGAAGGCTCGTTGCCTGGAGAACAGCGGGCCCGTCCGGCTGGAGACGCGGACATGATCCGTGTTCTGGTAGCGGACGATCATCCGGTGGTCCGCCAGGGTTTGCGCACCTTCCTGGACATCCAGGAGGACGTCACCGTGGTGGGGGAGGCCGCCAACGGAGCCGAGGCGGTGTCGATGGTCGAGGCCCTCGGGCCCGACGTGCTGCTGCTCGATCTGAAGATGCCCGTCCTCGACGGTCTGGGCGCGCTGACCGAGTTGGCCGCGCGCGGCCTCCAGGTGCGGGCGATCGTGCTCACCTCGGTGAGCGACCGCGGCGACGTGGCGCCGGTGATCCGGGCGGGAGCGGCGGGCTTCCTCTACAAGGACGTCGACCCGGCCGCTCTGGTCCAGGCGATCCGCGCGGTCCACGGCGGGCAGGTGCTGCTCGCCCCCGAGGCCGCGGAAGCCGTGTTGGCCGCGTCCCCCGAGTCGGACACGGCCGACGCGGTGGCCATGCTGACCGAGCGGGAGCGGGACGTGCTCCGGTTGATCGCCGCCGGCCATTCCAACCGGGAGATCGCCCGCGAGTTGGTCATAGCGGAGAAGACGGTGAAGACCCACGTTTCCAACGTTCTGATGAAGCTGGGCGTCCAGGACCGGACCCAGGCCGCGCTCTATGCCGTACGGCACGGCCTGGGCTGACCTCGATCAGACCGGCCGGAGAGGCGAGCCCGCCGCGCGGGTGACGCGGCGGGCGCGCGCCCCGGGGCACGTCCGGCTTCGTATCGGCGGCGGCCGAGTCCGCCGCGCGGGCCGCGACTCAGGCGGGCTCGGGCCGAGTTTCGGGACGGATCAGGTCGGCTTCTCGTCGGTCACCGAGTGGTGGTGGTGCGGCGGGTTGACCACCGGCGGCGGCGGGTTGTAGTGCGGCTTGGGCTTGGTCCTGGGCTTGATGACCTTCGTCTTCACGGTCTTGGAGTAGATCCAGCCCTTGATGCCGAGATCCTTGAGCCGCTCCTTGTCGAGGTCCTCGGCTCCGCGGGGCACGTCGTAGTTGATGGCGCCGATCTTCGCCACCTGGGTGCCCTTGGCCTTCTTCGACAGCTTCAGCCAGAACGACAGGCGGTCAGACTCGCCGACGTCGAGGACGTGGGGGGTCCAGCACCAGAACTGCCGGTCCTCCCATTCGCACTTGGAACCCTTCGGACCGTTCCAGTAGAGGGTGCCCTTGTGGTCGATGCCCTTGGGGAGGACGCCGCCGATCCAGTAGTAGTCGGCCTCGTACGGGCCGGCGTTGGTGGCGGTGAACGAGTACTTCAGCCAGCCGCCGGGCTTGACCTTCTTCGTGTACGTCACATTGCTGATCTTGAAGACCGAGTACGGGTCGTCGGCCTTGGTGGTCGCGCCCTTGGCCGTCGCCGTGGCGGCGGAGGCCGGGATCGAGGGGGCGATCACGATGGGGGTGATCAAGGCGAGGCCTAAGAGTGTGCCGACCTGTCGGCGCATGAGCGTCTCCGTGTAGAGCTGATTTGTTGATATTCCCGATGACTCAGCGATTATCACGTTCTTTGATCAAATCGCAAATAGATCACAAAGGTTAATGATCTATCCGGGAATTTGCCGCTCTTGCGTATGGTTGATCACTCGTGGTCACTGACAAGATCACCGGGTTGCCACCAGGAGGGCGTACGTGCCGGAGCCACAGCCATTGCAGCCCGGCGACCCACAGACGCTGGGCCAGTACCGGCTCGTGGGCCGGCTGGGCGAAGGCGCGCAAGGAGTCGTGTTCGTCGCCGAAGGCCCTGACGGCGGCAATGTCGCGATCAAACTGCTGAACGCCAGGCTCGGCCAGCCCGGCGGCAACGCCGACCGCTTCCTCCGCGAGGTGTCTGCGGCCCGCAGGGTGGCCCAGTTCTGCACGGCGCAGGTCCTCGGGGCGTCCATGAACGGCGAGCGCCCGTACATCGTGAGCGAGCTCGTCGACGGCGTCTCGCTCCAGCGCGTCGTCCGCGAGCGGGGTCCGCGCACCGGCGGGGCGCTCTACCGGCTCGCGGTGGGTACGGTCACCGCGCTGGCGGCGATCCACCGCGCCGGGATCGTGCACCGTGACTTCAAGCCCAGCAACGTGCTGCTCGGCTCGGACGGTCCCCGGGTCATCGACTTCGGCATCGCTCGCGCCCTG
Source organism: Microtetraspora sp. (assembly GCA_044868295.1). Lineage (GTDB taxonomy): Bacteria > Actinomycetota > Actinomycetes > Streptosporangiales > Streptosporangiaceae > JBIOWF01. The sequence continues at coordinate 83,329 of JBIOWF010000229.1, read as the reverse complement.
GATTCGGCCATGACCCTGTCCAGCGGAGTGGTCGGCACACCCGCGTACATGTCGCCCGAGCAGGTGGCCGGGGAACGGGTCGGGCCGCCGACGGACATGTTCGCGTGGGCCCTCACCATGACTTTCGCCGCGACCGGAACGCCCGCTTTCGGCCAGGACAGCCTGCCCGCCGTCATCTATCGCGTCATCAACGAGGAGCCTGACCTCGCGACCTTCCCCGACAGCCTCCGGCCGGTCGTGACGGCGTGCCTGTCCAAGCGGGCGGACAGCCGCCCCACCGCCGCCGAAACGCTCTTCACCTTGCTGGAGGACCAGCCCGAGGATGATTTCGCGGTGGTCGGCGAGCCGCCGTACTCCTCGGGTGGCGGCGAGCCCGCAGTGCCGGTCGGCGGTCTGGAACGATCCCTCGCCGAGGGCGCCCATACCGCGTCCAACGAGTCGATCACTGTACAGGCGCGCATCCGCCCCCCGGCTCAGCCGTCCCCACCCCAAGCACCCCCGCCCCAAATGCCGGCTCAAGGGGCCACGCCCCAAGGCCCGGTGCCCCAAGGGCCTGTGCCTCAAGGGCCGACGGCTCAGTTGGCGCGGGAGGCGGCGGATCTCGGGGCGGACCCCCATTTCGCGGAGGGGATCGCCGAGCCCGACGCCGAGGACCGGTCGGGTGGGGGCAAGCGCGTGGGCCTCGTGACCGGCGTGCTCGTCGCGGCGCTGGCGCTCGCGGCGACCGCTCTGTTCGTCGTCCCCGCCGTGTTCGGGAACCGTACGGGTGCGGTGGCGGTGCCCACCATCACCTCGTCCGCGATGGCGGCGCACAGCGCCTCGCCTACGGCGTCGCCTCAACCTCCCGCGTCGCCCTCGCTCTCGCCCTCTCCGTCGCCTAAGCCGAAACTCGATCTGGCCAAGCCGCTCAAGGGCCACACCAAGCTCGTCTACTCGCTGGCGGGCGGCGAGCGCGGCGGGCATCCGGTGGCGCTGTCGGCCGGAGGCGACGGCTCGATCCGGGTGTGGAACGTCGGAAAGCTGCGCAACGAGAAGACCCTGCGCGCGGGCGGAGCGGCCGTCTACGCGGTCGCCACGGTGAAGATGGGGAGCACGTACACGGCCGTCTCAGGCGGCTACGACCACACCGTCCGGGTGTGGAACCTCAAGACCGGCAAGGCCCGAACGCTGGGAGCGCACGGCAACGCCGTCTACGCGGTCGCGGCGGGCAAGGCCGGGAAGAAATGGGTCGCCGCGTCCGGAGACGGCAACGGGTTCCTGAAGATCTGGAACATCAAGTCCGGAAAGCTGATCACCTCGATCCGTGCCCACCAGCGGGCCATCCTCTGGCTGGCCTACGGCAAGGTCGGCGGGCGGTCGGTGGTGGTCAGCGCGAGCCAGGACGGCACTGTGCGGATCTGGGACCTCTCCTCCCACAAGAAGAAGCGGACGTACAAGGGCCACAAGTCCGCCGTGTTCGCCGTCGCGACCGGCAATCTGGACGGGCGTGACGTGGTCGTCTCCGGCGGGCAGGACAGGACCATCAGGATCTGGGACGCGCGCACCGGCAAGACCCTGGGCAAGCTGACCGGCCACAAGAAGAAGATCTACTCCCTGGCTCTGGGCGAGGTCGGCGGCCGTCCGATTCTCGTGTCCGGCAGCACCGACGGGACGATCCGGCTGTGGGACCCTGTCACACACAAGTCATTGATCAAGCCAATCAAGGCGGACAAATCCGGCGTGTACGCCGTGGGCATCGTGACGGTCGACGGCAAGACCATGATCCTCTCCGCCGGGAAGAGCCGATCGGTCAAGATCTGGCGCCTGGACCTCCCAATGTCGGCGTCCTAGGCACGACGGGCGAGGACAGGCGCGTAGGCACCAACAGGCTTCGGCCACGACCCGGCGCGGCCGAGCGGGCACCCAGCGTCGTATGAATGCCGCCCGTCGCGGAGCAGGGCTTGATCTATAAAACACGAGCTAGACGCGGCCCTGCTCGATGATGGCGTGGTGGGCCGCGAGCGTGGCCCGCCGTACGGCGCGGTCGAGCTCGCGCAGCGCCTCGCTGCGTGCGGCGAGCTGGCCGGAGGTCAGGCCTCGCTCTCCGGCGAGGCGCAGGGCGGCGGCGAGACGCCCGGCGAGGGCGCTCACCCGGTGCGCCCGACCGGGATAGCCGGGCGCGAGCGTTTCACCGGATTCCTTGAGCGTGGGAAAGCCCTGGGCCGGGCCGTCGACGCCGAGCAGCGCGTCGGTGGCCGACAGGATGGCCTCGTTGAGCGCGCGCTCGGCCTCGGCCAGTTGCGGCACGTCCGGTTCGCCGGCACCCGCCTCCATGGCCGTCCAGCGCACGCCCGCATACGACGAACCCCGGACATCCGGGGCCGGCACCAGGCCGACCCGGCGCGGACTCGCTCCGGTCAGTACGGCTATCGCGGCCTGACCCATATCGATCGCCACGCCGTTGAAGGAGGGCGGCCCGGTGAGGCCGAGCGGGTCGCCAGGGATCGGCAGGGCAAGCCGCAACGAGGTGAGCCCGCCGATACGCAGGTCAGCGAGGAATGTCCGGAGTGCGGATTCCGCCTGGTCGCCGGTCACGACCTGGGGGCCTCCCGCACGTTCGACCTGGTCCACGGCCTCGTCCAGGCCCACATGTCCGGCCAGCCAGGCGTTCCCCCAGGAGACCAGGGTGGCGGAGATCGGTGAATCGGTGCGCACCTGATCCACGATAAGTGCTCGGACTGCAGTGGTTTCGTCTGGGCGACCAGGCGATGACCGGCGGGACCGGGCAGGATAGTGTTCGGCGAGGCAACTCGGACCGGACATTTGGAGGGGACCGATGGGCGGTCAGGTGCTTCGGCTTCAGGACGTCGCCATCCGTAGAGATGGGGCAGCCCTGCTGCGCGGCATCGACTGGACCGTTAGTGAGGACGAACGCTGGGTCGTCATCGGTCCCAACGGCGCGGGGAAGACAACGCTCCTGCAGGTGGCGGCGGCGCTGCTCTATCCGAGCGAGGGCTCGGTGGAGATCCTCGGCGAGCGGCTCGGCCAGGTGGACGTTTTCGACCTGCGGCCCAGGATCGGCCTGGCCAGCGCCGCGCTCGCCGAGCGGGTGCCGCCGGACGAGAAGGTCATCGACCTGGTGCTGACCGCCTCCTACGCGATCCTCGGGAGATGGACCGAGGAGTACGACTCCCACGACGTCACCCGCGCGGTCGAGCTCATCGACCAGTTCGGCTGCGCGCATCTCATCCGGCGGCGGTTCTCGACCCTGTCGGAGGGTGAGCGCAAGCGCGTCCAGATCGCCAGGGCGCTGATGCCGGACCCTGAGCTGCTGCTCCTCGACGAGCCCGCGGCGGGGCTCGACGTGGCCGGCCGCGAGGATCTGGTCCGGCGTCTCGGCGGCCTCGCGCAGGATCCGAAGGCGCCCACGATGGTCCTCGTCACCCACCACGTCGAGGAGATCCCGAGCGGGTTCACCCATGCCCTGCTGCTGCGCCGCGGCTCCGTGGTCGCCCAGGGGCCGATGGAATACGTGATGACCCCCGACAACCTCTCGAAGTCGTTCGGCGTCCCCCTCGACCTGGACAAGACCGCTTCCGGCCGCTGGTACGCCCGCCCGCTCTAGGTCCTATCGCTCGACCTCCCGATAACACCAACGCATAGCCTGCGGTTTCGGCTGGGGGCGCCAACCACCCCACCCACCGCCCGGTCCACGACTGCTGCCGGCATTCGCGGCTGGCAGGCCGTCTGACCTGCATTTTTCCAGATATGCCGCAAAACATGCTGGGCCCGTCTCTTCACGGGCCCAAATACACATCCATGGCCAGCACCGCCACAACTGGCGAGGCTACTCATTGGTGAGTACCCCTTCTGCTCATCAAGGCGCTTGGTCGCTTTCCCTTGACGTTGTGGTATTCGAGCATGACGATCAGCCCAGGACGATATTCCCGACTCTAGAGAGGCCCGAGCATGAAACTCACCTTCCTCGGCAGCACCTCCGACGACGGGCAGTGCCCCACGCTCTACGCCACCGACCGAGAGACCTACGTGGTCCAAGGTGACCTCGTGACCGACCCCGAAGCGCTCGCCCAGCTCCGCAACGTCCTCCCCGGAGAGACGTTCGTGGAGATCCGCTGACGTCCTGGACGTCGGAACCGGCTGTGGGTACGGCGCCGGACTTCTCGCGGCCAGGCTCGGCGACCGCCGCGTCACCAGTGTCGATGTTGACCCGGGTCTGACGAAGATCGCCGCCGAGCGGCTGGGCGTGATCGGCCTGCACCCCACGGTCGCCACCGTCGACGCCACCGGGCCCCTGCCGGGAATGTTCGATCGGATCGTCGCCACGGTGTCGGTGCGGCCGGTCCCGCCGGCCTGGCTGGCGGCGCTCCGCCCCGGTGGTCGTCTGGTCACCACCATCACGAATACCTCGCTCATCGTTGCTGCGGACAAGACCGGCGACGGTGGCGCCGCCGGGCAGGTCGCGCGGGATTGGGCGATGTTCATGCGGACCCGGACAGGCGCGGACTATCCGCCTGGGCCGGTGGACGTGTTGGAGATGGGCCGGACCGGTGAGGGTGAGCATGTCGCGGTTTCGCGTTTTCCTATGCTCAACATCCTTGAGGCCTGGGAGGTCCGCTCCATGCTGGAGCTGACCGTGCCGGGGATCGAGCACGATTACATCGAGGACGGCGACAGCCGGACGGCGGTGATGGCTCACGACGACGGGTCGTGGGCGCGGGCGGAGTCCGCCGGCCAGGCGTTACCGGTCGTCCATCAGGGCGGGCCGAGGCGCCTGTGGGACCTGTTCGACGAGGTCCGCGACTACTGGCTGCAGCATGGCTCGCTGCCGCTCTACGGCGCGAGGGTGCGCATCACCCCTGACGGGGCTGTCCACCTCCAGCGCGGACGGTGGAAGGCCACCATCGCCTAGCGAAGCGGGCCCATGGTGCGACGGAGCTCATCGTGTTCCGGGCGGGACCGTCAACCGCTGAGTGAAGCTCCCCGGCCGCGAGCGCGTCACCACCCAGGCCGGGGACGTGGAAGGGTCCCGGGACCGGAGGAAGGTCTCTAACTAGCACTTGTCCAGCGCTCGTTGAGAAAACCAAATATCATTCCAGACGGGATCACACAACTGGAGTGACGGATGGCTCAGCTCATCGCCGCCCTGGTCGTCGTGGCAGTCGCGGGGATCGCGCTGGCCCGGACGATCCGGATCGTGCCGCAGGCCACCTCTCGCATCGTCGAGCGCTTCGGCCGGTACCACCGCACCCTGAACGCCGGTCTCAACATCGTGGTGCCGTTCATCGACCGGATAAAGGTGGAGGTCGACCTGCGCGAGCAGGTGGTCACCTTCCCGCCGCAGCCTGTGATCACTTCGGACAACCTCGTGGTCTCGATCGACACGGTCATCTACTTCCAGGTGACCGACCCCAAGGCCGCCACCTACGAGATCGCCAGTTTCATCGTCGCCGTGGAGCAGCTCACCGTGACGACGCTGCGCAACGTGGTCGGCGGGATGGATCTGGAGCGCACCCTCACCTCCCGCGAGGAGATCAACACGGAGCTGCGCGGAGTGCTCGACGACGCCACCGGAAGGTGGGGCATCAGGGTCAACCGGGTCGAGCTCAAGGCGATCGACCCGCCCACCTCGATCCAGGACTCCATGGAGAAGCAGATGCGCGCCGACCGGGACAAGCGCGCCGCGATCCTCACCGCCGAAGGCCAGAAGCAGGCGGCGATCCTGACCGCCCAGGGGGAGCGCGAGTCGGCGGTGCTGAAGGCCCGGGGCGAGGCCGAGGCGGCGGTGCTCCGGGCGCAGGCCGACGCCGAGGCGCAGGCCATGCGGGCCAAGGGCCAGGCCGACGCGATCTCGATGGTGTTCCGCGCCATCCATGACGGCAACCCCGACCAGCGGCTGCTCGCCTACCAGTACCTCCAGACGCTGCCCGAGATCGCCAAGGGTGACGCGAACAAGGTCTGGATCGTGCCCTCCGAGATGGGCAAGGCCCTGGAGAGCCTCGGCGGCCTCTTCACGCCCCCCAAGGAATCCGGCAACCGGGACACCACCGCCTCATGATGTGATCATGAGCCGCTCCACAGGGCGGCGACAGGCTGTCACTGGATCCAAGTGGTCACCCTGGTTCTGAGGGGACCGCCGCGTAAGTCTCCACAACGGTCCCTCTACGATCGGGCGCAAGCCGTACAAGGAGGCAGAGATCTTGACGCCGTGGGAGGCGGTCGCGGTTTTCGCGGCCGGGGTCGGGGCCGGGGGCATCAACGCCGTGGTCGGGTCGGGATCGCTCATCACCTTTCCCACGCTCCTCGCGGTGGGCCTGCCGCCGGTCGTCGCCAATGTCTCCAACAACGTCGGGCTGGTCCCCGGCAACCTCGCGAGCGTTCTCGGCTACCGCGCCGAGCTCAAGGGCCAGCAGGCACGGCTGATCAGGCTCGGCGTCGGCTCCCTCCTGGGTTCGATCCTCGGCGGGCTGCTCCTCCTGTGGCTGCCGGAGCGGGCCTTCACGGTGATCGTGCCGGTGTTGATCGCCCTGGCGTGCGTCCTGGTCGTGGTGCAGCCGAAGCTCAACGCCTGGCTGGCCGGACGGCGGACGCACCCGCACGGGGGCCCCTGGCTGTGGCTCGGGGTCTTCGGGGCGGGCGTGTACGGAGGCTACTTCGGCGCCGCGCAAGGCGTCGTGCTGATCGGGTTGCTCGGCGTCTTCCTCGATGACGAGCTGCAGCGGCTCAACGCGGCCAAGAACATGCTGGCCCTGCTGGTCAACACCGCCTCGGCGGTGCTGTTCATCATCCTGGCCCACATCGACTGGGGCGCGGCGCTGCTCATCGCGCTCGGGTCCACCTTGGGAGGGTTCGTCGGCGCGCGGGTCGGGCGGCGGCTGCCCGCCCCGGTCCTGCGCGGATTGATCGTCTGCGTTGGGGTGGTGGCCATTGTGAAGCTGCTGTCCTGACGGGGTATGTCTCGCCTATGAAGGGCGATCGGGTGGAAATCGTGATCGACGCGGGCGGCACGCCGCGCACCTATGAGGTTGTCGCGACCAGGGCGGGACGGCGCGTCGAAGTGTCCACGGGCCGGGGGGTCGTCGAGGTGACCGAGGTGACCCGGACCGGCAACCCGGTGCGTACGGCGCGATTCATGTCCAACCGGATCCTCGCCCTCGTCGAGCATCCCGCTGACGATCGACGGCCTGACGGCACTTGACGATCATTAGGCGGCCCGGCCGGACCTGGACGATCAGTCGGCAGGCCGGACCTGGACGATCAGTCGGCAGGCCGAAGCCGGACGATCAGTCGGCGGGGCGGACCTGGACGATGCCGTCGCGCCGCAGCCGGGTCTGGAACGCCGGTTGGCGTGCGGTGGCGGGCCCGTGCACCACCGCGCCGTCCGAGATGCGGAAGACGCTCCCGTGCCACGGGCACACCACGCAGGGGTCGCCGTCCTCGACGACGACGCGGCCCTGGTGCAACGGCCCCGCCAGGTGGGAGCAATGGTCGGCGAGTACGCTGACCCCGTCCCCGAACCGCAGCACGAAGAGGTCGATGTAGCCGAGCCGCCGGGCGACCGGGCGCCCGTGGGGCAGGTCACGCAGCGCGCACAGGTCGTGCCAGCCGAGCGGCACCAGGTGGCTGACCGACTCGGCATGGTTCGCCCCGGCTGCCAGCCGGAAGGCGAGGTGGCCTCCCAGGTAACCACCGAGACTCGCCGCGCTCAGCCCGGCGAACGCCAGCACTCGGCCGGTCCGCTCCTTCCCGTCGAGGCGCAGCAGAAGGGACGCCGTGTAGAGCCCGGCCGCGGTCAGGTTGGACAGCGCGTGGACGATCCCCACGCGCTGCTGCTCCCGATGGAGGGTCGACCAGTCCGCGATCCCGGCGGCGGCCGTCGGGATCGCGGCGCCCACTCCGGTCGCGAGCAGCGCCCGGGCGGCTCGCGGATCCGATCTGGTCAGGTCCAGTACGGCTGTCGCCAGCCAGCAGCCCAGGCTGAAGGTGGCCAGCGGGGGATGGACGGGATGGCCGAGAGGCACGCCGTGCAGCAGGTCGCGGATCCGGCCGACGCCGAGCCTGCGACGCACGGCCTTCGCGATCACCCGGATGGGCTGGTCAAGGGTCGTGGACCGTTCGAGCCGGTGAAGCAGGTCCGCTGACGACCCCTTCCGTGTCCGCCGGATAGAGCGTTGCGGCTTGGCCGTTTTCTCCATCTCGCCCCCTAACTGACACTGAGCACTTACCCGCGCGCCAGTGCAGCGAACATTCAGGGGGCGAGGTGGCCCCGGGCGACGGAGGTCTCGACGAGCTGCTCGGCGAACTTGCCGAGGGTGACGGAACCTTCGCTGATGATCTGAACCTTCTCCCGCACCTGATCGGCCGTCACCTTGTAAAGCTTCCAGGTGCCGCCCTCGTTGTGGTGGTTGGCCAGGATCGGGGCGAGCCGGTCGAGGGCCCTGGCGAAACGGGCCTCCGGGGTGCGCCGTTCCTCGAACTCGTCCCAGATGGCGCGCAGCCGTACCGTCTGGTCTTGGGGGAGCAACCCGAAGATCCGGTCGGCGGCGGCGCGCTCCAGGGCCGACTGTCCCGCGACGGCGTCGGTGTCGTAAACGAAGACGTCCCCGGCGTCGATCTCCACGATGTCGTGGACGAGCAGCATGGCGACGACCTTGTCGAGGTCGGTGCCGGGCGGCGCGTGCTCGCCCATGACCATCGCCAGCATGCCCAGATGCCAGGAATGCTCGGCGTCGTTCTCCCGTCGCGACCCGTCGATGAGGGTGTTGCGGCGGATGACGCGCTTGAGCTTGTCGATCTCCAGTGCGAAGCTGATCTGGGCTTGCAGCCGTTCCTCAAGGGTCGCGATGGTCACCAGGGAAGCCTATTGTCCCGTGATCACTCCTCGCCCTGTTCTCAAGCGCTTGTTCACCCAGTGTTGTCAAGCTGAGGCAATCATCACCGGCACGCCGTTGAAAACCGCGTTGCCGGAGAGCGGGTCTATGACCGTTTCGTCGGTCAGGGTGTTGGCGTTCACTCCGGCGTTCTTGCCGGCCACCGCCTGGCGGGTTCCCTCGTGGCCCCAGCCGTGCGGCAGGCTGACGACGCCGGGCATGATCGTGTCGGTGGATTCGAGCGGGACGGTCAGCTCGCCGGTGGCCGAGCGGACCACAGCCTCGCCGCCCAGCCCCAGCCGGGCGACATCGGCCGGGTTGATCTGCAGCGTGCACCGGTTGCTGCCGCCGACGAGCGGGCCGACGTTGTGCAACCAGCTGTTGTTGGAGCGGAGATGGCGTCTGCCGATCAGCACGAACTCCGGCGCGTCATCGGCCGGCCTTGCGCGGAGCCGTACGAGATCGGCGAGCAGCGGCGCGGGGGCCAGCTCGACGACCCCGGAGGCGGTGCTCAGGTTGCCGGGAAGGCGCGGTCGCAGCGGGCCGAGGTCGAGCCCGTGCGGGCTGTCGAGCAGCGTGCGCAGCGACAGATCGCCGCCGTTCCACTCACCGTAGGGGCCGAGCCGCAGCATGGCGTCCAGGCGCAGCTCGGCGCCGGACGACCCGAGCAACGACGCGCGCAACCGCGCGGGGTCGCGCCCCTGGATCGGGCCGCCCTCCGCCGCCACGGCCTTGCCGAGCATCTGGTCGAGGATGAGCTCGTCCAGCAGAGTCGGGTCCGCCCCGGCGCCCTGGCCGGACGCGATCATGGCGAGCCGGGCGAGGATCTCCGCCTCCGACGGACGACTCCCACCGTCCAGCGGCAGCGCTGGCGGCGAGTACCGGGCGTAGTCGCGGACGGCGAGCGCCAGCAGAATGAAGTCGTAGTGCCCCGAATTCAGAACCCGAGGGGGCGGCAGGATCACGTTCGCGTGCCGGGTCGTCTCGTTGAGGTAGGGATCCACGCTCACCATGAACTCGAGTCCGCGGAATGCGCGGTCCAGGCGGACGCCGTTCGGAGCCGACAGGACCGGGTTTCCGGCGACCGTGATCAGCGCCCTGACCTGCCCCTCTCCCGGGGTCTCGATCTCGTCGGCGAGCGTGGCCACCGGAAACTCGCCGTTCGCCTCCGGCAGCCCGCGGACGCGACTGCGCCAACGCCCGGTCGTGTACGGCTTGCGCCTCCCCGGGGCCTCGGTCGCCGGGCGGGGGAACATGGCGCCCCCGGGCCGGTCGAGATTGCCGGTGAGCACGTTGATCACGTCCACGAGCCATTGGGCCAGAGTGCCGAACTCGGCCGTGCAGGTGCCGATCCGGCCGTATACCGCCGCGGTGGGAGCCGCGGCCAGCTCGCGCGCCAGCCGTACGATCACGTCGGAGGGAACGCCGCAGGCCGACGCGCAGACCTCGACGGGGAAGTCGGCGATGGCCGCGGCCACGTCGGCGAGGCCGTTCACCGGCACGTGGACGGTGACGAGGCCTTCGGCGACGAGCGTGTGGACGATGCCGGCCAGCAGGTACGCGTCGGTGCCGGGCCGCACGAAGACGTGCTCGTCGGCCAGATCGGCGGTCCGGGTGCGGCGGGGGTCGACCACGACGAACCTGCCGCCCCGCCTGCGCAGTGCCTTCAGGCGGCCGGGGAAGTCGGGTGCCGTGCACAGCGACCCGTTGGACTCCAGTGGATTCGCCCCGAGCATGAGCAGGTAGTCCGTGCGGTCCAGGTCGGGCACGGGGATCGTCAGGGGATGGCCGAACATCAGGCCGCACGACACGTGCTTGGGCATCTGGTCGGCGGTGCTGGCGGAGAAGATGTTGCGGCTGCCCAGGCTGCGGGCGAGCGGTGGGCCGTACAGGGCGCCGGCCATGGTGTGGGCGTTCGGGTTGCCGAGATAGATCGCTCGGGCGGGTCCGGGAATCCGGGAGAGTCCCTGCTCGACCGTCGCGAACGCCTCCTCCCACGTGACCTCGGACCACTCCTCGCCCTTCCGCACCAGGGGCGCCCGGAGACGGTCGGGATCCTCGTCGAGACGGCCGAGGGACGCGCCCTTGGGGCAGATGAAGCCCTTGCTGAACGGATCGTCTTTGTCGCCGCGGACGTCGGTGACGTGCCCGGAGTCGTCGAGGGTGATCTTCAGCCCGCACACGGCCTCACACAGCGGGCAGGTCCGGTACACCGTTTCCATCTCGCCGCCTCCTGAGTTCCCTGGGTGGACTCATCCTTGCCGCAAAGCCGGAAAGGCGAAAGGTCCTGCTCATGGGTCGCCTTTGTTGGCTTTGAAAACGGCCTCGTGCCTCGGCCGGCCAACACGGCTCCCTGCTAGAACGCGATTCTAGGACCTTTGTGGGGGGCGCTAGATGGTGACGTGCCGTCCCACTTCCTCCAACTCCCGGACCAGGTCGAACCGGGGATCGCGGTAGTGCCGGGCGCCGAACCCGGTGTGGGTGACCGTCCAGTGGAGCCGGCGGGCCCACCCGTCCTGGTCGGCGCACAGCGCATAGTCGGCGGTGTAGACCAGGCCCTTGATTCGTAACAGCCCGTGGGTAACGTGGAAGTGCATAGGAGACTCCTTTTCGGCGCTTCGAGCTGGAGCTCTCGTTTGTTCGCCGGGTCGACAGGTGGCAGCCTCTCGGCCCGGCTTTGTTATGCGGTGAATCGTCCAATGCGAGTCGTCGTCGTGGTGTGTCATTTGCGACTCCTGGCCGCTCCGAACCGAATGATGATTCCCGTGGTCGGCTGCCCACCCAGGCGATCAAGGTAGGGAACGGCGCCGTCGCCGAGCAGAGTGAAGAAGGAGTCCAGTGAGGCGTGCCGCCGTACGATCATCGGCGTTCTCCCTGATCTTCTGGGAACCTTCCGGCCTCGATCGTGTCCCAGAAGAGATTTCACTGCAATAGTCGGTGCATCAGAAATTGAAAGAATCTTCTGAGGATGCACTGCATCTCTCGGTGCAACTTGCATTACGATGCGCGTAGCTCCTCGTCAAGGGGCGTAGAGTCCTGCGCATACGCATGTCTCGCTGAGGGGGTCGGAGGGGTTGCCGGAACGTGGCAGCAGTCCCACCGTCCGTCGGCGTCGGCTCGGCCAAGAGCTACGCCGGCTCCGCGAACGCGCCGCCCTCACCGGAGACCAGGTCGCCGGCCGTCTCGGCTGGTCGGCCGCGAAGGTCAGCCGGATCGAGACCGCGAAGACGTCACCTCGCAAGACCGACGTCGAGGCGCTCCTGGATGTGTACCAGGTGGGCGCGGACCAGCGGCGGGAGCTGCTGGGCCTCCACCAGGACGCGGGTCGCAGAGGCTGGTGGGAGGATTACCAGGACTCCCTGCCCCATGAGTACACGACACTGCTGGGGCTGGAGGCAGAGGCATCAGAAGCACGCAACTGGGAACCTCAGGTCGTGCCCGGCCTCCTGCAAATCGAGGAATACGCTCTCGAAGTGACTCGGGCCGCGCAGCCGATCACCCGGTTCGCACAGGGAGGACTCCGCAGCCGGATCGAGGCACGAATGGCCCGGCAGCAGATAATCCTCCGTGACGAGGAACCTCTCACACTGTGGGTGGTCCTCGACGAGTCCGTCCTGCTTCGCCGCATCGGTGACGCGACGGCGATGCGCGGACAACTGGAACACTTGATCGAGCTTTCCCGGCGGCCCAATATCCGGATCCAGGTGCTGCCGGTGGATGCCGCGCATCCGGTAAACACCGGCTCCTTTCTCCACCTGAAATTTCCGGAGTTCCACGACGTCGTGTACCTGGAGTCGCTTTTCAGTGCACGCTTCGTGGAGGACGAGGAGATGGCGTACGGCTACGAGATCGCTTTCGGTCACTTACAGCACGAGGCCCTTGACGTCGACGCCACTCGCGACCTGATCCACAAGACCATTCAACGCTGGAAGTAGTCGCTGCTTCCCTCAGCACATCAGGACCATCATGCACTCGATCGATCTCTCCGGCGCGGCCTGGCGGAAGAGCCTGCGAAGTGCCGGCAACGGCAACTGCGTCGAGATCGCGCCTTTGGCGGGCGGACACGTCGGCGTCCGCGACAGCAAGAACCAGCAGGGCCCCGTCCTCGTCTTCACACCCGGCGAATGGGACGCCTTCGTCGGCGGCGTGAAAGACGGGGAGTTCGATCTGTAGATAGAGACCCGCTCGCCCATGCGAAAGGGCCCCTTATTCATTTCCGTACGGCTTGCGCCCCGCGACTCTTTGTCAGGGCGCGAGCCGCACGTTCCACCACAGGCGCTTCGGAGCTGTCATGCTCATGTGCCGTGAGACGTAACGCCGCCGCCCTCGCCGCTCTCGCCGTTCTCGTCATCGGTTGTTCGGCTGCCGAGGGGGAGCCCGCCCCCGGTGCGACGACCACGACACCCGGAACCACGGCCATGCCCACGAAGCCCCAGCGGCAGCCGTACACCATCTCATTCGCCGGAGACGTGCACTTCGAGGGCGTGTTGCGTACGCGCCTCAACAACAATCCGCGAACGGCTCTCGGCCCGATCGCGACCGTGTTGCGCAAGGCCGACCTCGCGGTCGTCAACCTGGAGACGGCCATCACCACCGGCGGCACGCCGGCGCCCGGCAAACAGTTCACGTTCCGCGCCCCCGCGACGGCGTTCACCGCGCTGAAGGCGGCCGGGGTCGATGTCGCGAGCATGGCCAACAACCACGGCATGGACTACATGGAGAGCGGCCTGCGGGACTCGCTCGCCGCGATCAAGCAGAGCAGGTTCCCGGTGATCGGCATCGGGAAGAACGCGGCCGAGGCCTACCGGCCCTATCGGACGACGGTCAACGGCAACCGCGTGGCGATCATCGGTGCGACGCAGGTGCTGGACGCGGAGTTCATCCAGGCCTGGACGGCGACGGCCGACAAGGGCGGCCTCGCCTCGGCCAAGAACGAACCGCGCCTCGTCCAGGCGGTACGGCAGGCCCGTAGGGCCGCCGACACCGTGATCGTGTTCCTGCACTGGGGTGCCGAACTGGTCAAATGCCCCACCCAGATACAACGTGATCTGGCGGCCACGCTCACCCGGGCGGGTGCCGACGTGGTGGTGGGCAGTCACGCGCACATCCTGCTTGGCGGCGGCTATTCCGGCACCAGCTATGTGCATTACGGCCTGGGCAATTTCGCCTTCTATAACTGGGGCCCGGACACCGGCACCACGGGGGTCCTCACGCTGAAGATCAACGGCCATAAGGTGCTGAAGGACCGGTGGACCCCGGCTCGCATCAACGGCGGGGTGCCCATTCCGGTGACCGGCCCGGCCAGACAGCAGGCCATCGCCGGGCACAAGTCCCTGCGCGGCTGCACGGGACTGTCCGCCACACCGTGAGGCCGGAAACCGGGCGGTGGTGCCGGTCAACGCGGAAGGCAAGGTGGGTTACGCGCTGTCGCGGATCTCTCCTTCTTTGATGCGCGGCGTGGCCCGCCTGTCAGCTATAGGGGCAAATCGGATGACTGGCCGGTAGGGACTGACCTGGAAGCTTTCAGCGGGCAAGATGGAGGGGTGTCCAGCCAGCCCATAGAGGACCTTGATGGTCCCGTCGACGTTGAGCAGGTCCAGCTGTATCCTCCCCATCCCGACGATCCGCTGCGCCGCCGCCCCTCGCAGCGACGCAGTGCCCGCCGGGTCGAGCGGATGCTCGACGCCTGCGCCGAGCTGCTGGACGAGGTGGGCTACGAGGCGCTCTCCACCACCCGGATCGCCGAGCGCGCCGGTGTCGCCATCGGCTCGGTCTACCAGTTCTTCCCCGACAAGCGAGCCATCAGCCAAGCGCTGACCAGGCGCAACGTGGAGCTGTTCGTCGCCAGGGTGGGCCACCGCTTCATCTCCGAGGACTACGACGGCTGGTGGGAGGCAGTCGACGCGATCACCGACGAATACGTCGAGATGCATCGCACAGTGCCCGGCTTTCGCTCACTGCACTTCGGTGACGTCGTCGACCTCCACCTCCTCGACTCGGTCGCGGACAACAACACCGTGATCGCGGGACGCCTGCGCGGACTGCTGCTCGCCGAGTTCGGGCTCGCCGACAGCGAGGAGCTGGACCTGGCCATCCTGGTCGCCGTCGAGGCGGGTGACGCCGTGCTCAAGCTCGCCTTCCGGCGCGACCCGAACGGCGCGCCGGAAATCGTGTCCGCCGCGAAGCAACTGGTGCGGGGATACCTCTCCCGTCAGCTGCGATCCAGCTGACGCCGGCCTCCGGCGTCGCCCCGTGACCGCTCGGCCGACAGGTCGCGGATCAGCCGTTCAAGTGCCCGCTCCCGCGCGGAGTCCCCGGTCAGCGGGAGCGGCATCACGATGCAGGGCACTGCCGCGACCGGCTTGATCTGGAGTTCCGCGCGATGGATTCGGGCCTGCAGGCGCTGCAGCTCCGCACGGGTCCGCTCCAGAGACTCGGACTGCGCCGTGGCGTATCCGGCCAGACCGGGGATGACGGCGGAGAGCGAGATCGCGCCGGCGAGAGTCAGTGTCACCTGCTTCGACATGCTCATCGCTGCCCCCTCGCCGGGTTCGTTTCAGCACAGGCGAGAGCCATATGCCCGGCTAGCAGGAAAGACACGCGTTTCGTGGTCGATCGTGTACTAATCGTTGCCTAGGCCAGGCATGCGGTTGTCCAGGCAAAGTGCGGCCATG
This sequence comes from Microtetraspora sp., assembly GCA_044868295.1. Lineage (GTDB taxonomy): Bacteria > Actinomycetota > Actinomycetes > Streptosporangiales > Streptosporangiaceae > JBIOWF01. The sequence continues at coordinate 67,788 of JBIOWF010000229.1, read as the reverse complement.
CTCGGTAGCCTCACCTGTGTGGCTCATGTGACCCGGGAGCAGCTTGATCGACTGCTCGAACAGACGTTGCTGCTCGATGACCATGGTGCCCTGGCCCGTCAACTTGACGCGCTGGCCGAGGTCTACCGGTCCGGAGAGGTGTCGAGGGCGGCGATCCTGGTGCTCGCGGCCGAGGAGTGGCGGCAGGCCAGCCAGCCCGCGACGGCCCTCGATCGCTTCCAGCAGGCGGCCGACGATGGCGGGGAGGTGCCGGTGGACCCGCGGTCGGGCATCGCCGACACGCTTTTCGAGCTGGAACGGCCGGACGAGGCACGCGACGTGATCGAGGCGGTCCGGGCCGATTCCTGGACGCCCGGCACCGCGCTGACCATCGCCGAGACGCTGGCCGCCTACGGAGACCTGGCCGGCGCTCACGAGTGGGCCACGGAAGGTGTCCGCGCCTGCTCGCCCGGCACCACGATGCGCGACGCTCTGCTGCGTGTCCGCTACCGCATCCGGGTCGACCTCGGCCTGCCCGAAGACGATCTGGACGCCCTGCTGGACGTCTACCACTGAAGACGCCTCCCGCTGGGGGCATGCCCTGGGATGCCCTCTGGCGAGGCATGTGCGCCGTGGGAGGCGGACCCGGCGACTTTCACCGGCGAGGCGTGTACGCCTGTCGTGCGAGTGCCGGTGATATGTGTGCGGTGGCACGTGCCGGCGACGCCCGTGTCAGCGGGGTCTGTGCCGGTGGCGCGAAAGAGGGGGCCGCGTCGCCGCGGCCCCCTCTCCCTGTGCGTCTTACTTCGGGAGCGTGCTCTGGAGCACGTCCTTGGCGAGGTCCGTCACCTTGTCCGTGCTGGGAACATCCGGAAGCCTGTCCGTGCTGGGAACATCCGGAAGCGCCGGGACCTGGTCCGGCGTCTTCGGCAGCGACGGCTTCCCGTCCAGCGATGGGACCTGGGGCAGGTCCGGCACCTTGGGAAGGTTCGACGTGAGATCGCTGACCTTGCCTGACACCTCACCGACCTCCGGCACCACCGAGGTGACGCCGGGAACGTCCGGCCGCCCGGGGACCGCGGGCACCGCCGGGACGCGCGGCACGTCCGGCACGCTGGCCAGCTTGGTCGCGTCCGGAAGGCCGGGAACGGCCGGCGCCGGCTTGGCGAGTGTGGAGGTCTCGGGCAGGCCCGGCAGGGACGGCAGCCCCTGCCCGGCGGCGGCGCCCGCGGCGTCGGCGAGGCCTACCACCCCTGACGCCGAGGCGAGACCTGGCAGGCCGAGGTGGTCGGCCTGCCGAGCCGCGTCGAGAACGGCAGAGAACGGGCCGGTGTGGTCGAGCGCCCCGTCCGCCGCCATCGCCTGACCGGTCGCCAGCCAGCTGACCCCGACGGTGAGTGCCGCCAGCGCGACGCTCCGCCCCCGAATGCTTCGTGATGTCTTGGACATCGACGTCCCCCTGATTGCTTTCCTAGTCCGACGAGCGCCGAACGTATCAGCGGGGGTAGAGCGAGGGGTCTGCTTGCCTCAATGGTGGCGAAGACCTTACCGAGCCGGACGCACGATCAGCGTGTCGCCGGTCTCGTCCAGGTCGACCATGACCTCGTCGCCGTCATGGACGTCGCCGGACAACAGTTCCTTGGCCAGCGTGTCGCCGATGGCCGACTGGACCAGGCGCCGCAGGGGACGCGCGCCGTAGGCCGGGTCGTAGCCGGTCAGCGCCAGCCATTCGCGGGCGGCCGCTGTGACCGTCAGCGTCAGCCGCCGGTCGGCCAGTCGCCTGGCCAGCCGTGACACCTGCAGATCCACGATCTGCGACAGCTCCTCGGTGCCCAGCGCGTCGAACACGATGACGTCGTCGAGCCGGTTGAGGAACTCCGGTTTGAACGCGCCGCGGACCGCGGTCAGCACGGCCTCCCGCTTGGCTCCGTTTTCGAGCTTCGGGTCGACGAGGAACTGTGAGCCGATGTTGGACGTCAGGATGAGGATCGTGTTGCGGAAGTCGACCGTGCGGCCCTGGCCGTCCGTCAGCCGTCCGTCGTCCAGGACCTGGAGCAGGATGTCGAAGACCTCGGGATGCGCCTTCTCGACCTCGTCGAGCAGCACCACGGTGTACGGCCGGCGCCGGACCGCCTCGGTGAGCTGGCCGCCCTCCTCGTAGCCGACGTAGCCGGGCGGAGCACCGACCAGCCGGGCCACGCTGTGCTTCTCGCCGTACTCGCTCATGTCGATGCGGGTCATCGCCCGCTCGTCGTCGAACAGGAATTCCGCGAGCGCCTTGGCGAGCTCGGTCTTCCCGACCCCGGTCGGGCCGAGGAAAAGGAACGAACCCGTCGGCCGGTCCGGGTCCGAGATGCCCGCGCGGGCCCGCCGTACCGCGTCGGAGACGGCCTGTACGGCCGCGCGCTGGCCGATCAGGCGCCTGCCGAGCTCGTCCTCCATGCGGAGCAGCTTCGCGGTCTCGCCCTCAAGCAGCCGCCCGGCCGGGATGCCGGTCCAGGACGAGATCACCTCGGCGATGTCATCGGGGCCGACCTCCTCCTTGACCATCGGCTGTGACTCGGCCTCCTCGGCGGCCTTGGTGGCCTCCGCCAGCTCCTTCTCCAGCCGGGGCACGTCGCCGTACATCAGCCGCGACGCGGCCTCGAAGTTGCCGTCCCGCTGGGCCCGCTCGGCCTGGCTCTTCGCCTCGTCGAGCTGCTTCTTCAGCTCGCCCACCTTGTTGAGCCCGGCCTTCTCGCGCTCCCACCGGGCGACGAGGGCGTTGAGATCCTCCTGGCGGTTGGCCAGCTCTTCCCGGAGCTTCTCCAGGCGCTGCCTGCTGGCCTGGTCGGTCTCCTTGGCGAGCGCGAGCTCCTCCATCTTCATCCGGTCCACGCCGCGCTGCAGCTCGTCGATCTCCACCGGCCTGGAGTCGATCTCCATGCGCAGCCGGGACATGGACTCGTCGACCAGGTCGATGGCCTTGTCCGGGAGGAACCGGGCGGTGATGTACCGGTCGGAGAGCGTCGCCGCCGCGACCAGCGCGCCGTCGGAGATCTGCACCTGGTGGTGGGCCTCGTACCTGCCCTTCAGGCCGCGCAGGATCGCGATCGTGTCCTCGACGGTCGGCTCTCCGACGTAGACCTGCTGGAACCGGCGCTCCAGCGCGGGGTCCTTCTCGATGCGCTCCCGGTATTCGTCGAGAGTGGTCGCGCCGATCATCCGCAGCTCGCCGCGGGCCAGCATGGGCTTGAGCATGTTGCCCGCGTCCATCGCGCCCTCGGCGGCGCCCGCGCCGACCATGGTGTGGAGCTCGTCGATGAATGTAACGATCTGGCCGTTGCTCCCCTTGATCTCGTTGAGCACGGCCTTGAGGCGCTCCTCGAACTCGCCGCGGTATTTCGCGCCCGCGACCATCGCGCCGAGATCGAGCGCGACCAGCCGCTTGTTCCTGAGGCTTTCGGGCACGTCCCCGGCGATCATCCGTTGCGCCAGGCCCTCGACCACGGCCGTCTTGCCCACGCCGGGTTCGCCGATCAGCACCGGATTGTTCTTCGTACGCCGGGAGAGGACCTGGACGACCCGGCGGATCTCGGCGTCCCGGCCGATGACAGGGTCGAGCTTGCCCGCTCTCGCCCGCTCGGTCAGGTCGATGCCGTACTTCTCCAGCGCCTGGTACGTGTCCTCGGGGGTTTCGCTGGTGACGCGGGCGTGCCCTCTGACCTTCTCGAAGGCGTCCAGCAGCGCGTTGGCCGTGGCGCCCTGCGCCTTGAGCAGGTCGGCGATCTGGCCGCCGTCCGCGGCCAGGCCGACAAGCAGGTGCTCCGTCGAGACGTACTCGTCCTCCAACTGCTTGGCCCGCTGGGCGGCGGTGTTCAGCACGGTCAAGAGCTGCCGTGAGCTCGACGGCGCGCTCACCGTGGCGCCCTGCGCCTTGGGCAGCCCGGCCAGCAGCTCCTCGGATCTGGTGCGCAATTGCTTCCAGTCGGCGCCGACGGCCTCCAGGAGCGGCACGGCCGTCCCGCCCGTCTGGGCGAGCATCGTCGTGAACAGATGAGCGGGCGCGACCTCGGGATTCCCCTCGGCGGCGGCACGCCGCACCGCGCCGGACAGGGCCTCCTGGCTCTTCTGCGTCAGCTTGTAGTCCATGCTCATTGCCTCGCACTCATGCCGGAGGGAGTTCGTATCTGATCAGTGCGCGGATCATGGTCAGCTCACCCCGGAGGCGCACGACCTCGTCCCGCAGGCGCAAATTCTCGGTCTCCAGTTCGAGGATGCGCTTGATGCCGGCGAGGTTGATGCCGTCTTCCTGAGAGAGTCGCTGCACCTCGCGCAGCAGGACGATGTCCCGGGTCGAGTAGAGCCGCCCGCGGCCTGCGGTACGCCCTGGGCTGACCAGGCCGAGCCGGTCGTACTGGCGGAGGGTCTGCGGGTGCAGCCCGGACAGCTGGGCCGCCACCGAGATGACGTAGACCGGGGTGTCATCGGACAGATCGAAGAAGTTGGCATCCATCGGCTCACTCGCTTCTGGCCTGCTTGATCAGCTCTTCGCGCAGGTCGGTGCCCTCGGTGGCGTCGCGGAACTCCTCGAGGGCGGCACGCGCCTTGTCGTCGAGGTGTTGTGGCACCGTCACCTGCACCGTGACGAGCAGGTCGGCCTTCGTGCCGTCCTTGCGGGCGGCTCCGCGACCGCGCACCCGGAACGTGCGACCGTTGGGCGTGCCCTCGGGGATGCGCAGCGTGACCGGCATGCCCCGGAGCGTCGGCACCTTGATCTCGGCGCCGAGCGCGGCCTCGGGAAACGTCACAGGCACGGTGACGGTCAGGTTCTCGCCCGTGCGGCCGAACACGGGGTGCGGCTTCACGTGGACCTGGACGTACAGGTCGCCCGCCGGGCCGCCGTTCTCACCCGGCGCCCCCTTGCCCTTGAGCCGGATGCGCTGGCCGTCGCCGACTCCCGCCGGGATTCGGGCCTGGATGTTCCGGGAGCTCTTACCACGCCCGCTGCCCTCGCACACCGGGCATGGGTCGTCGACGAGGAGGCCCCGGCCACGGCAGTCGCGGCAGGGCTCGGAGAAGGCGAAGTTGCCCAGGTTGCGGCTGGCGGCGCCGGTGCCCTCACAGGTCGGGCAGACCCTGGGCGTCGTGCCGGCCCTGGCGCCGGTGCCGCTGCACACCGCACAGGCCGACGAGCTGGTCAGTCGCAGGGAGACCGTGGCGCCGTCGACCGCCTCGCCGAATGACAGGCTGACCTCGGACTCGACGTCCTGCCCCCGGCGCGGCCTGCTCGTGGTGGTGGTCGTCCGGCCGCCGCCGCGGTTGAACAGGCCGCCGAACAGGTCGCCGATCCGCTCACCCGTGCCGTGCTGGCCGGTGCCGCTGCCGGAGAAGAGATCGCCGAAGTCGAAGTTGAAGCCGCCGCGCGGGCCGCCCGCTCCGGCGTAACCGCCGAGTCCCGACCCGAAGAGAGCTCGGGCGTCGTCGTACTCTTTGCGGCGCTTGACGTCGGAGAGCACGTCGTAGGCCTCTGAGACCTCCTTGAACTTCTCCTCGGTCTGCGTGTTCCCCCTGTTGGCGTCCGGATGGTACTGCCTGGCCAGTTTCCGGTAGGCCTTCTTGATGTCCTCGGCGGTCGCGGTCTTGGGCACACCAAGGACGGCGTAATAGTCCTTCTCCAGGTAGTCCTTGGTGCTCATCTATTTCGCTTCCTTCGCGCAACGGGGGTGTGCAGGCGTCTCTCCCGATCTTCGCGGATCGGGAGAGAAACCGTGGGATTCAGTTCTCCTCGGCGTCCGCGGACTCGTCGGACTCCTCGGGCGTCTCGTCCTCGCTCGGCTCGGCCACCGCGACGCGAGCCGGACGAAGAATCCGGTCGCCGATCCGGTAACCCGGCTGCAGGATCTCTACGCACGTCGGCTCGGACACGTCCGGCGAATAGCTGTGCAGGAGCGCCTCGTGCACGGTCGGGTCGAACGGATCGCCCTTGGCGCCGTAGGCGGACAGGCCGAGCTTGCCGACCGCCGATTCCAGCGACTCGCTCACCTTGGCGAAACCGCCGGTGAGCTCGCCGTGGTCACGGGCCCGCCCGATGTCGTCGAGCACCGGCAGCAGCTCGGACAGCACGTTGGCAACGGCATGTTCCTTGACGGTGATCCGGTCCCGCTCCACGCGCTTGCGGTAGTTCGCGTACTCCGCCTGCAGACGCTGCAGGTCGGCCGTGCGCTCCGCGAGCAGGCCCGCCCCCGGCGGGTCGGTCACGGCCTCGGCTGTGGCGGATCCCTCCGGCGAGCCGGGAGCGGCACCGCCGGCCGGTTCCCCGGCGCTCTTGCGGGCCTTCCCGGTCTCCGGGTCGATCTTGCGGTTGTCGCGGATCACCGGCTCCTGGTCGGAACCGTTCTCGCGCGGGCTCACTTGTTGCCGCCCTCCTGCTTCGGCTCGTCGTCGACGATCTCGGCCTCGACCACGTCGTCGTCGGCCTTGGCCTGCTCGGCACCCGGGGTCGCCCCCTCCTGGGTGCCGGAGGCAGCGCCCTGCGACTGAGCGTAGATCGCCGAACCCATCTTCTGGCTGACCGTCGCGAGCTTCTCCGCCGACGCGCGGATGGCGGCCGAATCGGTGCCTTCCAAGGTCTTCTTCAGCTCGGCGAGCGCGTCGTTGACCTCGGTCTTGACGTCCGCCGGGACCTTGTCCTCGTTCTCGCGGAGGAACTTCTCGGTCTGGTAGGCCAGCGCGTCCGCGTTGTTGCGGATCTCGGCCTCCTCGCGACGGTTCTTGTCCTCCTCGGCGTAGGACTCGGCCTCACGCATCATCCGCTCGATGTCGTCCTTCGCCAGCGCGGAGCCGCCGGTGATCGTCATCGACTGCTCCTTGCCGGTGCCGAGGTCCTTGGCGCCGACATTGACGATGCCGTTGGCGTCGATGTCGAAGGTGACCTCGATCTGCGGGATGCCGCGCGGGGCCGGGGCGATGCCGGTCAGCTCGAAGGTGGCCAGCTTCTTGTTGTAGGCCGCGATCTCGCGCTCGCCCTGGTAGACCTGGATCTGCACGGACGGCTGGTTGTCCTCGGCGGTGGTGAACACCTCGGACCGCTTGGTCGGGATCGTGGTGTTCCGCTCGATGATCTTCGTGAAGATGCCGCCCTTGGTCTCGATGCCCAGGCTGAGCGGAGTCACGTCGAGCAGCAGGACGTCTTTGACCTCGCCCTTGAGCACGCCGGCCTGGAGCGCCGCGCCGATCGCGACGACCTCGTCCGGGTTGACGCCCTTGTTCGGCTCCTTGCCGCCGGTCAGCTCCTTGACCAGCTCGGAGACGGCCGGCATGCGGGTGGAGCCGCCGACGAGGACCACGTGGGCGATGTCGGCGACCTTGACCCCGGCGTCCTTGATGACCTGGTGGAACGGGCCCTTGCAGCGCTCGAGCAGGTCGGAGGTGATCCGCTGGAACTCGGCCCGGGTCAGCTTCTCCTCAAGGTGGAGGGGGCCCTCGGCGGAGGCGGTGATATAGGGCAGGTTGATGGAGGACTCGGTCTGGCTGGAGAGCTCGATCTTGGCCTTCTCCGCGGCCTCGCGGAGGCGCTGGAGGGCCATCTTGTCCTTGGACAGGTCCACACCGTGCGCGTTCTTGAACCGGGTCACCAGCTCGTCGACGACGCGCTGGTCCCAGTCGTCGCCGCCCAGGTGGTTGTCGCCGCTGGTGGCACGGACCTCGACGAAGCCGTGGCCGTCCTCCTGGCCGACGTCGAGCAGGGACACGTCGAACGTGCCGCCGCCGAGGTCGAACACCAGGATCGTCTGGTCCTTCTCCTTGTCGAGCCCGTACGCCAGAGCGGCCGAGGTGGGCTCGTTGATGATGCGCAGCACGTTGAGACCGGCGATGGTGCCGGCTTCCTTGGTGGCCTGCCGCTGCGCGTCGTTGAAGTAGGCCGGGACGGTGATCACCGCATCGGCGATCTTCTCGCCCAGGTAGGCCTCCGCGTCCTGCTTGAGCTTCTGCAGCACGAAGGCGCTGATCTGCTGAGGCGTGAACTTCTTGCCGTCGATCTCGACGGACCAGTTGGTGCCCATTTCGCGCTTGACCGAACGGATGGTCCGGTCGACGTTGGTCACGGCCTGCCGCTTGGCGACCTCGCCGACGAGGACCTCACCGTTCTTCGCGAAGGCGACCACGGACGGCGTGGTCCGAGAGCCCTGCGCGTTGGCGATCACGGTGGGCTCACCGCCCTCGAGGATCGAGACGACGGAGTTGGTCGTCCCCAGGTCGATACCTACCGCACGTGCCATGAGTACGTCCTTGTAGTGAAAGTTGAGTCGGTCCGACTCAATATTGGGTCGGCCCCCAGCGTTTGTCAAACGTCTTGAGTCTAGGGCGCTCAACCCATGAGTGCGCGCACTCATTCCCGGCCGTCGGGCGACAGATTTCCGGCAGCGTCACGCGCACCGCGGCGCGGGTGATGGGGCCCGCCGTGCCCGCGTGGTCACAGCCGCGCGCCGTCGTCTGCGACGGCTTTCTCCACGTGGCGGGGCTACATGCGGTGTGTACGGCCCACGCCGGGGAGGCGTGAGCCGTATGGTCACTTCTTGGCACCGTCGACGATCTTGCGGTCGCCGAGGGGGGTCTTGAGCTTCACGATCGTCGTCTTCTTGGTGGCGATCAGGATGCACATGCCGCCATCCTTGTCGCTCCCTTCGTACAGGGTCACGGTGACCTTCTTGGCGGTCTCCTTCACCTTCACCCGGTCCAGCACCCAGCACGGCGCGACGCCCGACCACCAGGTGATCTTGAGGTACCTGCCCTTCTTGATCGGCTTCGCCGAAGTCCACCGGACCTTGTGGGGGTTGAATGTGCCGCCCTGCGGCTTCACCGGGGTGGGCTCCGCCGTACCGGCCGCCGCATGAGCGGTCGCGCTCATCCCGCCGAGCGTGACCATCAGAACAGTCGCGGCAACCGCCGCCATACGTCGCATCGTCCGCATAACCGTTTGACGGAAGCGTGTCCGAGGCGGTTCACGGAAATGTCGGGGATCGCATCACTTCGCGCCGTCGACGATCTTGCGGCCGCCGAGAGGGGCGGAGAGCTTGACGGTGGTCTTCTTCTCCAGGGCGATCTCGATGCACACGGCGTCGGGGGAGTGACGGTCGTAACCTTCGTAGAGCGTGACCGTCACCTCGCCCGTCCCCTCCCGTACCTCGACCCGGTCGAGCACGGCGCACGGCGCCACACCCGACCACCACACGATGTTCAGCGAGGTTCCGTCCGCCGAGGGCGTGGCGCGGGTCCACGCGATCTTGTGCGGCTGGAGCGTGCCGCCGACCGGTGAGACCGCGGACGGTTCGACGGCGGAGGGTGCGACGGCAGGCGTTCCTGAGCTCGCCGTGGTGCTCACCACCTGATCGGGACCCGCCGCCGGCGTGCCGGGGGTGCCGCCGCAGGCGACCGCAAGGAACAGGACCGGGGTGAGCCAGAGTCTTCGCATACCTCTTTGACGAGCCCGCATTCCGTGGGGTTCGGACCTGTTGAGGACGTATGGCCGAGAGCTAAATCAACACGTGGTGACTTTGCCTGAGTCCAGTAGTCCCTGAAGCGTGGCTGGAGAAGGCCGACGTCCCGATCTACCTCGTAGACGAATAGTAATATTTCACCGCAAGTTGATTCATCGCCTCCTCGCCCAGGCCGGCAGCATCTCAGGCGCACGGGGCCACGACCGGCTATCCGTCAGGGCCGTCCGCGTATCCGTCAGGGGCGGCCGGCCATCCCTCGGGGCCGTCGGGCTATCCCTCGGGGTCGTCCGGGTATCCGGCGGGGGCCGGCCATCCGTCAGGGCCGGGTGGCTGGACGCCTCCGCAGCCCCCGAGGAACTGATCCGCGATGACCATCACCCAGCACATCGTCCCCGCCCTGGTCATGGGCGGGCTGTTCGGCGTGTACGGACTGAGGGCCGCCCGGGCAGCCAAGCGGGACAGTGCCGTCAGCGGGTATGAGGCTGTCCCGCTGACCCAGCCGCTGCCCGCGACGGCGACCGGTCGCCCCGACGTCGACGCCTCGTACCACGTCGCGACGCAGGAGCCCGCAATGGCGTGGGTTCTGGGGAAGTGCTTCCGGAATACTCGGTTTTCACACGGTCCGGGGTTCATCTCGTCGGTGACGGCCGCCATGTCTCGTTCGTCATGCGTCGCGAGGGCGCCCCCTCAATGGAGGCGACCCTGCCGCACGCCGAGCAGATGGTGAGGGCGCTGGTGCTGCTGGCCCGGTGCGTCGGGGGACAGGCCGGGAGGAGAGTCGGGATCTGCCGACGTCGTCGTGGGACGCGACGCCGATCTCGCGTTCTTCGTTCGATCGCTGCTGAGCCGGTCCTGACGTCCACCGGCGACGAGGCCGGTAGGCTGCGGGCAAATCCCTGACAGCGAGGTGTTGGCATGATCGCGATTCTCGGAACAGGCAAGATGGGCGAGGCTCTGCTCTCCGGGCTGGTGCGGGCCGGGCTCAAGCCGGCCGAGATCATGGCGACCGCGCGGCGCCCGGAGCGTGCCGACGCCCTGCGTGAGCGGTACGGCGTGCAGATCGTGTCCAACGCGGAGGCCGCCAAGAGCGCGGACACCCTCATCCTGGCCGTCAAGCCGCAGGACATGGGCGCACTGCTCACCGAGATCGCCCCCTATGTCCCGGCCGGGAAGCTCGTGATCTCCGTGGCCGCGGGCATCACCACGGCGTTCGTGGAGTCCCGGCTCGGCGATGAGGTGCCGGTGGTCCGCGTCATGTCCAACACGCCCGTGCTCGTGGACGAGGCCATGAGCGTCATCTCGGCCGGCGCGCACGCCTCCGAGGCCCACCTGAAGCACACCGAGGCCCTGCTCCGGCCCGTCGGCAAGGTGCTGCGCATCCCCGAGTCCCAGCAGGACGCCGCCACGGCGCTGTCCGGCAGCGGTCCCGCTTACTTCTTCTACCTGGTCGAGGCCATGGTCGACGCGGGCATCCTGCTGGGCATGCCCCGGGCGGCGGCGCTCGACATGGTCACCCAGTCGATCGTCGGCGCCGCGATCATGCTGCGGGACTCCGGCGAGCATCCGGTCATCCTGCGCGAAGCCGTCACCTCGCCCGGCGGCACCACGATCTCGGCCATCGCCGAGCTGGAGCGCCACAAGGTGCGGGCCGCGTTCCTGGACGCGATCGAGGCCGCTCGCGACCGGAGCCGCCAGCTCGCCGCCGGCTGACCCGGTATCCCCTGTCGGCCCAGTGCGACGCGCCAATCCAGGTAGGCCCTGTTCGCCCCGCCGGGCCATCTGGTAAGCCGACTGATCCGTAAGGCCTGGTCGATCCGGAATCGCGGATCGACCGGGTCGCCGCGCCCGCATGGCGCCCGCAGGTCCACCAGGCCGATCGATCCATTACGCCTTCCACCTAATTAATTAGGAAACTTTCCGATTTGGCGGCATCATTTCTGTCGCAAGCTTCGGGCAGGTGAGTGGGGGCGTCATGGCGGAAGCCGTACAGACCGCGCGGAGGGTCGAGCGGCAGACGCTCTGGTCGAGAGACTTCGCGCTCTACTTCGCCGGGCGCGCGATCTCCATTCTCGGCGACGCGATGTTGCCGGTGGCCGTGTCGCTGGGCGTGCTCGGCGCCGGGTACGGACCGTCCGGAGTGGGCTTCGTGCTGGCGGCGTGGATGGCGCCCTTCGGCGGCCTGATCCTTTTCGGCGGCGTCTTCGCCGACCGGTTCACGGCCCGCCGCATGATGATCGGCGCGGATCTCGTGCGTGTCGTCACCCAGTCGATCGTGGCGATCGCCTTCCTGGCCGGAAAACCCGAGCTCTGGCTGCTCATCGTCCTGTCCTCGTTCAGCGGGGCGGCGGCGGCGATGTTCCAGCCGGGTGTGAGCAGCATGGTGCCGCAGATCGCCCGGGACGTGCAGCGGGCGAACGCCACCCTCCGCGTCGCCGACGCGATGGCGCAACTGCTCGGCCCCGCGCTGTCCGGGGCGCTGGTCCTGCTCGGTGGCGCGGGCGTGGTGTACGGGGTGAACGCGGGGACCTTCGCTGTGAGTGCGGTCTGCCTGCTCGCGTTGCGCGTTCGCCCGGTGGCGACGGCGGTGGCGGGCTCGTCGATGCTTCGCGACCTTCGTGAAGGCTGGCACGAGTTCCGCTCCCGCACCTGGATGTGGGCCGTCATCATCGTCTGGGCGGGGTACGGCGTTCTGGTCTTCGGCCCGCTCATGCCGCTCGGCGCCGCGCTGATCACGGAGAATCTCGGCAAGGCCGCCTACGGGTGGATCATGTCGGCCGCCGGGGCGGGCACGATCATCGGTGGCCTGGTCGCGATGTGGTTCAAGCCGTCGCGCCCGCTGGCCGCGGGCGCCGTCGCGATGATCGTGTTCTTTATGGAGCCGCTCGTCATCGCCACCCGCATGCCGGCCGGCGTGGTCGCGGCCGGGTTCGTCGCCAGCGGCGCTGCCTGGGCCTTCTGGTCGGTCATGTGGGCCACCAGCGTGCAGACCCAGGTCACCCAGGACGTGCTGAACCGGGTCACCGCCTACGAGGTCGCCGGCTCGGTGCTGAGCATCCCCATCGGCCAGGCCCTGTCCGGACCCGTCGCCGCCCGCGTGGGCGCCGACCATGTCCTGCTGTTCGGCTTCGCGGCCGGGTTGGCGGGCATCGCCTGCCTGCTCAGCGTGCCCGCCATCAGGAATCTCCGGCGCGCCTGAGAATTCGCTGAGCGGGATGCGGGGGCGATCAACCATCCCTTTACGATTGGCCGGGTGACGATTCGTCGCGGAATCCCCCCGCTCCTCATCGCGTTTCTCCTGGCCGGCTGCTCAAACGCTGAGCCGTCGAAGGCGCAACTCGCCGCCGTCACCCGGCAGGCGGTGAGAGAGGTCGTCGAAGCCCCCGCCACAGTCGGCGCGCGGGCCACGGCGACCCTGACCACTCCCGCGTCCGGCACGGTCGCCAAGCTGTACGTGCAGGACGGCGACACCGTGGACAAGGGGCAGATCCTCGCCAAAATCAGCTCGCCGCAGGCCGAGGATCAGCTCGACCAGGCGCGTAAGGCCGAGAAGCAGGCCTCCCGGCCGGTCTCCATGGGAGGCGGCACGCCGTCGGTTAGGCTGCCCCCGCTGAAGATCTCCGGCTCGCTGGACAGCGAGGTCCGGCGCTACCTGGCCAGGGCGAGGAAGGCCGCCGCGAAGATCGAGGATCCGGCGATCAGAGCGCAGCTGCTCTCCGCCGTCGACGCGGCCGAGGCCCAGCAGAAGGCGCAGCAGCGCGCGCTCAGCGAGGTCGTCAACGGGCTCAACAGGTCGGTCAACCGAGTGCTCTCGCAGGTGACCGGCCAGCTCGGCGCGGGTCTCGGCGGTCTCAGCGCCTCGATGTCCTCGCTCCAGGCGGCATCCAGATCCCAGGCCAGGTCCGCGGTGAAGGTCGCGAAGACGACGGTGAAGGGGCTGGTCATAAAAGCACCGTTCGGCGGGGTCATCACGCTGGGCGGCCCCTCGGGAGGCGGCGGTACGGCGGGCCTCGGAGCACTCGCCAGCCAGCTGCCGGCGAGTCTCGTCGGCCAGGCGGGCGGCGCGTCCGGCGGCCGGTCGGGAGGCGCGATCGCGACCGGCGTTCCGGTCTCCGCCGGGGACACGATCGTGACCGTGACGGATGTCTCCAAGCTCACCCTCTCCGCCGACGTGGACGAGACCGATGTCCTCCTGGTCCGCAAGGGGACGCGGGCCGAGGTCGAGTTCGACGCGGTGACCGGTGCCACCTACACGGCGGAGGTGACCGGTGTGGGGGTCACTCCCAAGGAGGGCGCCACCGGAGGCGTCAGCTATCCCGTACGGCTCACGCTCGGCAAGGGCGGCTTCGACGACGGCAGCCCCGCGCCCAAGCCCAAACCGGGGATGAGCGCGGTCGTCCGGCTGACCGTGCGGGAGTCGCCGGACGCGGTGGCGGTGCCGGCCTCGGCGATCGTCAGCAGCGGCAGGGAGAGCGTGGTCTGGGTGGCCCGGAACGGCAAGGCGGAACGCCGGGTGGTCAAGCTCGGCGCCCAGGGTGACGCGGAGGTCGAGATCCTGTCGGGCCTCGCGGTCGGCGACCGCGTCGTCGTGAAGGGCGCCGACACCGTGCGTCCCGCCCAACCCCTCTCGTGACCAGGCAGATCCTTCCCAGAAAGGCCGGTGACCTGCATTGACTCCGTACGCGAGCATGCAGACAGGCGCGATGATCCCGCGCGGCCGGCGGGAACCCCTCTCATGATCGTGGGAGCCGCCGAGACTTCGGCGAGCGCTTTCGACGCGGTCGATCTCACCCGGTCCTACCAGCTCGAAGGCGTGTCCGTCGACGCGTTGCGCGGGGTGAACCTGCGCATCGACCAGGGGGAGTTCGCGGCGATCCTCGGGCCGTCCGGGTCGGGCAAGTCGACGCTGATGCATCTGCTCGGGTGCCTCGACCGGCCGACCACCGGCACCCTCAAGGTGGGCGGCGTCGACGTCTCGACGCTCGACGACACACAGCTCGCCGAGCTGCGCAACGAGACCATCGGCTTCGTCTTCCAGTCCTTCCACCTGCTGGCCCGCACGTCGGCGCTCGACAACGTCGCGCTGCCGCTGGTCTATCGCGGGGTGGCGCGGAGCGAGCGCCGCCGCGCGGCGAAGGAGGCGCTGGAGGCCGTCGGGCTCGGCCACCGGCTGGACCACCGGCCCTCGCAGATGTCCGGCGGCGAGCAGCAGCGGGTGGCCATCGCCCGCGCGTTGGTCGGTGATCCGAAGGTCGTCCTGGCGGACGAGCCGACCGGAAACCTCGACACGCGAAACGGCACGGAGGTGATGAACCTCCTTCAGCGCCTCAACGAGGAGGGCGGGGTCGCGGTCGTCCTCGTCACACACGAGCCCGAGGTGGCGGAACGCGCCCGCCGCCAGATCCACGTCCGCGACGGGCTCATCGAGCTCGACTCCGGTTCGGGTACGGTCCCCGCCGCGGCCGGCCGTACAGGGCCGGGAGAGCCCGGTGGCGGCCGGCATGCCGGATATGGAGGGGCCGGCGGCGGCCATACCGCATCGGGAGAGGCGGGCGGCGGCCGCCATGCCAGGCTCGGCGAGGCGGGTGGTGCCGGCCGTACTGGACCGGGTGAGGCGGGTGGTGCCGGCCGTACTGGACCCGGCGAGGCCGCAGGCGGCAGCCGTACCGGATCGCGGGAGGACGCGTGAGGACGGCCGAGGCGCTGCGGATGGCCCTGGAGGCGCTGCGGGTCAACCGGCTGCGCAGCACGCTCACCATGCTCGGTGTGATCATCGGTGTTTCGGCGGTGGTGATCCTGGTCGCGATCGGCACGGGTGCCAAGAACGCGGTCGAGAAGGAGATCGCCGGGCTGGGCAGCAACATCATCCTGGTCGTTCCCGGCCAGGTCGGTCTCGGTGCGGCGCCCACGCAGAGCCGGCTCGACCTGTCGGACGTCGCCTACGTGCGGCGGGTCGTCGGGGATCCGTCGAAGGTGACGGTGGCCGTCAACTCGGGCGAGTCCGTGCGGGTGGGCCGGACCGAGGTGTTCGCCACGCTGACCGGGACCGACGAGAACCTGCCCAACATCTTCGACCGGCCGCTGCGCCGGGGGAGGCACCTGAGCGAGACCGACGTCGACACGCGCCGGAGGGTGGCCATCCTCGGCGCTGAGGTGGCGGGCAAGCTGTTCGGCGATGTCGATCCGCTCGGACGGCAGGTCACCATCGCGGGCGTGCGGTTCCGGGTGATCGGCGTGTACGAGACGGTGGGTTCCACCTTCGGCGTGGCGCGCGACCAGGAGGTGCACATCCCGGTCACCACCGCACAGCGGCTCATCGGCCTGTCGAGGATCAACGGCATCGCGGTGGGCGCCTCCGGCCCGGACGAGATCGAGCCGCTGCAGCGCCGGGTGGTCGACGCGCTGAACACCCGCTATCCGGACGAGAAGTTCTCCGCGGTGACCCAGACTCAACTGCTCGGCACGATCGGCACGGTCCTCAGCATGCTCACCGGTGTGCTGGCCGCGATCGCCGGCATCTCGCTGCTGGTCGGCGGGGTGGGCGTGTCCAACATCATGCTGGTCAGCGTCCGGGAGCGGACCAAGGAGATCGGTCTGCGCAAGGCGCTCGGCGCCCGTCAGCGGGACATCCTGGGCCAGTTCCTCATCGAGGCGGTGCTCCTGACGACGATCGGCGGGCTGATCGGCATCCTGATCGGGGTGGGCGGCGCGCTGCTGATCCAGGCCGTGTCTCCGGTCCCGGCCGCGATCACCTCGTGGTCCATCGCGCTGGCATTCGGTGTTTCGGCGGCGGTCGGCGTGTTCTTCGGTGTCGCCCCGGCCCGGCGCGCCGGGAAACTGGACCCGGTGATCGCTCTGCGGACGGAGTGACCTTGGTGCCGGATGCCGGGAACCGATGTCGGGCGGGCGTGGCCGGGCGAGGTGCCGGCGGTGGTGCTCCGGCGGTCGGTCCGCGACCCGAACATCGCCTACAAGAACCCCTGGTCCGCGCTGCGCGCTCCGGTTGTCCCGCCTGAAGGCGGGCCGTCCCCCGACGGGGACCGCGTTCATCCCCGCCCTGAAGCCGGGGCCTTCTGCGGCTTCAGGTAATTTCGAGGGCATGACGGAGCGAAGCGATCGCGGCCCCGGCTCCGAGCCGGCAGGCGAGGGGGCGAGATGAGCGACGCGGTCCGGGTGGTCTGGGACGACGCGCTGACGTCGTACAACTTCGGCCCCGGGCATCCGCTCGCACCCGTGCGCGTCGAGCTGACCATGGAGCTCGCCCGTGATCTGGGCGTGCTCGACGGGGTCGAGCTGTCCGGCTGCGAGCCGGCCAGTGATGACGAGCTCGCGCTGGTGCACAAACGGGACTACATCGATGCGGTCAAGGGCGTCTCCGCGACGGGCAGGCCCGATCTGAGTTGCGGGCTGGGCACCGCCGACAACCCCGCCTTCGCGGGAGTGCACGAGGCCTCGGCGCTGATCGCGGGAGCGACTCTGGAGGCGGCCAGGGCGGTGTGGACCGGCCGGGCCGAACACGCGGTGAACGTGGCGGGCGGGCTGCACCACGCCATGGCGGACACGGCAAGTGGCTTCTGCGTCTACAACGACCCGGCGGTCGCGATCGCGTGGCTGCTCTCACAGGGCGCGTCGAAGGTCGCCTACGTGGACGTGGACGTGCATCACGGCGACGGGGTCCAGGCCCTGTTCCACGACGATCCGCGGGTGCTCACGATCAGCCTGCACGAGAGCCCGCGCACCCTGTTTCCGGGCACCGGATTCCCCGGCGAGACCGGCGCCCAGGGCACCGCGGTCAACGTCGCGCTTGCGGCGGGCTGCGGCGACGGCGACTGGCTGCGCGCCTTCCACGCCGTCGTGCCGCCACTGCTGCGCGAGTTCGGGCCGCAGGTGCTCGTGACGCAGCACGGGTGCGACAGCCACGCCCTCGACCCGCTGGCCCATCTGATGCTCAGTGTCGACGGTCAGCGTACGGCCTACGCCGCGCTGCACCGGCTGGCCCACGAGACCGCCGGCGGGCGATGGGTCGCCACGGGAGGCGGGGGCTACGAGCTCGTCCAGGTCGTGCCGCGGGCGTGGACCCATCTGATCGCCGAGGCGGCGGGCAGTCCCATCGATCCGGCGACCACGACGCCGCAGAGCTGGCGGACCCTGGTGCGGGACCGGACCGGAGAGACGCCGCCGCTGACGATGTCAGATGGGCGCACCCCGGACTTCCGCGACATCTCGGCAGGCTACGATCCGGGAGACCCGATCGATCAAGCGATCATGGCCACCCGGAACGCGGTCTTCCCCTACCACGGGCTGGATCCGATGCCGTGAACGGAATCATGACGAGCCGAGGAGCGCTGTAACTCCTGTGACCGCCCCCAACCGCGCCGAACTCGTCGAACACCTGATCAGAACGAGAATCGCCGGCGACGTCGCGACCCCGCGCGAGAACAACCTCGACCACTACCGGTCGCTGGCCATCGGCGACCCCCACTACATGTTCGGCCTCAGTTTCGACGGCGAGTGGGGATTCCCCGACGTTCTGGAGCTGATGGCCAAGCGCGTGGGCGTCGTCGCCGATCCCTCCCACAGGGAGGGTCAGGACACCATCGATCCGGAGCGTACGGTCGACGCGGTGGAGGCGATGGGAGATCGCATCGCCGAGGCGCTGCGCCAGGACAGTCCTCGCATCCTGATCGCCACCGGCCACCCGACCGGCCTGCTGACCATCCACCTGGCGCTGGCCCGGTTCGTCGCGGCGCACGGCGCCACGCCGGTCGCCCCCGCCGAGGGCTGGAGCTATGTGAGCGGCGGATTCGGGCGGCGGAGGAAGATCCGTTACCTGGACGACGTGGCCATGCTCAGCGACGGCGGGGCGCTGGTGCACACCCACGATCCGGAGCCGATGCGCGCCATCCTGGCCGAGGAGCGCCCCGACTTCGTGATCGCCGATCACGGCTGGGCCGGGGCGGCGGGAGAGGCCGGAATCGACGCGGTGGGGTTCGCGGACAGCAACGACCCGGCACTCTTCGTAGGCGAGGCGGAGGGGAAAATCGCCGTGGCGGTGCCCCTTGATGACAATGTGTTGCCAAGATATTACGCCCCGTTGACGGCTTATCTCCTGAATAGGATCACTAACGGCCTCTAAGTCCGAATTCGGGCCTCCCGAAACGGGCTTTTCGCGCACGCCTTTCTACTGGTGTGTCCACCGTTTGCCAACTTTTTGGTGATCCCAGACGACTCTAATGTGAGAGAAGTTGGTCCGTTCCAAGATTGAGGCGAGGGGCACGGCCCTGCTGCTGCCAGCGATTTTCTCGATTTTGACGGCACACGGCTCCGGTGACTGATGAAATGGGGGGTTTGCCTACGCGGAGTCCGGACTTACGCTGACAGCAGTACACGTGCGTGAGCGATGGCACCAGTGGGGATAACCCGGAAACACGTGCGGAAGAGGCGTCCGATGGCTGCAGGCGAAAGACCTCTCAGCGAGGTGAAGTTCCTGACGGTGGCTGAAGTGGCTACCGTCATGCGGGTGTCCAAGATGACGGTGTACCGGCTCGTGCACTCGGGTGAGTTGCCGGCCATCAGGGTCGGCCGGTCCTTCAGAGTGCCCGAGCAGGCGGTACACGACTACCTCAGGGATGCGTTCATCGAGGCTGGATGAAGAGACGAGGCAGCTGAAACCAGCGGTTAACAAGCGCACGGTTCACTAGCGGCTACATGGGGTCCCCCCGGGGGAGCGATCGACAGTGGATCGCCGGTAGTCTGTTGAGCCGGTGTGCGCTCGCACACCGGTTTGGCATTCACCACCTTCACCTGGGGGTCCCGTGGGCTCTGTGATCAAGAAGCGCCGTAAGCGCATGGCGAAGAAGAAGCACCGCAAGCTGCTCAAGAAGACCCGCATCCAGCGGCGTAACAAGAAGTAGTCGAGACGGAGCGCGCACCGGTCCCGAGGGGCCGGGCGACCGTGAACACGCATATCCCTGTGAGGCGACGATGACCCACACCGTGCTCGTCACTGGGGTCTCTCGTCACATCGGTGCTCGAGTAGCGAGCATTCTCGCCGCCGATCCGGACATCGACCGGGTCATCGGAGTCGACACGGTGCCCCCACCGTCGTTGACAAGGGACGGCGGCACGCGACTCGGGCGCACCGAATTCGTCCGCGTCGATCTGCGTAGCCCCGACATCGCGCAGGTCATCGCGGCGGCGGACATCGACACCGTTGTGCACATGAGCCTGGTCAGCGGCCCTGCGAAGAGCCGGTCGGCCATGAAGGAGCACAACGTCATCGGCACCATGCAACTGCTGGGCGCCTGCCAGCGGTCCGCGACGGTGCGCAGAGTGGTCGTGCGTTCCACGACGGCCGTGTACGGCTCGTCGCCGCACGACCCGGCCGTCTTCACCGAGGAGAGCGAGCCCGTCGAGGTCCCGCATTCCGGGTACGCCAAGGACGCCCTGGAGGTCGAGGGCTACGTCCGGGGCTTCGCCCGGCGGCGTCCCGACATCGTCACGTCGACTCTCCGGTTCGCCAACTTCATGGGGCCGGGCGTCGACTCGCCGCTGTCGCGCTACTTCTCCCAGCCGATGCTCCCGACCGTGTTCGGCTTCGACCCGAGGTTGCAGTTCGTTCACGAGGACGACGCGGTCGAGGTGCTGCGCCGGATGGCGGTCGAGGACCATCCCGGCACGTTCAACGTGACCGGCGACGGGGTCCTATTGCTGTCCCAGTGCCTGCGGCGTGCGGGCCGGCCGACGCTCCCGGTGCCTTCGCCGGCATTCCGGCTGCTCGGGGAGATGGCGCGGGGTGTCGGCCGGGTGGACTTCTCGCCCGAGCAACTGGCCCTGATGAGCCACGGCCGCGCCGTCGACGCCTCCCGGCTTGCCGTCGAGCTGGGCTGGAAGCCCAAGTTCAGCACGGCTGCCGCATTCGACGACTTTCTTCGCTCTCGTAACCTTTCGGGAAGTCTGCCGCTTAGCATGGTCGACTGGCTGTCCGGTCTGGTGGCGAGGCGGTGAGTCACGTGGAGGTTCCCGAAGAACGCGCCCAGGTGATCCCCATCACCTCCGTGCGCGGCGCGCCCGAGCCGGAGCCGGACTCTGAGCCGGACTCTGAGCCGTACGCGGACCGGCTCGCGGAGCTGTTCGGCTTCATCCGGCGGCGGATCTCGGGCGACTACGAGGTCGACGAGTTCGGTTTCGACGCCGAGCTCAACGACAAGGTCCTGCTGGAGTTGATCCGGCCGCTCTACCGCCACTGGTTCCGCGTCGAGACGCTCGGCCTCGACAACGTCCCCGTGGAGTCCGGCGCGCTGGTCGTGGGCAACCACTCAGGGACCCTCCCCGTCGACGCGCTGATGATGCAGGTGGCGTTGCACGACGAGGCTCACCGTGCGGTCCGCCTGCTGGGGGCCGACCTGGTCTACCAGCTTCCCGTCATGGGTCATCTGTCCCGCAAGACCGGCCACACCCTGGCCTGTCCCGAGGACGCCGACCGGCTGCTGCGCAAGGGCGAGCTCGTCGGGGTGTTCCCCGAGGGCTTCAAGGGCGTCGGCAAGCCGTTCTCCCAGCGCTACAAGCTCCAGCGGTTCGGCCGCGGGGGATTCGTGGCCTCGGCCATCCGGGCGGGCGTGCCGATCCTGCCGTGCGCCATCGTCGGCGCCGAGGAGATCTACCCCAAGATCGGCGACTTCCCCGCGCTGGCCAGGCTGCTCGGTGTGCCGTACCTGCCGATCACGCCGTTCTTCCCCTGGTTCGGCCTCTTCGGGCTGATCCCGCTGCCGTCCAAGTGGCTGATCGAGTTCGGCGAGCCGATCCGCACCGACGAGTTCGACCCCGCGGACGCCGACGACCCGATGCTCGTGTTCAACCTCACCGACCAGGTTCGCGAGACCATCCAGCAGCAGCTCAACGCCTTGCGTCTGCGCCGCGGCCACGCTTTCGCGCCGTTCTCCTGAGAACCGTTCGGCTGAGAACGGTTCGGTCTACTGTGAATCGTTCGGCTGGGAGCCGTTCCCGCTGGGAGCCGTTCGCGCGCTGAGAGCCGTTCCGCCAAGAGCCGCCCGATCGTCCAAGGAGCTGTCCGGACGTCGTGGCACCGGCTCGACCGGCCCGCGGCGCGACGGGCGTCAAGTCGAGCGGTAGTGCCTGCGAAGCGCGATCCCCGCGGCCACGCCGCCCGCGATCGCGCCCGCGGTCGCCGCGATGGGCAGGCCGATCATGGTGGCCTTCCGGCCGGTCCGGAAGTCGCGGACCTGCCAGCCCTGGTCCTTGGCGTGGTCGCGCAGCTCGCTGTCCGGGTTGATCGCGTACGCGTTCCCGACCAGCGACAGCATCGGCAGATCATTGGCCGAGTCGCTGTAGGCCGAGCATCGGGCCAGGTCGAGCCCCTCCTTGCGGGCGAGCGCCCGGATGGCCTCCGCCTTCGCCGGGCCGTGGAGCAGGTCTCCGACGAGCCGACCGGTGTACGCGCCCTGCGCGGTTTCCGCGACCGTCCCGAGAGCGCCGGTGAGGCCGAGCCGCTGGGCGATCACCCGGGCGAGTTCCACGGGAGTGGCGGTCACCAGCCAGACGCGCCGGCCGGCGTCCAGGTGGGCCTGGGCCAGCGCGCGCGTGCCCGTCCAGATGCGGTCGGCCATGACCTCGTCGTAGATCTCCTCGCCGAGATGCACCACCTCGTCGACCTTGAGACCCGCGACGAAGGCCAGCGCCATCTCCTTGGCCTTGGCGATGTGCTCCGGGTTCTCGTTGCCCCTGACCCGGAACCAGGCCTGCCCTATGGCGAATCTCACCAGGTCGTTCGTGGTGAACAGGCCCCGGGAGGCCAGTCCGCGGGCGAAGTGGTAGATCGAGGCGCCCCGCATCATCGTGTTGTCGACGTCGAAGAACGCCGCGGCCGTGGGGTCGGGCATGGCACTCGGTGTCGGGATCGCCGCCGCGGCCGCCACCTCACCCGCGACCTCCGCCGCGTCCCGCCGTCGTATTAGCCGCCTCATAGCCCATCAGCTTAACGGCCGCATGTTTCCGAAAACGGTATCCCGGATGTCGCCACGGAGACGACGGGGATACCGGCGGGTCGCGCGGCTCCGGTCAGTGGCTTCCACTCGTGAACGTGTCGATGTAGCTCAGGTACTGGTTGGCCTTGTCCCGGTTCTCCCCGTCCAGCTTCGGCAGCAGCGGCTCCACCACGCTGCGCTGTTCCCGGGCGAAGCGACGCACCCGGCCGTTGGTTTTGTCGCGGGGCTTGACCCGGCTGAGGGCGGCCCGCGTCTTCGAATCCATGTCGTCCAGCGTCTGCTCGACGAGGCGCCGGTCCGGGGTGGAGAAGCCGAGCAGCGCTGCGGCCTCGGTCGCCCGGAGCCGCGCCGCGACCATCTCGCGCTGCGCCCGATCGTCGTCGTCGGTCGTGAAGGTCAGCAGGGTCGACTCCGCCGCCCGCTTGAGCGGGTACAGCAGGTCACCCGGCACGGAGCGGTAGGCATGGGATCCGGTCGCGAACATGAAGGCCAGCAGCCCGCCGAACACGCAGACAGGGCGCAGCCGTACCAGCAGGGACCGGGGGCGGAACTCCGGGCGCTCGGCGGGAGGCCGGGCGGCGGGCACCCGCTCCGCGATCTGCGTCCGCAGCAACTCGTCACGGAGCCTGGCGCGAAACTCCGGCCGTGGACGGCCCAACAGGGAACCGAGCTCGGTGAGATGCGCGGCTACCCGCTCGGTGGTACGCGTCGCCCACACGACCCGTTTCCCGCGCGAAGGCCGCCTCCACATGAACGCTCCTGCCACTTCCCCCTAGTCCACGCCTGCGACATGCCCAACGACGCGATGCCCACCCGGGTTACGGCACGTGAGCCAGGTCGTGCGCGGGGAGTGCTCTGTGAACACCGCCCGTCGCGATCTAGCCGAGATCCTCGGGGAGTGCTCGGGCGAGGGCCTTGATGGCGCGGAACTGGAGGGCCTTGATCGCCCCGCTCTTCTTGCCCATGATCATGGCCGTCTCGGCGAGCGACATCCCGTGCAGGAAGCGCAGGATGACACACTCCTGCTGCTCGGGGCCGAGCTGCTTGACGGCCTGCATCACGTGCTCGTTGACCATGTTCGCGACGACCGCGTTCTCGGGGATGTGCGCCCCGTCCAGCGGGGTGTCGAGGACCTCCGCGGTCGACACCTCCAACCGGTTGCGCCCCGACTTGAAGTGATCGGTCACGAGGTTTCTGGCGATGGTGACGAGCCAGGCCCCGAAATCCCGGCCCTGCCAAGTGAAATCGGCCACACTGCGCAACGCTCGCAGGAATGTCTCACTCGTCAGGTCCTCCGCGAGCGCGTGTGAACCCACCCGGAAGTAGACGTAGCGGTAGACAAGTTCCAGATAGCGGTCGTAGAGCGCGCCGAAAGCCTCGGTGTCGCCGGTCTTGGCGCGCAGGACCAGCGTCCTCATCTCATCGTGCTCTGCTTCGCGTTCAGCGGGGTCGACGAATCGCGCAGGCTGGACTACTCCGGCGATGGCCGGAGGGGAGTGCCCGGCGAACGGCCACGTGTTCGGCATCCGGTTATCCCATGGGGGAAGGGGAGTCGGCGTGCTCGAACACTCTAGAAATCATCGAGGGATAACACAATCCCGTCTGATCTAGTAATCACATCCCGTAACGGTGTATCGCGGACGTCATGGCAGTCGGCTACCGGTCGACGGTGAATGTCCGGCAGCATGGGTGCCACCATGGAAGTCTTTGTCGCTGTCATCGCGTTCGCCGGCGCGCTCCTGGCCGCCATCGCCGTAGGCGTCCTGATCGGGCGCCTGCGCGACGAGCCCTCGGGCTGGCTGACCGCGTGGACCATCGCCACCGTCGCGCTGTGCCTGTCGCTGGGTGTGGCGGCCACCGGGCATTTGATCGGATTCGGGTCCACGACCTTCCGGTCGTTCCAGATCACCGGCTCGCTGCTGGCGCCTCTCTGGCTGGCCGTGGGCGTGCTCCAACTGCTGGCCGAGAAGGCGGCGGCGCGGTTCGCGGGCTGGCTGCTGGGCATCGCCCTGACGGTCGTCGGCACGGTGATCCTGCTGTTCGATCCCCTGTCAGGGGCGTTCGCCAAGGAGCTCCCGTACGGTGCGACGCATTGGGACATCTGGCCCGAATGGCTGCTGAGGGGCGTCCACGGGCTCGTCGTGGCGATGCTGGTGATCTCTCTCGCCATCGCCCTGCTGAGCTGGCGGGACGGGGACGACTACGACGCCGACAACATGAACGCCAGCGTGGCGCTCGCCCCGGCCGGAATCGCGCTCGCGGTATCGCTGGAGTTCACGCTCCCCGGAGTCGTCGTGATCGTGCTCATGATGGCCGCCGTCGGAGCGATCTGGTACGCGGTCGCCCGCCCGCTCGCGCCGTACGAGGACGAGGACGAGGAGGTGGACGCGCGTGCGGATGAGTGGCAGGGGCGCGACCACCGCGCGGCCGAGGATCGTGTCGAGCCGCCCGCGCAGGCTCCTGCCCGCCGCTCGGGCCTGGGCGACCTCGTGGCGGAGTACCGCGCGGGCGAGCAGGGTGAGGTCGACTACGCCGCCCGGATGCAGCCGGCCGATGGTTTCGGCGGCCCCGCGACCGGTCAGATCATGAGCTCCGACCCGTACGGCGCGCCCGGCAAGCCGGAGTACGGCATGCCGGCGGCTCAGTCCAAGCAGGAGTACGGCATGCCCGCCACAGGAGCGATGTTCCCTGGGGCGGAGATGGGCCCAGGCGCGGGCGGTGGGCTCGGCCCTGCGGCCCGACCAGGCCCGGCGCCCGCGCCCCCCGGCCCGATGCCCCCAGGTTCCATGCCGCCCGGTTCCATGCCGCCCGGCTCGGTGCCCCCGGGGCCCATGGGCCCCGTGCCGCCCGGCCCGATGGGCCCGATGCCTCCTGGTCCCGCAGGTCCGATGCAGTCAGGTCCGATGGGCCCGATGCCGCCCGGTCCTCCGTCGCCCGGTCCCCTGCAGTCCGGTCCCATGCAGAGCAGCCCGATGCAGGGCGGCACGGTCAAGCCGTCACCCAGCATCTATGGTCTGCTCACCGTGTTCACGCTGATGGACGGCTCAGGCGATGCCTTCGACAGGCTGGCCGAGGAGACCGTGGAGGCCGTGCAGCGCAGCGAACCCGACACGCTGATCTTCGTGTGCCACGGCGTCAAGTCGGCGCCGCTGCAGCGCATCGTGTACGAGCTCTACCGGGACGAGGTGGGCTTCACCGAGCACCAGCGCCAGCCCCACATGGAGCGTTTCGCGACCGAGCGGCAGGCGCTGGTCCTGGCCACCAATGTCATCGAGCTGACCGTGAACGCCGCCAAGGTCGTGCCTCTCCCCACAACCTTCAGATAACCCTTAGGAGAGGGCTGCGCGGAGGCGGGTCTCGTCAACGCGCCAGAAGTCATGTTGGACGCCGTCGATCAGGGTGACCGGGATCATCTCCCAGTATTTGTCCAGGTCGTCGGCGGAGGCCGTGATGTCCCGCTCCTCCCACGGCACGCCGAGCTCTCCGGCCACGCGCTCGATCACCGAGCGGGCGTCGTCACAGAGGTGACAGCCGGGTTTGCCGAGGAGGGTGATGCGATGGTCACTAGGCGCCATGGCTCCACCTTATTGGCCAAAACATGGGCCGGATGCGGGACCGGACCGGCGTCCTGGGACAGTAAATGTGTTCTGACTTTGTGCATAGGTTCACAAAGGCACTAACCTGAAGTTCTACGACATTCAGACGCATCCGCTCGTGCGGCCGGGGGCGCACCGGCCGTCTCGTCCCCCTGGAGCACCGGCCAAGTGATCCGCCGTATCTCGCAAGCGCGTGAGCGTGGCATTCCTGACGCGACGGTCGCGAGACTGCCGCTCTACTTGCGCGCGCTGAACGGGTTGGCCGAGCGGGGCACGGCGACGGTGAGCTCGGAAGACCTCGCCCTGGCAGCGGGGGTAAACTCCGCGAAGCTCCGCAAGGACCTGTCCCATCTCGGGTCGTACGGCACGCGCGGGGTCGGTTACGACGTGCAGTACCTGATCTACCAGATCTCACGTGAGCTCGGTCTCACCCAGGATTGGGCAGTCGCCATCGTGGGTGTGGGTAATCTCGGGCGAGCCCTCGCCAACTATGGCGGGTTCGTTTCGAGAGGGTTCCGCGTGGCGGGCCTGCTCGACGCCGACCCGGGCGTGGTGGGCGACCGGATCGCCGGTCTCGTCGTGGAGCACACCGACGAGCTCGAAACCGTGATCAAGAGGCGTGGAGTGTCGATAGTGGTGATAGCGACGCCGGCGACGGCAGCGCAGGAGGTGTGCGACCGCGTCACCGCCACCGGGGTCACCAGTATCTTGAATTTCGCTCCTGTCGTCTTGACGGTGCCGGACGGCGTCGATGTCCGTAAGGTCGATTTGTCCATTGAACTGCAGATCCTTGCGTTTCATGAGCAGCGCAAAGCAAGTGAGGGCCCGATGATTGGCGACGAGTGGCCCGACGGGGCGATCGTATGAGTGGCGAGCGCCCCCATTGGGTCGAGTCGCATGGTGAGGCGACAGCATGAGCATCCTCGCCGTCGGCGTCAGCCACCACACCGCCCCGGTCGCATTACTCGAACGCGTGACGGTGAGCGGTGACGCGCTCGTGAAACTGCTGCACGACGTGCAGCGGGACCAGCACGTGTCCGAGGTCCTCGTCGTGTCCACGTGCAACCGCGTCGAGGTCTACGCGGACGTGGACCGCTTCCACGGCGGGCTGGCCGCGGTGACGGACCTGCTCAGCGTGCATTCGGGCATCCCCCAGGAGCAGCTCACCAAGCACCTGTACGTGCATTACGAGGACCGCGCCGTCCAGCACCTGTTCTCGGTGGCCTGCGGCCTCGACTCCATGGTGATCGGTGAGGGCCAGATCCTCGGCCAGATCCGCACGGCGCTCAGGTTGGCGCAGAACGAGGGCACCGCCGGGACCTCGCTCAACGAGCTCACCCAGCAGGCTCTGCGGGTCGGTAAGCGGGCGCACACCGACACCGGCATCGACCGGGCGGGAGCCTCCCTGATCGGGGTCGGCCTGTCGCTCGCCGAGCGGGTGCTCGGCCCGATCGCCGGCAAGCGGGCCCTGGTCGTCGGCGCGGGATCGATGAGCGCGCTGTCCGCGGCGTCTCTCGCCCGCGCGGGCGTGACCGACATCGTCATCGCGAACCGCACCTTCGAGCGTGGCGTACGGCTGGCGGAGGCCATCGGCGGCCGGGCCGTCGAGCTGGCGGACATCCCCGCCGAGCTGGCCGGGGCCGACCTGGTGGTCTCGTGCGTCGGTGCCGGCTCCCGCGCCGTCACCGTCGACATGGTCTCCGCCGCGATCGCCGGCCGCGACCCCTCGACGCAGCTCTTCCTGCTTGACCTCGCTCTGCCGCACGACGTGGATCCGGGCGTGCGCGCCCTGCCGGGCGTGACACTCGTCGACCTGGAGTCGATGCAGCAGGCCGGGCTCGGCGCCGACGACGGCGGCCGGGGCGAGGCGATCCTCGCGGTGAAGGAGATCGTCACCGAGGAGGTCACCGCCTATCTCGAAGCGGAGCGGTCGGCGAGGGTGACACCGACGGTGATCGCGCTGCGCAGCAAGGCCGCCGACGTCGTCGAGGCCGAGATCGGCCGGCTGGTCTCGCGCGTGCCGGAGCTGGACGGTCGGGTGCGCGACGAGGTCGCCCAGACCGTGCGGCGGGTGGTGGACAAACTGCTTCACGAGCCGACCGTGCGTGTCAAGCAGCTGGCCGCGTCCCCGGCGGGCGATCATTATGCGGAGGCGTTGCGCGAGCTGTTCAACCTCGATCCCAAGGCGCCCGACGCCGTTTCCCGGATGGAGGCCGACTCATGAGCGAGCGTAGCGAGCGAATCAATAAGCGCAGTGCGTTTCGCGAATGCGACCCCGAGCCGCTAGGCGAGGGGGTGTCATGAGCGAGCGTAGCGAGCGAATCGATAAGCACAGTGCGTTTCGCGAAGTGTCGAATTGCGCGCCTTCGGCACGACCAGACCCCGAGCCGCTAGGCGAGGGGGTGTCATGAGCGAGCGAATGCACGGCCACGACGGCCCGTTGCGGCTCGGCACCCGCAAGAGCCTGATGGCGACCACGCAGTCCCAGCTCGTGGCCGACCGGTTGACGGCGCTGACCGGCCGGAGCGTCGAGCTCGTGGGCGTCACGACGTTCGGCGACGTCACGAAGGCCCAGCTCACGCAGCTCGGCGGCACCGGGGTGTTCGTCAGCGAGCTGCGTGCCAAGCTCATCGACGGTGAGATCGACTTCGCGGTCCACTCGCTCAAGGACCTGCCGACGGCGGTGGACGAGCGGATCGTGATCGCCGCCATATCGCCGCGTGACGACCCGCGTGACGCGTTGGTCGGCCCGGCCCCGCTCTCGGATCTGCCGCCGGGCGCGAAGGTCGGCACCGGCTCTCCGCGCCGCATCGCGCAACTGCGCGCGCTGCGGCCGGACCTGCACTACGTCCCGATCAGGGGCAACGCGGACACCCGCATCGGCAAGGTCACCTCGGGCGAGCTGGACGGGGTTGTGCTGGCCGCGGCCGGGCTCGCCAGGATCGGCCGGGACAGCGAGATCTCCCAGATCTTCGAGGTCGACGAGATGCTGCCCGCGCCGGGTCAGGGCGCGCTCGCCGTCGAGTGCCTGGCCACCCGCGCCGATCTGATCGAGCTGCTGGGCGTCATGGACGATTCGCACACCCGCGCCGCGGTCACCGCGGAGCGGGCGGTGCTCTCGGCCCTTGAGGCGGGCTGCGCGGCGCCGGTAGGTGCGTTCGCCTCCGTTGACGGGCACATTCTCAACCTGACCGCCGCCGTCGTGGCCATCGACGGTGTCCGATCAGTGCGCAAGTCCACCTCCGGACCTTCTCCGGCGGCCATGGGCCTGGGTCGCGAGCTCGCGGCCGCCATGATCGCCGAAGGGGCCGGCACGTTGATGGGGGAACAGGCACTTTGAGCCCCGCGAATCACAGTCCAGAGCCCCGGCCCGGGTTCGTCGCCTTCGTCGGCGCGGGCCCCGGCGATGAGAACCTGCTCACCCTTCGTGGCGCCGAACTGCTGGCCAAGGCCGACGTCGTGCTCATCGACCACGACGTGCACGCGCCGCTGCTCCGCCACTGCCGTGAGGGCGTGGAGGTCGTGGACATCGCGGCCGACGCCGTCGAGGGGTCGGTGTCGCTGAAGACGGTTCAGGAGGCGAAGGCCGGCCGGATCGTCGTGCGGGTGTGCCCCGGCGATCCGTCGTTCTTCTCCTCGGTCACCGACGAGGTCGCGGCCTGCGCCAAGGCCGACGTCGACTTCGAGATCGTGCCAGGCGTCCCGCCCGCGACAGCCGTACTGACCTATGCGGGGATCCCGCCGGCGGTGGCCGTCCCGGAGTTCCGGATCGTGGACGCCGCGCAGGTGAACGATTGGGCACGGCACGCCACGTGCGAGGGCACCCTGGTCATCTACAACGGCGTCGCGGACGCGGTTCCGATCGCCAAGGCGCTGATCGCGGGCGGCAAGCCCGACTCGACCCCGGTCGCGGTGACGAGCGACGGCACCACGACCGAGCAGTACACCGTGGTGTCCTCGCTCGGCCGGATCGGCCCCGACCTCAAGCACGCGGGCATGACCGAGCCGGCGATCATCGTCGTCGGTGAGGCCGTCGGCATGCGCGACCGGCTGTCGTGGTTCGAGACCAAGTCGCTGTTCGGCTGGCGGGTCCTCGTGCCGCGTACGAAGGAACAGGCGGCCGGGCTGTCGGAGCAGCTGCGGTCCTACGGCGCGGTGCCCGAGGAGGTGCCGACGATCTCCGTGGAGCCGCCGCGCACCCCGCAGCAGATGGACCGGGCCATCAAGGGCCTGGTCACCGGGCGCTACGAGTGGGTCGCCTTCACCAGCGCCAACGCCGTCAAGGCCGTCCGCGAGAAGTTCGAGGAGTACGGCCTGGACGCGCGGGCGTTCGCCGGGCTGAAGGTGGCGGCCGTCGGCGACGCCACCTCGAAGGCGCTCGTCGAGTTCGGAGTGAAGCCCGACCTGACGCCGACCGGCGACCAGTCGTCGGAAGGCCTGCTGGCCGAGTGGCCTCCGTACGACTCGATGCTGGACCCGATCAACCGCGTCCTGCTGCCCCGCGCGGACATCGCCACCGAGGCGTTGGTCGCCGGGCTGACCGAGCTGGGCTGGGAGTGCGACGACGTGACGGCGTACCGGACGGTGCGCGCGGCGCCGCCGCCCGCGCCGATCCGTGAGGCGATCAAGGGCGGCGGTTTCGACGCCGTGCTCTTCACGTCGTCCTCGACCGTGCGCAATCTCGTCGGCATCGCCGGCAAGCCGCACAACGTCACGGTCATCGCGGTCATCGGCCCGCAGACCGCCAAGACGGCCGAGGAGTTCGGCCTCCGGGTCGACGTGATGGCTGACAAGCCGTCAGCTTCCGCCCTGGCGGCGGCCCTCGCGCAGTATGGTGCCAAGCAGCGGCACGCGGCCGTCTCAGCCGGTGAGGTTCCTCGCCGGCCGTCCCAGACTCGCCGGGGCGCGCGGCGCCGCACCAAATGATGTCGCGCCGGTAGCCGCCGGGATGACCTGCGCGGTCCGGCGCGTTGGACATGTCACGAGGTCATCCGAGGCCCGAGCGGAGAAACCACATTGAACGCAGAATTCCCGGTGGCGCGGCCGCGGCGGCTGCGCCGTACCCCGCCGTTACGCCGGATGGTGGCCGGGACGCGGCTGCACCCCGCCGAGCTGATCCTGCCGATGTTCGTCAAGGAGGGCATCGACGAGCCGCAGCCGGTCGGATCCATGCCCGGGGTCTTCCAGCACACACGTGACTCGCTGCGCAAGGCCGCCCACGAGGCGGCCGAGGCCGGGGTGGGCGGCGTGATGCTGTTCGGGGTGCCGCTGCACAAGGACGCGCGGGGCTCGGCCGCCGACGATCCCGAGGGGATCGTGCAGCTCGCGCTCGCGGACGTCGCCGCAGAGGTGGGCGACGCGCTCGTGGTGATGACGGACACGTGCCTGGACGAGTACACCGACCACGGTCACTGCGGCCTGCTGACCGAGACCGGCGAGGTGGACAACGACGCGACCCTGGAGCGGTACGGCTCCGCCGCGGTCGCGCAGGCGGCCGCCGGATCCCAGATGATCGCGCCGAGCGGCATGATGGACGGGCAGGTCAGGGCCATCCGGGAAGCGCTCGACGCGAACGGCTTCGCCGAGATCCCGATCCTCGCCTACTCGGCGAAGTACGCCTCGGCCTTCTACGGCCCCTTCCGGGACGCGGCCGAGTGCGCGCCCCGGTTCGGCGACCGCAACGCGTACCAGCAGGATCCGGCGGGCCCGATCGGCGAGGCGCTGCGCGAGGTGCGGCTCGACCTCGCGGAGGGCGCGGACGCGGTCATGGTCAAGCCGGCTCTCGCCTACCTGGACATCCTGCGCCAGGTGCGTGACCTGGTCGAGGTGCCGGTCGCGGCCTATCAGGTCAGCGGTGAGTACGCGATGGTCGAGGCGGCGGCGGCCAACGGCTGGATCGATCGGGAACGCGTCATCATGGAGTCGCTCATCGCCATTCGCCGGGCCGGAGCGGATCTCATTTTGACTTACTGGGCCACGGAGGTGGCGCGAAGACTATCCTGACGGGTCATATCCGGGGGTCGCGCTGTGCGTCGGCTTACCCAAAGGGCATTATCAGGTGCAACAGGGTCATCTTGTGGGGGAGGAGCGCCATGGTGGGGGTACCGCTGGCTCGCCGCACGAAACGGCGTGCGCATCGAGCGCCGCGGAAGGTCACCTCGGTGCTCGAATACGCCCAGCTCGGCTGGGCGAGCTGTATGGGGGCCCATCCGCTGGGCGAGGGCGGCCGGGCCTGCTCCTGTGACCGGCTCGGCTGTCCCGAGCCGGGCGCGCATCCGCTCTCCCCGGCCTGGAAGATGCAGGCCACGGTCGACTCGGCGCTGCTGACCCGCTGGTGGGAGCAGAATCCCGATGCCAATGTGATCCTCCCGACAGGCAGAGTGTTCGACGTATTCGACGTGCCGGCGGCGGCCGGGACGGCCGCGCTGGCCGCCATGGACGCCGCTCGCTTCGCAACGGGCCCGGTCGCCGCCGACGGCGAACGGGTCCTTTTTTACGTCGCCACCCGGGGCGCGCCCGAGGACGAGGACGAGTGGTGGTCCTGCCACCTCGACTACGCGCCCGAGACCATCGAGACCACGCCCGGCCTGCGTTGGCACTGCCGCGACAGCTACGTCCTGGCGCCGCCGTCGGCCCTGGCCACCGGCTCCGTGGTGACCTGGATCCGGCCGCCCGACGGCCGCCCCCTCCCGGATCCGCTCCGCGTCCTCGACTGGCTCGCCGACGCCTGCGAGTAGGGCCGTGGCCACTGGGGCGCGATCGGCACCTACTCTTCGAGGGTGCTGTCCAGGCGGCTCCACTGGTACATGACGATAAGCGTCTTGGTCCCGGTCAATTTGCCGGTACGGCGCATCGCGTTCACGACCCGTTGCAGGTGATCGACGTCGTCCACCCGTATGCGCACCAACGCGTCGGGATCACCCGCGATGGTGAAGAAATCCTGAACCTCGGGGATTTCCTTCAAGATCTGGGCGAGTTCGCCGGTCTCGGTGGCCCCGTTGAGCCGGATCTCGGTGAACGCCTCCAAGTTGCCCGACAACTGATCGTCGATGAGGGCGACGTACCCCCTGATGACCCCCAGTCGTTCGAGTCGCTGGATCCGCCGCGTCACGGGAGCCGAGGACAGGCTGACCGCCCGCGCTATATCGCTGATGGGCGCCCGCGCGTCGCGCCGGAGGATGTCGAGGATCTGGTGATCGACCTGATCGAGGTTGTGGCGGGGCATGGGCTGCCTTTCGTGCGGACACCTTCACACATCATGCTCACATCTGGCCTTGGCAGGCGATGAGAGCTGCGTTCTGCGCAACACCGGCGCAGCAGGTGTTGTCGCGGTAGCCGAGGCGTCGGACCATTCCAGTGCGGGACGCTCTCCAGCGCCCCAGATCCAGGACCCACAGCGCCACGACCCCACAGACAGAGTCGTGCTTGACGCCTCTTCTCCGGCTTCGCGACTTCGAGGACACCATGGCTTTACTGTCCCAGCTCGACCCGGCCATCGGCTCGATCGTTTCGCGGCCGGACACCGCCACTCTGCGCGCGATCTCCCAGCGGGTCCTGTGGCTCGCCACCGCCATCGTGGACGCGGCCAACCGGAGGCGGCCGAACACCTCCGGCGTGAAGGTGGGCGGGCACCAGGCCTCCTCGGCGTCGATGGTCGACATCATGGTGGCCCTCTGGTTGCATGAGCTCACCGCGTACGACCGGGTGTCGGTCAAGCCCCACGCCTCACCTGTGCTGCACGCGATCAACTACCTGCTGGGTGACCTGAAGCCGGAGTTCCTGACCACCCTGCGGGCCAAGGGGGACTGCAGAGCTATCCCAGCCGTCTGAAGGACCCGGACACCGTTGACTTCTCCACGGGCTCTGTGGGGATCGGCGCGACCGCGGCTCTCTGGGCGGCCATGTCGCACCGCTATGTCTCCTCACATTTCCCCTCGAGTCCCCCCGCGGGCCGGTTCATCAGCCTGCTGGGTGACGCGGAGCTCGATGAGGGCGCCATCTGGGAGGCGGTCGCCGACCCGGCCGTCGCGAAGCTCGGCGAGCTGCTGTGGGTCGTCGACCTCAACCGGCAGTCACTGGACCGAGTGGTGCCGGACATCCAGATCGGCAGACTCCAGGGCATGTTCTCGGCCGCCGGGTGGGAGGTCGTCACCCTCAAATGGGGTCGTGAGATCTCCGAGGTCTTTGCGCGTCCGGGGGGACAGGCGCTTCGCCGGCGACTGGAGGAGATGCCCAACGAGGAGTATCAGCGCCTGCTCCGCACCGAGAGCGACGAACTGGTCGAACGGATCGTCGCCGGGCACGACGACCTCGCGCTCCGCGGCCTCCTGGCCGCCATGCGGGCGGACCAGGTGGCGTCGCTTGTGCGTGACCTGGGTGGACACGATCTCGGTCTGCTGCTCGACACGTTCGGCGCCATCGACGCGGCCCGTCCCACCGTCGTCTTCGCGTACACGATCAAGGGGTGCCGCCTTCCGACCGAGGGGCATCCGAACAATCACTCGGCGCTGCTCACCGGTGCGCAGATGGAGATGCTCGCCCAGGCCTGCGGCATGTCGGCCGAGGACCCCTGGCGACCTTTCGACCCGGAGAGCGCCGAGGGAAGGCTGTGCCGCCGGCGCGGCGACCAGCTCCGGCGCGACACCGTCGCCGCCGCGCCCCCGATCAGGGTTCCCTCGTCATTGGGGCATCCCCATCGCAAGGCCACGTCGACCCAGGCGGCCCTGGGCCGGCTGCTCGCGGACATCCACCGCGACGCCCCAGAGGTGGCACGTCGCGTGGTGACGTGCAGCCCGGACGTCGCCTCCTCCACCAACCTGGGCGGCTGGATCAACAAAGCCGGTGTGTGGTCGGTCCAGGACCGGCGTGACTGGTTCGCCGACGATCGCCAGCGGGTGCTGCGCTGGGCGGAGGGCAGGAGCGGTCAGCATGTCGAACTCGGCATCGCGGAGGTCAACCTCGTGGGGCTGGCCGCCGAGCTGGGCGCGACATGGAGCCGCTGGGGAGAGCGCCTCATCCCCATCGCCACGCTGTATGACCCGTTCGTGTCGCGCGCGCTGGAACCGTGGTCGTACGGCATCTACGCCGGAGGTCAGTCCATCCTGGTCGGCACGCCGTCGGGCATCACCCTCGCGCCCGAGGGAGGAGCGCACCAGTCCATCACGACACCCTCGATCGGCCTGGAACAGCCGGGGTGCGTCGCCTGGGAGCCGGCTTTCGCGCACGACCTCGAATGGTGCTTCCTGCACGCGATGAGTCAGGTGGGAATCCCCGGAGGCACCTCGGCCTACTTCCGCCTGTCGACGCGGCCCATCGATCCCGCGCTCGCCGCCGTGCCCGACGACCCGATCATGCTCGAGCGCCGACGCCGTCAGTCCGTCGCCGGGGGATACCGGCTGACCGACCACGAGTCGGCCGTCGAACAGGTCACGCTGGTGGGCGTCGGGGCGATCATGCCCGAGGTGCTGTCCGCCGCCGCCGCACTTCGAGAGCTCGATGTCACGGCAGGAGTCGTTTGCCTCACCAGCCCGGACCTTGTCTTCCGCTCCTTCCAACGACGCGGCAGCGTCGATGCCGAGGACGGCACCGACATCATCGAAGTGCTGTTCCCCTCAGCACACCCGACCCCGCTGGTGACGATCCTCGACGGACACCCGCACACGCTGTCGTTCCTGGCCGGGGCTCGCGGTGACCGGATCCGCTGCCTGGGCGTGACCCGGTTCGGCCAGTCCTCCAGCCTCGACGACGCGTACAAACTGCACGGCATCGATGTCGGCGGCATCGTCGACGCCGCCTTGGGGCTCCTCGGCCGCTGACCCGACCGCACCTCAACACCCCGGTGACAGGTCCGCCGGGCCGGGATCGGCAGGATCGTCGTTCCGGTGCCCGGACGCCAGATAGGCGATGACGGCGGCGGCGAGAGCGATCGCCACTCCGGCTCCGGCAGCGATCTCACCCGGACCGCCGAGTGCCGGTGCCAGAGCTGAGACCGGCCGGTGAGGCCCGTAATCTGTGTGCGTGACTCGTACGCAGACCTCTGAGGACCTGTTCGACCGTGCCCGGCAGATCGTGCCCGGCGGCGTCAATTCGCCGGTGCGCGCATTCGGCGCGGTCGGCGGCACCCCCCGGTTCATGGCTTCCGGCCAGGGCCCGTACGTCACGGACGTCGACGGCAACACCTATGTCGACCTCGTCTGCTCATGGGGTCCGATGATCCTCGGCCATCGGCATCCGGCGGTCGTCGAGGCGCTCGGTGAGGCGCTCTCGCGGGGATTCTCGTTCGGCACCGCGACCGAGGGAGAGGTCCTGCTCGCGGAGGAGATCGTCTCCCGCGTCGAGCCGGTGGAGAAGGTCCGCCTGGTCAGCTCCGGCACCGAGGCCACGATGTCGGCCGTACGGCTCGCGCGTGGTTTCACCGGGCGGTCGAAGGTGGTGAAGTTCGCGGGCTGCTACCACGGGCACGTCGACGCCCTGCTCGCCGCCGCCGGGTCCGGCGTCGTCACGTTCGGCCTGCCGGACACTCCTGGCGTGACGGGGGCGTCCGCCGCCGACACGATCGTGC
Source organism: Microtetraspora sp. (assembly GCA_044868295.1). Classification (GTDB taxonomy): domain Bacteria; phylum Actinomycetota; class Actinomycetes; order Streptosporangiales; family Streptosporangiaceae; genus JBIOWF01. The sequence continues at coordinate 31,172 of JBIOWF010000229.1, read as the reverse complement.
TGCCGTACAACTCGATCGAGGCCGTCGAGGAGGCGTTCCAGGCGTTCGAGATCGCCTGCGTGATCACTGAGGCGTGCCCGGCGAACATGGGAGTGGTCCCGCCGTCGGCGGGCTTCAACCGGCGGCTGCGTGAGCTCTGCACGGAGCACGGCGCGCTGCTGATCCTCGACGAGGTGCTCACCGGCTTCCGCGTCTCCGCGGCCGGGTGGTACGGTCTCGACCCCGTCGAGGCGGACCTGATGACGTTCGGCAAGGTCATGGGGGGTGGTCTGCCCGCGGCGGCGTTCGGCGGCCGGGCCGACGTGATGGCCTTCCTGGCCCCGGAGGGCCCGGTCTACCAGGCCGGCACGCTGTCCGGTAACCCGCTCGCCTGTGCCGCCGGGCTGGCCACGCTCCAGGCGTGCGACGACGACGTCTACGACCGTGTGGACGCCGCCGCGCTGGTGATCGGCCGGGCCGCGTCCGACGCCCTGGCGGCGGCGGGTGTGCCGCACCGTCTCCAGCGGGCCGGAAACCTGTTCTCGATCTTCTTCACCGATCGGCCGGTGACCGACTTCGACTCGGCCAAGACCCAGAACACCGACGCGTACCGCGCGTTCTTCCACAGCATGCTCGATCAGGGCGTGTACCTGCCCCCGTCGGCCTATGAGGCGTGGTTCCTCTCGGCCGCCCACGACGACGAGGCGCTCACCCGTGTGGCCGAGGCCCTCCCCATCGCCGCGAAGGCCGCGGCGCAGGCCGTACCGGCGACCTGATCTGCGGAAGGTCGATCTCTCCGGCTTGCCGTACCGCTCACTGCCCTTGGTGTTGCGCCTCGCTGGTGAAGATCTCGGGCGGGAGTTGGAACGTGGGGGTCGCGCGGCGGGCTCGGGCCTGGATGGCGAGGTTGCGCAGGTATCCGCTCGTAGGCGCGGGCGCGGGGGTCTTCCGAGATCGCGACCTGAGGGAGAGGAGACCGGCCAGGACGAGGCCGTGGGCGTCGGTGAGATGCGCGACGTCAAGTGAGGGGAGAAGCATGCCGTTCCTTGCGGTGGTTTCTATATAAACTTCTGTTGTTTTTAGAATTTACCAGTGCTCTCCCGGTCGACCGTGCCCATCGCCGCCCGCGCGGGGTGGCCTCGCGCGCGGCGGCACCGCCCGGCCCCACTCGGTGGTGGCGGTGGCGGTTCATGGGCGTGATCTTTCCTGGTCCGGTCAAGTGTCAGTGGGCTTGGTGGGCCCGCTTGGCGCCACGGCTACGGCTCTTGCGAGCCTGTGCGGCCAGGGTCTCCAGGTAGGAGATCTCGCTCGGGCGGGACTGCTTTGTGAAGAGGTTGTTCAGAATTCTCATGCCTCTAGCCTGCATCGCTAAATAATTGAGCACAAGCGAGATTTTCTAAGCCGCACGGTTTAGACTGACTTACGTGTTGGATCTGAACAGGTTGAAGGCCTTGCGGGCGGTGGCCGTCTACGGGTCGGTCGGCGCCGCGGCCGACGCGCTGATGGTGACGCCCTCGGCCATCTCCCAGCAGCTCGCGAAGCTCGAACGCGAGACCGGAGCCGTGCTGGTCGAGCGCAACGGGCGCGGGGTGAAGCTCACCGACGCCGCCGGGCTGCTCGCCGAGCATGCCGAGCGGATCCTGGCCCTCGTGGAGACGGCCGAGGCGGACTTCGAGGCGCTGCGCGGCGCCGTCGTCGGCAAGCTCTCCATCGCGGCCTTCCCGACGGTGGTCAGGGGCGTCATACCGCGCGCGCTGTCGCTGCTGAAGGAGCGTCATCCGGATCTCGGCCTGCGCGTCTACGAGCGTGAGCCCGAGCGGCAGGTCCGCGAGGTGACCCGGGGGGAGATCGACCTCGCGGTGTCGCAGGACTGGCTCAACCGGCCGATGGCGGTCCCGGAGGGGCTGTCCCGGGCCATGCTCCTGGACGACATCGCGGACATCGCCCTCCCCGCCGACCATCCGCTTGCGGACAGATCCGAGATCGAGATCGCCGAGCTTCCCGACGACAGCTGGATCTCCTCCTCGTGCGGCACCGTCTGCAACGACTTCCTGATGTTCCTGATCCGCTCGTCCGGGAAGGAACCGCAGGTCGTGTGCACGGCGGACGAGTATCCGACCCAGCTCGCCCTGGTCGCGGCCGGGCACGGCTACGCGGTGATCCCCCGGCTCGGCCGGGGAGCCGTGCCCGAGGGCGTCCGGATGGTTCCGATCCGGCCGAGGCCCATCCGGCGCATCTACGCGCTGTGGCGGACCGACGCCGCCCGCCGGCCCGCCATCCGTGCGGCCGTCGAGGCCCTGCGCGCCGCCTGCGCCGACCTGGAAGCGTGAACGAGGACCGGTAGGCTTGTCGGCACCATGACTGAGACCACGGTCGTCCACCTGCTCCGCCACGGCGAGGTCCACAACCCCAGCGGCGTCCTGTACGGCAGGCTCCCCGGCTACCACCTCTCCGAGAACGGCCGCCAGATGGCCGAGACGGTCGCCAAGGCGATCTCGGGCCGTGACGTCGTCGAGCTGTGGAGCTCGCCGATGGAGCGCGCGCAGGAGACCGCGGCGCCCTCCGCCGAGGCGCTGGGTCTGGAGGTCAGGCTCGATGACCGGCTGATCGAGGCGGCCAACGTCTTCGAGGGGATGCGGCTGACGGGCGGCGTCGGCGTGTTCCGCGACCCTCGCAACTACCGTCACTTCAGGAACCCGTTCGCGCCGTCGTGGGGCGAGCCGTACATGGTCGTGGTCTCCCGCATGAAGTCCGCCATCGACGAGGTCCGTGACCTGGCCCGGGGCCATGAGGCGGTTCTCGTCAGCCACCAGTTGCCGATCTGGATCATGCGTCTGGCCGCGGAGGGCCGTCGGCTGTGGCACGATCCCCGCCGTCGCCAGTGCTCGCTGGCCAGCCTCACCAGCCTCACTTTCGAAGGCGACCGGCTCGTCAGCGTCGGCTACAGCGAGCCCGCGGGCTCGCTCCTGCGGGGCGACGCCGTCCCGGGCGCCTGACCCGCTGGCGAGAGTGCCGTGCACGCTGGGTAGAGTGACAGCTCTACCGGTTGTAGTGCTAGGAGATCCTCCTCCCGTGTCCGCCAAGAGCCTGTATGTGATCGCCGCGCTGGCCGTGACGGCCGTCGCCGGGTGCGCGGGCGGTCAGGCGGCGCAGCCGCAGTCCGGCGACACGCGCTTCATCGCGGGCGACGGCAAGGTTCAGGTGTTCGACGCCGCGGACCGCGCGAAAGCCCCGGTGGTCGAGGGTGCGACCCTTGACGGCGGTACGGCCGGGCTCGGCTCGGGCAAGGTCTACGTCCTGAACTTCTGGGCCTCCTGGTGCGCCCCCTGCCGGGCTGAGGCGCCGGTGCTGAAGGACATCGCGGCCAGGACGAAGGGCGACGGCGTCGAGTTCGTCGGCGTCAACTTCAAGGACCTCCAGGCATCGGCCCAGGCCTACGACCGCGCCCTCCAGCCGGGCTATCCGAGCATCTTCGACAAGACCGGCAAGGTCCTGCTCGCCTTCCAGGGCACCGTCCCTCCGGCGGCCATCCCCTCGACTCTGATCATCGACAGGCAGGGCCGCATCGCCGCCCGCGCCCTCGGCGCCGTCAAGTACAACGAGCTCCTGACGGCGGTCACCCAGGTCAGCGATGAGAGCAAGTGACGTGACGGCATGACCATGGCCACCGACCTCGCCGGCACCGTCGCCTCCGGCTCGCTCCTGGTCGCCGTGCCCATCGCGGTGGCGGCCGGCCTGGTGTCGTTCCTCTCGCCGTGCGTGCTGCCGCTGGTCCCCGGCTACCTGTCGTACGTCACGGGCATGAGCGGCGACCCGAAGCGGAGCCGGATGGTCCTCGGCAGTGCCCTCTTCGTCCTCGGCTTCGCGGCCGTGTTCGTGCTGGGCGGCGCGTTGTTCGGCGGGCTCGGAGGCGTTCTGCTCGGCAGCGCCGACGTCATCACCCGCGTGCTCGGCGGTCTGACGATCGTTCTCGGCCTGGCCTTCCTCGGCCTGATTCCCGGCCTCCAGCGCGACATGCGCATCCACCGGCTCCCGGCGGCCGGGCTGGCGGGCGCGCCGCTGCTCGGTGTCGTCTTCGGGCTCGGCTGGACGCCGTGCATCGGGCCGACGCTCGCCGTGGTCCTCACGCTCTCCGTCGACCAGGGCAGCGCCGCCCGTGGCGCCACGCTCGCCTTCGCGTACGCGCTGGGTCTCGGGCTTCCCTTCGTGCTGGCCGGGCTGGCCTATCGCAAGGCGCTGGCCGCGTTCAAGACGGTCCGCCGCCACTCCCCGCTCATCACGCGCGTCGGTGGTGCCATGCTGGTCGCCGTCGGCCTGCTGCTCGTCACCGGCCTCTGGGGGGACCTCGTCGCGGGGCTGCAGGGCTGGGTGGGCGGATTCGAACCGGTGATCTGATGACTGTGCCAAACGAGACCGAGACACCACGGGCCATCGAGGAGGTCCCAGCGGAGGCCGTCCGGCCGGTCGGGCTCGGCCCCGTCGGCTGGCTGCGGTGGGGCTGGCGGACGCTCACGTCGATGCGCACGGCGCTGATCCTGTTGTTCCTGTTCGCGCTGGGCTCGGTGCCCGGCTCGATCTACCCGCAGCGCGGCGTCGACCCGGGCAAGGTCGCCCAATATTTCGCGAACAACCCGGCCGAGGCCGAGTGGCTGGACCGGTTCTGGCTGTTCGACGTCTTCACGTCACCCTGGTTCGCGGCCATCTACCTGCTGCTGTTCATCTCGCTCGCGGGGTGCGTGTTCCCACGGGCGCTCGTCCACCTCAAGGAGATCCGCCGCCGCCCGCCCGCGGCGCCGCGCAACCTGCGCCGGCTGCCGCACAGCGACGAGTTCGACGCCGACCTGACCGTCGACGACGTGGCGGAGCGACTCCGGAGGAGGCGGTTCCGGGTCGTCACCGGAGATGGCTGGGTCGCGGCCGAGAAGGGCCACCTGCGCGAAACCGGCAACCTGGTGTTCCACCTCGCGCTGCTCGTGCTGCTCTTCGCCGTCGGCGCGGGCGGCCTGTACGGCTACCGCGGAAACGTCCTCGTCGTGGAGGGCGAGGGCTTCGCCAACACGGTGGCCGCCTACGACAGGTACATGCCCGGCCAGCGGGTGTCGGCCGAGTCCCTGGAGCCGTACTCGTTCACGCTGAAGGACTTCCAGGCCACCTACGTCGCCGCGGGTGAGAAGCAGGGCCAGCCGCTCGACTACTCGGCGACGCTGTCGGTCCAGGACTCGCCCTCCTCGCCCGCCAGAGACGTCGTCCTCAAGGTCAATGACCCGCTCGACGTCAACGGCACCCTCACCTACCTGATCGGCCACGGGTACGCCCCGACGTTCAAGGTGATCGACGGCAAAGGACAGACGGCGTTCGAAGGGCCGGTTCCGTGCCTGGCGAACGACCAGGCGACCTACACGTCCGAATGCGTCATCAAGGCGCCCGACGCCCAGCCCGACCAGCTCGGCTTCCTCGTTCGCTTCCTGCCCACCACGGTCCCGAACGGCGGGAGCTGGGTGTCGGTGTTCCCCGGCGCGGCCAACCCGACGGTCCAGGTCTTCCCATTCGCCGGCGATCTCGGCATGAAGTCGGGGCAGCCGCAGTCGGTCTACCAGCTCGACACCGACAAGCTGAAGCCGCTGGGCAAGATGTCCCACCAGCCGAAGCCGCTCAATGTCGGCGACACCCTGGACCTCGCGGACGGCGCCGGGAAGATCCAGTTCACCGGGGTCAAGGAGTGGATCAGCCTCCAGACGACCTATGACCCGGGCCGGATGCCCGCCCTCCTGGCGGCGGCCGCCGCCGTGATCGGGCTGGTGCTCTCCCTGACGATCCGGCGCCGTCGCATCTGGGTGCGGATAACGGGCCGGGCGGTCACAGTGGGAGGATTGGCCCGCACCGAAGGCGGAGGCGCGGCCATCGCGCAGGAGTTCGCCGAGATCGTCGCGATGCTCCGCGGCGTGCCAGTGCCGGAGGAGTAAGAGATGCCCACCCAGGTCAACGAAGGACTCGCCACGCTGAGCGACCAGCTCATCCTGGCGACCGTGCTGCTGTATCTGGCCGCCATGATCGCCTATGCGCTGGAGCTCGCGTTCGGGCGTGCCCGTACGGCTGCCGCCACCCGCGAGCGGGTCTCGGTCGGCCCCGACGGCGGTACCGCCGTGGACGTGCCGTCGGCGGGCGAGAGCCGTACGGGACCGGAGCCCGCGGCGTGGGCGGTCAAGGCCGGTGCGGCGGGGGTCGTGATCACCTGGATCGGCTGGGCCGCCAACCTCGCCGGGATCCTCACCCGTGGCCTCGCGGTGGACCGGTGGCCGTGGGGCAACATGTACGAGTTCGTGGTGGCCATCTCTTTCGCCGCCGTGACCGCGTTCCTGGTGCTGCTGGTCCGCCAGCCCATCCGCTTCCTCGGCGCGTTCGTGACCGTGACGGCCGCGCTCGGGCTCGGCTTCGCGGTGCTCTTCCTGCACGTTCAGGCCGGCCCGGTGATGCCCGCGCTGAACTCCTACTGGATCGCCATCCACGTCACCGCGGCGGTGGTCGCCAGCGGCCTCTTCATCGTCGCCGGGGTCTGCGCGATCCTGTACCTGATCCGCGACGACGGGCGGCTGTCCGTCCTGCCCTCGAAGAGCGACCTGGAGCGCGTCGCCCACCGCGCGATCGTGATCTCGTTCCCGATCTGGACCTTCGCCGTCATCGCCGGCGCCCTGTGGGCGGACCGGGCGTGGGGCCGTTACTGGGGCTGGGACCCCAAGGAGGTCTGGGCGTTCATCACGTGGGTCGCGTACGCCGCCTACCTGCACGCACGGGCGACCGCCGGCTGGCGCGGCAAGGCAGTCATGATCGTCTCGCTGGTCGCGTTCGGCTGCCTGCTGTTCAACCTGATCGGCGTGAACATCTTCTTCAGCGGCCTGCACTCCTACGCCGACGTCCCGAAGTGATCAGTCCGCACGGCCGGTCCTGAGGTCAGTCCTCGTCCCGCAGGCGGCGCTCCAGCTTGCGCAGGAACTCCGGGTCGTCGTCCGGCCCGCGCGGTGCCCGGCTCTGCGGGGGCCACTGCCGCGTCCCGGGCTCGGCGGGCGGCATTGGCGTCGCCATGGCTTTGGGACGGCCGAGGAACAGCCAGAACACGCCGCCCAAGTCGGCAAGGAGCACCACGATGAGGACCCAAATCAGCTTGGGCATGTTGCGGACCGAAGCCTCCGGCGTCGTGATCACATCGAACAGGCAGTAGAGCCAGAAGCCCAGCAACGCCAGACCGACAATCACGTTAGGCATGCCCACACGTTAAGCCATACGGCGCGTAATCGTGTTCCTGGGGCGAGAGCCGTACATCATTCGGGATGACGGGGCGGGAGCGGCAACGTACGGTGGACCGGTACCGCTTCGGAGTCGTGAGGGGCGGCGAGGGCGATGGGCACCGTGGGTGGCGATGCGAGGCAGTGGTAGGTGCGATGGCACAGCCGGGCGATAGAGGCCGTCACCGGCGAGGGTCGCGGTGGTGGCAGCGGGGGCCGGACTCGTCGCTTCACCGTCCGCAGGAGACGTCCGAGATGTCGCCGGAGCGGACGGTCGAGCGGATGCACGCCGTCACCGCGCCAGTGGTGGACCGGCCGCAGTACACGTGGCGGGACTTCGAGCTCGACGACCAGCCCGTGTACGCCGAGCCGCACCGGCCCGACGAGCCGGACCACAGGGACGGTCGCCGGCACTGCGGGGCGCTGGAGCAGGTTCTCTGCCGGCAGTGGGACGCGGCCGAGGGGCCGCCCTCGGCGGACGCCGTACGGGCCGTGGACAGCCTGGCGCGCCTGCCCGAGCGGCTGAAGGCCAAGCTGGCCGTCGGCCTGGACGGCATCTACGTCGGCCGGGGCGGCGTCCCCGATCTCGACGACATGGGCTATCTGCGCGGTGCCCCGCTCCCTTCCGGCCGCGCCACCTGGGACATCTGCGCGGGCGCGTACGGCGACCGCAAGATCGTCGTAGGGGACCGGCCGTCGCCCACACCCGATGTGATGATGCACGAAGTCGGTCATGCTCTGGACGACGTGGACGCCGGTCCGGGAGAGTGGGTGTCGGACTCTCCCGAGTTCGTCGCGCTCTACGAAGAGTGCGTGCCGCTGCTCGCCTCGGCGTTCCATCGGCAGTCCGGCGGCCTCGGGCGCAAGGAGTTCTTCGCCGACGCCTTCGCGGCGATCGCGTCGCGGCAGCGTCCGGCCCTGGTGGACATGCTCGGCGGTGACACGCGGACGGCGCTCAACGTCATGCTGTTCTTCAACAGGCGCTATGGAATCTAGGTGATCGTGGATGTACGTGATCCGGCTCGCTGACGGGACCCTGCGCGTGCCGCAATCACTGACCAGCGATGATGGGCGCCTGATCGGCAACGCGTACGTGGAGATCGCTCCGGGGGAGCCGGACTACGATCGCTGGCTGGCTGAATCGATCACCGAGGAGGAGGAGGCCGAGCGGCGGCGCCGGTGGCGGGAGGAGAACGACGACCTGGAGCGGGAGTTCCTCGCCTTCAAGGCCGCTCGCGAGCCGGGCCGGGCTGTGGACGAAGACGCCGGCTGATGACGCGGATGACGTGCTCGCTGTGCGTTCGCGGCGAAACGGGCCATACAGCTATTGAGTTGAGCAGGACCGAGCCGAGCAGGAGCAGATCGAAAAACTGGTGGCCGGGGTCGGCCAGGACTGACTAGGGTGACCCTGCGGCGTCCGGGAGCGCGCAGGATCACCTTGGTGCTGGTCAGTGCATCAAACTCGCGGTGAGTCGCCGTTAGGCCGGTCGGCCGTGAGGACGTCCTCTCCACGAAGAAGGGCGTGCACTTCCGACTCGCGGAAACGCCGGTGCCCTCCGGGGGTACGGATACTACTGATACGCCCCGCCGCGGCCCAGCGTGTCACGGTTTTCGGGTCGACCCGGAAAAGGGCGGCAACCTCTCCCGGGGTCAGCAGTCGCTCGCTGCTACTCTCCACAATCTCTCCCCCTCGCATCCCGCGTCCTGCAGCGGGCGGACAGGTAACCAGTGTGCCGAGCGAAGCCTGATTTATCCGCGGTTTTCGTAGAAGATCACGGGTTGTTATCAGCTCAGTGCCCGATTGTTATATGATAGAGCCTCTTTGGGGTGCTCATGGGTGTTTCTTTACAAAAGCGCCCTCTTGGGAACACTAGCAGCGCCCGCGCCCGATGCGAAGAGACGTCATCAGGGGGATAGTCACGTAACCTCGACGCTGTGCGTCCGTTACTCGTTTACACAGTCTTGCGACTTGGCTTGTTCGCCGTCGCGCTCGCCGTCCTCTATCTCCTCGGCGCGCGCACGTATCTGCTGCTCGCCGGGGCATTCGTGATCAGTGGGCTCGCCAGCTACGTGCTGCTGTCGAAGCAGCGCGACGCGGTCAGCGAGCGGATGACCAAGAATCGGCGAGCCAAGGAAGTCTAGGACGTCGGGAACATACCGACCCGGGCATGGTACTCATGGCCGAGCCGGGTGGTGTCGCTTCCCACCAAGATCCCCTCCTTTACCGCGAGGAACGCCTTTACTCCGATTCCTCTTTCCCTCGTGGGGTTCCAGCTTTGGGCCTTACCGGTGACGGGATCGATCGCCCCGATGCCCGGCCGCGGGACCGCTCCACGCCCGGCGAAGTCGGAGCCCAGGGGGTTGTTCAGCCAGCGCTGGTGCCCTCCCACGTAGACCGCCGACCCCGTCACGGTGACCGCGTAGAGGGAGTCGCCGCCGGTGCGGTTCACCCAGGTCGGGTGGATCCGGTCACCACGGGAGTAAGTCTCGAAACGGGCGGCGGAATCACACAGCTTCCTGGTGTGCGGCGCCGGGCCACCGGTCGTGACCACCACGAAGTACTTCCCGTCCGGCGCGAAGTCGAGCCCTCGCACATATGACGGGAACACCGGCATGCACTCCGGTGCGTACACGTCCGTGCGCCAGTCGGCCACCCTGGAGGTGGTGAGGTCGATCAGGCCGAGCTGAGGCCGGGGGAGGCCGTCGAGCGTCGTGAACGAACCGTCGATGGCGAGCCGGTCCCGCGTGGCGGCCATCGCGTACACCTTGGTGTCACCGCCTCGGCCGCCCCCCGGCGTGACCCGGAAGTCCGGATCCACGGCGCCCGTCGTCGCGTCGACCCGGGCGAGAGCCGTACGGGCGGTGCGGCCGATCCCGATGAAGTCGCCCCCGACGTATAACCGGTTGTCCTGTCGCACCAGGCTGGACACGTCACCGCCGTAGACGGGGGCGGAGAACGAGTCCACGGGTGACCCGTCGGCGACGCTCAGCCGGGCAAGCCCCCGGCCGGGGCCGTTGAAGGATCCGCCGACGTAGACGGTGCCGCTCCGGCCCGGCGCCAGCGCGCTGACGGGGCCGTCGAGGTCCGGGGCGAATTCGCGGTCGATCTTGCCGGTGCGCAGGTCGAAGGCGAAGATATTGGCACGTGACAGCTGGGTCCGGCTCCCGGCGTCGCGCACGGTGCCGAAGTCGCCGCCCACGATCACCGTGTCGCCCACGAGCGCTAAGGCGTTGACGATGCCGTCGAGCACGTGCGGAGTCGTGTCGACGGGATCGTCCGACACGACGCTGGGTTGCCTGATCCCGGCCGAGGCCATGCTGAAAGGCAGGACGGCAAGAGTTGCCGCCGTGAGCACCATAGTTCTGACAAGCATTCCTAAAGTCTTAGCAGACTCTGCGTAATCTTCACGCTACGTTGCGCATATCTCGTATGGCACAGGGGTGCTCGATGAGGCGCGCGCGGCCACGCCGCCTAGGCTTGTCCCTCATGACGCGCGCATCGCTGGACAAGCAGCCGCACGAGGTCGCCGCGATGTTCGATCGCACGGCCCGGCGCTACGACCTCGTCAACGACGTCCTCTCGCTCGGGCAGGACCGGCTCTGGCGTAAGGCCACGGCCGCCGCCATAGACGCCGGGCCGGGTGAGCTCGTGCTCGACCTGGCCGCCGGCACCGGCACCTCGACCGACGCGTTCACCATGCTCGGCGCGCGCGCGATCGCGTGCGACTTCTCGCTCGGCATGCTGCGCACCGGCGTGGCGAAGCGAGGCGGTTCCGGGCTGTACGGCGGGGGTGTGCGGGGGGTCAGCTTCGTCGCGGGCGACGCGCTGCGCCTGCCCTTCGCCGACGAGGTGTTCGACGCGGTGACGATCTCCTTCGGGCTGCGCAACATCGTCGACACAGGTCAGGCCCTGCAGGAGCTGCGCCGGGTCGCCAAGCCGGGTGGCCGGCTGGTCATCTGCGAGTTCTCACGGCCACCGATCAAGTCGTTCGACCTCGTCTACACGCAGTATCTGATGAAGCTGCTGCCGCAGGTCGCCCGCGCGGTCAGCTCGAACCCGGAGTCCTACGAGTACCTCGCGGAGTCGATCCGGGCCTGGCCCGACCAGGCTGCCCTGTCGCGCGTCATCCAGGACGCCGGCTGGGGCAGGGTCGCCTGGCGCAACCTCTCCATGGGCATCGTCGCGCTCCACCGGGCCGTCAAACCGCACAGCTGACCCGGGAAATCGGCCAAGAGCGGCGACTTTGTCAAGTTCGGTTTTGCGAGGCGGAGATCCGGGAAAGCCGCACGATGACTTCGTCTACCTGAATTCCGCAAGGGCGCCTTTCCCTCGCGTGCCCCTGGTCAATTCGACAGATCCTCATTGTCGCGTCCGCACGTTGATGAACACATGACGTAAACGAAGCCTGGCCGTTGCCTGGTTTGACGTACTGCGTCTTCGACGATGCGCGACTATACCTTCACGCCGGTGATCCACACATTTGTGCGGTGTTTCACCGTCACGCGGACGGGGTCCTTCCGGGGAGTTCCTCCCCTTGGGCGGGGTGTTCGCATGTCCTGGGTCGACACAGAGCAATGTTACCGGCGAGTAGGGGTCACCCCTCTGACATTCGGCACGCAGGAAGGGTTAGACTGCGGCGCGACAAGTTTGTGAAGTGGTTCACAAAGGCACGAAGGTCCCATACCCCCCGAGGCCTTCGCCCTAGGACAGGACAGGTCCCCCGTGAGCGAGCCAGCCCCCGCAGTGCGGAGCGCAGCCACTCCCGCTCTCATGACTACCACTGAGAGCGGGCGGGACGCCGACGTCATCGTTGTCGGCGCCGGCCCCGCGGGCTCCACCACGGCTTTTTACCTCGCGCAGGCCGGGCTGAATGTGCTGCTCCTGGAGAAGACCCGGTTCCCGCGCGAGAAGGTGTGCGGCGACGGGCTGACGCCCCGCGCGGTCAAGGAGCTCATCGCGATGGGTGTCGACATCGACGCCCCGGGCTGGATCAGGAACAAGGGCCTGCGGGTCGTCGGCGGCGGCATGCGGCTGCAGCTGGACTGGCCCGAGCTGCACAGTTATCCGGACTTCGGCCTGGTCCGCACCCGGATGGACTTCGACCAGATCCTCGCGCAGAACGCGACCCGCGGGGGAGTCACGCTCCTGCAGGGCGTCAACGTCACCGGGCCCGTCCTCGACGAGCGCGGCGGTCACGTCGTGGGCGTGACGGCCAGGGGTGACGGCGGCGAGGTGACCTATCGCTCCCGGCTGGTCGTCGCCGCCGACGGCAACTCCACCCGGCTGTCCCTCGCGATGGGCTTGCACAAGCGGGCCGACCGCCCGATGGGCGTCGCCGTACGGACCTATTTCACGAGCCCGCGCCACGACGACGACTACCTCGAATCGTGGCTGGAGCTCTGGGACGGCGACCGCCTGCTCCCGGGCTACGGCTGGATCTTCGGTGTGGGTGACGGCACGTCCAACGTGGGCCTCGGGCTGCTCAACACCAGCGAGGCGTTCAAGAACATCGACTACCGGGACCTGCTCCGGCGCTGGGTGAAGAACATGCCCGCCGAGTGGGGGTACACCGACGAGAACATGACCGGGCCGGTCCGCGGCGCGGCGCTGCCGATGGCCTTCAACCGGCAGCCGCACTACACCCGGGGCCTGGTGCTCGTGGGCGACGCGGGCGGCATGATCAACCCGTTCAACGGCGAGGGCATCGCGTACGCCATGGAGACGGGCCGGATCGCGGCCGAGGTCATCGTGCAGGCGCTGGCGCGATCCACCGCCGCCCAGCGGGAGCGCGTGCTACGTGCCTATCCGCGTATCCTCAAGGACGCCTACGGCGGTTACTTCACTCTCGGGCGCCTCTTCGTCGAGGCCATCGGCAAGCCCGGAGTGATGAATTTCGCCACCAGGCATGGCCTGCCGCACCCGACCCTGATGAGATTCGCCCTGAAGCTTCTCGCTAATCTGACGGATCGGCGGGGCGACGCAGCAGACCGGATCATCAACGCCCTGTCCAAGGTGGCACCGCCCGCATGACTGAAAATCTCCGTAACCGCGCCCACCCGCGTGCCGGGGCTGTCCCACAGCCCCGGACGGACGGCCGGCGCCTCATGCCGACTTCTGAGATGGCTGCCTTCTCTGGCGGTCTCGTGCCGGCGATCGCCCTTTTCCACCGACCAAGCGAGGACATGTAGCCATGGAGCTGTATGTACCCATCCTGGTGCTCGCGGTCCTAGCGGCGGGGTTCGCCGTGTTCTCCGCCGGCATCGCCCCCTTCACCGGGCCGAAGCGCTGGAACCGCGCCAAGCTGGACGCCTACGAGTGCGGCATCGAGCCGACGCCGCAGCCGGTCGGCGGTGGGCGCTTCCCGCTGAAGTACATGATCACCGCGATGCTGTTCATCGTGTTTGACATCGAAATCATCTTTCTCTATCCGTGGGCGGTGGCCTTCGACAAGCTCGGCGTGTTCGGGCTGGTCGAGATGGTGCTGTTCATCGTCACCGTCCTCGTGGCGTACGCCTACGTGTGGCGCCGTCGCGGCCTTGATTGGGATTAGCCATGGGTCTTGAAGAGAAACTCCCCAGCGGGTTCGTCCTGACCACTGTCGAACAGGTGGCAGGCTGGGCACGGAAGAACTCCGTATGGCCGGCGACGTTCGGCCTGGCCTGCTGCGCCATCGAGCTGATGGCGACCGGCGGGCCCAAGCACGACCTGGCCCGCTTCGGCATGGAACGGGCGTCGGCGTCACCGCGGCAGGCCGACCTGATGATCGTGGCCGGCCGGCTGTCGCAGAAGATGGCGCCGGTGCTCCGCCAGATCTATGACCAGATGGCCGAGCCGAAGTGGGTCATCGCGATGGGCGTCTGCGCGTCCAGTGGCGGGATGTTCAACAACTACGCCATCGTGCAGGGGGTGGACCACGTCGTGCCCGTGGACATCTACCTGCCGGGCTGCCCGCCACGCCCGGAGATGCTGATCGACGCGATCGTGAAGCTGCACGACAAGATCCAGAATATGAAGTTCGGCGCGCATCGTGCCAAGCAGATCGACGAGCTTGAGCTCCAGGCGCTGCGCACGCTGCCGCTGATCGACCAGGGGGCGCGGTGAGCACCGACAATCTCCCCGGGGTGCCGGAGGAGCCGATCGCTCGGACGGGCATGTTCGGGGTCACCGGCAGTGGTGACACGTCCGGTTACGGCCAGCTGGTCGTGCGGCGTGCGCCCACGCTCTCCAGCGCCAGGCCGTACGGGTCCTATTTCGACGAGGTGGCGGACGCGCTGGAGGCGGTCGCGGGCGACGCTGTCGAGCGCGTGGTGGTCGATCGCGGTGAGGTCACCTTCCACGTCGCGCGCGAGCACCTCGTAGAGGTGCTGCGGCACCTGCGTGACGACGCCGCGCTGCGGTTCGAGCTCTCGCTCGGCCTCTCCGGCGTGCACTATCCGGAGGAGACGGGCAGCGAGCTGCGCGCCGTCTACCACCTCTGCTCGATCACGCACAACCGGCGGGTCAGGGTCGAGGTCGGCTGCCCCGACTCGGACCGGCACATCCCCTCGACGGTTTCGGTCTACCCGACCCATGACTGGCACGAGCGGGAGACCTACGACTTCTTCGGGATCGTCTTCGACGGTCACCCCGCACTGACCCGCATCCAGATGCCCGACGACTGGGAGGGGCACCCCCAGCGCAAGGACTATCCGCTGGGCGGAATCCCCGTCGAGTATCGCGGCGGCGAGATCCCCGCGCCGGACCAGAGGAGGTCGTACTCGTGAGCGAGCGAATCCACAGGCACAGCAGCGAGCGAATCCACAGGCACAGCGGCGAGGTGAACGCATGACCGCCACGGAGACCGAAGGCCGGGTCTACGACGTCGCCGGGCAGGACTGGGACGAGCTGGTCGAGACCGTCTCGGACTCGTCCGAGGAGCGCCTGGTCATCAACATGGGCCCGCAGCACCCTTCGACGCACGGCGTGCTGCGGCTGGTGCTGACGCTCGACGGCGAGACGGTGACCGAGGCCCGCACGGTGATCGGTTACCTGCACACCGGCATCGAGAAGAACATGGAGTTCCGGACGTGGACCCAGGGGGTCACGTTCGTCACCCGCATGGACTACCTGTCGCCGATCTTCAACGAGACGGCGTACTGCATGGCCGTGGAGAAGCTGCTCGGCATCACCGACAGGGTCCCGGACCGGGCGCAGGCCATCCGGGTCATGATGATGGAGCTCAACCGGATCTCCTCGCACCTCGTCGCCATCGCGACGTTCGGCATCGAGCTGGGTGCGACCACGCCGATGCTGTTCGGCTTCCGCGAGCGGGAGATGGTGCTCGACCTGTTCGAGTACATCACCGGCCTCCGGATGAACATGGCCTATGTGCGGCCGGGCGGTGTGAGCGTCGACCTCCCCGCGGGCGCGGTGGACAAGATCGGCGAGTTCCTCAAGGTGATGCCGGCGCGGATCAAGGATATGCGCAAGCTCCTCGACGCCAACCCGGTCTACACCCGCAGGACCAAGGACGTCGCCTACCTGGACCTGACCGGTTGCATGGCGCTCGGGATCACCGGGCCCATGCTGCGGGCCGCGGGCCTGCCGTGGGACCTGCGCAAGTCCCAGCCGTACTCGGGCTACGAGACGTACGAGTTCGACGTCCCGACCGAGAACACCTGTGACGTGTACGGCCGCTACCTCGTCCGCATGGCCGAGATGGAGGAGTCGCTCAAGATCGTCGAGCAGGCCCTCGACCGGCTGTCCGGGCCGCTCAAGGGCGGGCCGGTGATGATCGAGGACAAGAAGATCGGCTGGCCCTCGCAGCTGGCGCTCGGCCCCGACGGCCTCGGCAACTCGCCCGACCACATCGCGCACATCATGAGCAGCTCGATGGAAGCGCTGATCCACCACTTCAAGCTGGTGACCGAGGGCTTCCGGGTGCCGGCCGGCCAGGCGTACTCCGCGGTGGAGTCGCCGCGCGGCGAGCTCGGCGCGCACGTGGTCAGCGACGGCGGCACGCGGCCCTACCGCGTACACTTCCGCGACCCGTCCTTCACGAACCTGCAGGCGGTGCCCGCGACGTGCGAGGGCGGCATGATCGCCGACGTCATCGCGGCGGTCGCCTCGATCGACCCGGTCATGGGGGGTGTGGACAGGTGAGTGAGCGAAGCGAGCGAGCCGATAAGCACAGCACGTTCACGGCACGCGCCGACGAGCCGAAGGCGAGGAGGGCGCAGTGACGTACTCACCTGAGGTCCGCGAGCGTCTCGAAACGGACGCCAAGGAGATCATCGGCCGTTACCCGAAGGCGCGCTCGGCGCTGCTTCCGCTGCTGCACCTGGTGCAGTCGGAGGACGGCTACGTCTCCGACGACGGGCACGAGTTCTGCGCGGAGATGCTCGGCCTGAGCAAGGCGGAGGTCGTCGGCGTCTCGACCTTCTACACGATGTACAAGCGCAGGCCGGCCGGCGACTACCACGTCGGCGTCTGCATCAACAGCCTGTGCGCGATCATGGGCGGCGACCAGATCTGGGATGAGCTCTCCGAGCACGTCGGCGTCGGCCACGAGGAGGCGACCGCCGACGGGAAGATCTCGCTGGAGCGGCTGGAGTGCAACGCCGCCTGCGACTTCGCTCCGGTGATGATGTCAACTGGGAGTTCTTCGACAACCAGACCCCCACCTCGGCCAAACAGCTCGTCGACGACCTGCGCGACGGCAAGGAGATCTCGCCGACCCGCGGGCCGAAGAAGCTGTGCACGTTCAAGGAAGCGTCGCGGGTCCTCGCCGGGCTCCCGGACGGCCTGGCCGGTGACGGCCCCTCGGCCGCCGGCCCCTCGCTGGAGGGTCTGAAGGTCGCCAAGGCCAACGGCTGGGAGGCACCCCGGTGACGACACAACTGACGCCGGTTCTGACGAAGAACTGGGATCTGCCGAACTCGTTCACGCTTGAGGGGTACGGCGACTACTCGGCCGCCAGGACGGCCCTGGGCATGGACCCGGACGCCATCATCCAGATGGTGAAGGACTCCGGTCTGCGCGGTCGTGGTGGCGCGGGCTTCCCCACCGGCATGAAGTGGGGATTTATCCCGCAAAATGATGGCAAAGCGCACTACCTCGTAGTAAACGCGGACGAGTCCGAGCCGGGAACCTGCAAGGACATCCCCCTGATGATGGCCAACCCGCACGCGCTGGTCGAGGGCGTCATCATCACCGCCTACGCCATCCGTGCCAACCACGCGTTCATCTACGTCCGTGGCGAGGTCCTCCACGTCATCCGCCGACTGCAGGCCGCGGTCCGGGAGGCCTACGAGAAGGGCTATCTCGGCGCCGACGTCCTCGGTTCCGGCTACGACCTCGAACTGGTCGTGCACAGCGGCGCCGGGGCGTACATCTGCGGCGAGGAGACGGCGCTGCTGGACTCGCTGGAGGGCCACCGCGGCCAGCCGCGGCTCAAGCCGCCGTTCCCCGCGGTCGCCGGCCTGTACGCGTGCCCGACGGTCATCAACAACGTCGAGTCCGTGGCGAGCGTGCCGAGCATCGTGGCCAACGGCGCCGACTGGTTCGCCGGCATGGGCACCGAGAAGTCCAAGGGCTTCGGCATCTTCTCGCTGAGCGGCCACGTGACCCGGCCCGGCCAGTACGAGGCCCCGCTGGGCATCACCCTGCGCGAGCTCCTCGACATGGCGGGCGGGATCAGGGCGGGCCACGAGCTCAAGTTCTGGACCCCGGGAGGGTCCTCGACGCCGATCTTCACGGCCGAGCACCTGGACGTCCCGCTCGACTTCGAGTCGGTCGGCGCGAAGGGCTCGATGCTCGGCACCCGGGCCCTGCAGATCTTCGACGAGACGACCTGCGTGGTGCGGGCCGTACTGCGCTGGACCGAGTTCTACGCCCACGAGTCCTGCGGCAAGTGCACCCCCTGCCGGGAGGGCACCTACTGGCTCAAGCAGGTGCTCAAACGGCTGGAGAAGGGCCAGGGCTCCGAGGAGGACCTGGCCACGATCACCGACATCGCGGACAACATCCTGGGCCGGTCGTTCTGCGCGCTCGGCGACGGCGCGACGAGCCCGATCCACTCGTCGGTGAAGCACTTCCGCGACGAATATCTCAAGCACTTCGAGATCGGCGGCTGCCCGTTCGATCCCGCTGCTTCCACGGTGTGGGGTAATCAATGACGGTACAGACGACTTCCGCGGGGCCGCCGGAGCCTGTGGACGCGGTACAGCCCGTGGACATGGTGACCCTCACCATCGACGGCTTCCAGGTCAGCGTCCCGAAGGGGACCGTGATCATCCGGGCCGCCGAGCTGCTGGGCATCCAGATCCCGCGGTTCTGCGACCACCCGCTGCTCGACCCGGCGGCGAACTGCCGCCAGTGCCTGGTGGAGATCCCGGACGCCGGCAACGGCCGCGGCTTCCCCAAGCCGCAGCCGTCCTGCGCCATCGAGGTCGCCGAGGGCATGGTCATCCAGACCCAGCTGACCTCCCCGGTCGCGGAGAAGGCGCAGCGCGGCGTCATGGAGATGCTGCTCCTGAACCACCCGCTCGACTGCCCCGTCTGCGACAAGGGCGGCGAATGCCCCCTGCAGAACCAGGCCATGTCCAACGGCCAGGGCGAGAGCCGGTTCCACGAGCACAAGCGGACCTTCGAGAAGCCGATCGCGCTCTCCACCGAGGTGCTGCTGGACCGCGAGCGCTGCGTGCAGTGCGCCCGGTGCATCCGCTTCTCCGACGAGATCGCCGGCGACCCGTTCATCGACTTCTTCGAGCGCGGGGCCAAGGAGCAGGTGGGCGTCGCCGACGGCGAGCCGTTCCAGTCCTACTTCTCGGGCAACACGGTTCAGATCTGCCCGGTCGGCGCGCTGACCGGCGCGGCCTACCGGTTCCGTTCCCGCCCGTTCGACCTGGTGTCGTCGCCGAGCGCGTGTGAGCACTGCGCCTCGGGCTGCGCGCTCCGTACGGACCACCGCCGGGGCAAGGTGACCCGCCGCCTGGCCGGGGACGACCCGCAGGTCAACGAGGAGTGGAACTGCGACAAGGGCCGATGGGCCTTCCAGTACGCCACCCAGCCGGACCGGCTCAAGTCGCCGCTGGTGCGCGACGAGGACGGCAAGCTCGTGCCGGCCTCGTGGCCGGAGGCGCTCGCGGTCGCGGCCAAGGGCCTGGCGCAGGCCCGCGGCAAGGCAGGCGTGCTGGTCGGCGGCAGGCTGACCGTCGAGGACGCGTACGCGTACAGCAAGTTCGCGCGGGTCGCCCTCGGCACCAATGACATCGACTTCCGGGCCAGGCCGCTCTCCGAGGAGGAGACGCGGTTCCTCGCCCACGCCGTCGCCGGCAAGGGCATCGAGGTCTCCTACGCGGACCTGGAGAAGGCTCCGGCCGTGCTCCTGGCGGGCTTCGAGCCCGAGGAGGAGTCGCCGATCGTCTTCCTGCGCCTGCGCAAGGCCGTGCGGAAGAGGGGCCTGAAGGTCTACTCCCTGGCACCGCTGGCCACGCCGGGCCTGGCGAAGATGAAGGGCACGCTCATCCGGACGGTGCCCGGCGGCGAGGCCGAGGCGGTCGGTGAGCTGATCAACTCGGCCAGCGACCTGCTGCCCGCCGGGACGATCATCCTCGCCGGTGAGCGGCTCGCCACCGCCCGGGGCGCGCTGTCCGCCCTCGTACGGCTCACGCAGACCACCGGCGCGCGGATCGCCTGGGTGCCGCGGCGGGCGGGCGAGCGCGGCGCGATCGAGGCGGGAGCCCTGCCGAACCTGCTGCCGATCGGCCGCCCGGTCGACGACGAGACGGCCCGGAGCGAGGTCGCCAGGGCCTGGAACGTCACGGCGCTGCCCGAGATCGCCGGCCGCGACACCACCGGCATCATTGAGGCGGCACTGAACGAGGAGCTCGACGCCCTGGTCGTCGCGGGCGTGGACCCGTACGACCTGGCCGACCCGGCCAAGGCGCTCGCCGCCCTGGAGAACACGCCGTTCATCGTCAGCCTGGAGGTCCGCGCGAGCGCGGTGACCGACCGGGCCGACGTGGTCCTCCCGGTCGCCGCGGTGCCCGAGAAGGCCGGGACGTTCGTCGACTGGGAGGGGCGGGGCCGCACGTTCGACGTCGCGACGGCCGTGTCCGGGGTGCTGAGCGATCTCAAGGTGATCGCCGCCATTGCCGATCACATGGACGTGCACCTGGGTCTGCCGGACGCCGCGGCGGCCCGCCGCGAACTCGGCGGGCTGGGCGCCTGGCGGGGCACCCGCCCGGTCGCGCCGAGCGTCACCGGCGGTTCCGGCAAGGCTCCGCGAGCGGGCCAGGCCGTGCTCGCCACCTGGCATCTGCTGCTGGACGACGGCCGCCTCCAGGACGGCGAGCCGTACCTGGCGGGGACCGCCCGCGCGGCGGAGGCGCTGATCTCCGAGGCCACGGCGGCGGAGATCGGCGTGGCCGACGGCGAGAAGATCGTCATCGGCGACGGGGTGACCCTGCCGGCCCGGATCGCGGACCTGCCCGACCGGGTGGTCTGGGTGCCGTCGAACTCGGCCGGCGTCTCCGTTACCCGCGACCTGGGCGCGGTGGCGGGCGACGTCGTTACCATCGGGAGCGCATCGTGAATCCTGGCCCCACGCTGAGCGATTTCGGCCACGATCCTCTGTGGATCTCCATCATCAAGGCCGTCTTCATCTTCGTCTTCCTGATGCTGGGCGTGCTGTTCGGCGTGTGGACCGAGCGCAAGCTCATCTCACGCATGCAGCACCGCTACGGCCCCAACCGGGCGGGCAAGTTCGGCCTGCTCCAGTCGGTGGCCGACGGCCTCAAGATGGGGCTCAAGGAAGACCTCATGCCCCGGACGGTCGACAAGGTCGTCTACTTCATGGCGCCGGTCATCATCGCGGTGCCGGCCTTCCTGTCCTTCTCGGTCATGCCTTTCGGGCCGATGGTCTCGATGTTCGGGGTGAAGACCCCGCTGCAGCTCACGGACCTGCCGGTGGCGGTGCTGCTGGTGCTGGCCACGGCCTCGATCGGCGTCTACGGCATCGTGCTGGCCGGGTGGGGCTCCCGCTCGCCGTACGCCATCCTGGGCGGCCTGCGCTCCACCGCCCAGGTCGTGTCCTACGAGATCGCGATGAGCCTGTCGTTCGTCGCGGTGTTCCTGGCCGCGGGCACGCTGTCCACCTCGGAGATCGTGGCCAAGCAGGCGGGCGGGGGGACCTGGGACATCTTCGGGCTGCAGGTTCCGCAGCCGTCCTGGTACGCGATCTCGCTGCTGCCCTCGTTCCTGATCTACGCGGTGACGATGCTGGGCGAGACGAACCGGATCCCCTTCGACCTGCCCGAGGGCGAGGGTGAGCTGGTCGCCGGATTCCACACCGAGTACTCGTCGTCGCTGAAGTTCGCGATGTTCATGCTGGCCGAGTACGTGAACGTGTTCACGGTCTCCGGGATCGCGATCACCTTGTTCCTCGGCGGGTGGCGTGCCCCGTGGCCGATCTCGCTGTGGGAGGGGGCCAACACCGGCTGGTGGCCGATGCTCTGGTTCCTCATCAAGCTCGTCCTGGTGTTCTGCGTCTTCATCTGGGTCCGGGCCTCGCTGCCCCGCGTCCGCTACGACCAGCTGATGGCCTTCGGCTGGAAGGTGCTCATCCCGCTCAACCTGGGCTGGATCCTCCTCTACGCCACCCTCAGGGCCATGCGCCTGCCGGAGGCGAACAGGACGCTCGTCCTGACCATCGGCGCGATCGTCATCATCGCGAGCTTCGCGATCTGGCTCCGGTTCGACACGGTGCTCCAGCGCCGCAGGGAGGCCGCGGCCGCCCAGGTCGAGGAGGAGTTCGAGCAGCTCCGCGAGGAGCCGACGGCGGGCGGGTTCCCGGTGCCGCCGCTGGACCTGCCGCACTACCACGGGGTCGTAACCGAGGCGGGTGTGCCGGAGGCGCGCCAAACAAGCACTGTGGCCAAGGAGGTGACCAGTGGGAGCAACTGATTGGCTGAACCCGATCAAGGGATTCGGCGTCACCTTCCACCACATGTTCAAGAAGCCGGTGACGGTCAACTACCCGGAGGAGAAGCGGCCGACCGCGCCGCGTTTCCACGGGCGGCACCAGCTGAACCGGTGGCCCGACGGCCTGGAGAAGTGCGTCGGCTGCGAGCTGTGCGCCTGGGCCTGCCCCGCCGACGCCATCCTGGTGGAGGGCGCGGACAACACCGAGGACCAGCGTTTCTCGCCGGGCGAGCGGTACGGTCGCACCTACCAGATCAACTATCTGCGGTGCATCCTGTGCGGCCTGTGCATCGAGGCGTGCCCGACCCGGGCGCTCACGATGACCAACGAGTACGAGCTCGCCGACTCCAGCCGCGAGTCGCTGATCTTCACCAAGGAGATGCTCCTCGCGCCGCTGGGACCTGGCATGGAGCAGCCGCCCCATCCCATGCGTCTCGGTGACACCGAGGAGGACTACTACCGGTTGGGTCGTAGCAATGGGTGAGACCATCACATTCTGGGTGCTGGCGGTCGTTTCGGTGCTCGCCGCGCTCGGACTCGTCTTCAGCCGAAAGGCCGTCTACTCGGCCCTCATGCTCGGCGTCGTCATGCTCTCGCTGGCGGTGCTGTACGCGGTCCAGGACGCTCCGTTCCTGGCGGCCGTGCAGATCATCGTCTACACCGGCGCGGTCATGATGCTCTTCCTGTTCGTCCTCATGCTCGTCGGCGTGGACTCGTCCGACTCGCTGGTCGAGACGATCAGGGGCCAGCGGTTCTGGGCCGTGGTGGCCGGTGTCGGCTTCGCCGTACTGCTCGGACTGGGGATCGGGAACGCGGTCGTGGGCGCGCCGAAGGGGCTCGCGGCGGCGACGGCCGGGGGCAACGTCCCCTCGCTGGCCGAGCTGATCTTCACGCGGCACGTGTTCGCCTTCGAAGTGACGTCGGCGCTGCTGATCACCGCCGCGCTCGGCGCGATGGTGCTGGCGCACCGCGAGCGGGCCGAGCCCAAGCCGACCCAGCGGGACCTGTCCAGGTCCCGCTTCGTCAGTTTCGGCGAGACGGGCCGCAACCCGGCTCCGCTGCCCGGCCCCGGCACCTACGCCCGGCACAACGCGATCGACATGCCGGCGCTGCTGCCCGACGGGACGGTGTCGTCGCTGTCGGTCAACCGGTTCGTCGCCCGCCACGAGGCTCTTGAGGGAACCCTGGCTCCGGAGGTCGCGGAGATCCTCGAAGGGGAGACCGTCAACGGACAGAGCACGAAGCCGCGAGGAGAGGCGAAATGACCACGCACTATCTGGTGCTCTCCGCGCTGCTGTTCGCGATCGGCGGTGTCGGCGTTCTGGTACGGCGCAACGCCATCGTGGTCTTCATGTGCGTGGAGCTCATGCTCAACGCCTGCAACCTGGCGTTCGTCACCTTCGCCCGGCAGCTCGGCAACCTCGACGGCCAGCTCATCGCGTTCTTCGTGATGATCGTGGCCGCGGCGGAGGTCGTCATCGGCCTGGCCATCATCGTGACGATCTTCCGAACCCGCAGGTCCGCGTCCGTCGACGACGCCAACCTGCTGAAGTACTAAGAGGTGGCCGTGGAACCCGCTGTGCTTCAACGCAATCTCATGCCGACTTCTGAGATCGCGAAGATCATCGAGCACTCCGGTGGAGTGATCGGGGCCTCCTGGCTGTTGATCGCTCTGCCGCTGATCGGCGCCGCCGTCCTCCTGCTGGGCGGGCGGCGGACCGACAGGTTCGGTCATCTGCTGGGCGTCGCCATGTCGCTCGCCTCCTTCGTGGTGGGCGTGCTGGCGTTCGTCCAGCTGCTGGGCTTCGCCCCGGGCGAGCGCCGCCGGCAGATCCCGCTGTACGACTTCATTCCGGGCATCGCCAAGATGGGTCTGCTGATCGACCCGCTGTCGATCTCGTTCGTCCTGCTGATCACCGGTGTGGGCTCGCTGATCCACATCTACTCGATCGGCTACATGTCGCACGACCCGAACCGGCGGCGGTTCTTCGCCTACCTGAACCTGTTCGTCGCGGCGATGCTCCTGCTGGTGCTGGCCGACAACTACGTCGGCCTGTACGTCGGCTGGGAGGGTGTGGGCCTCGCGTCATACCTGCTGATCGGGTTCTGGCAGCACAAGCCCTCGGCGGCGGTGGCGGCCAAGAAGGCGTTCATCGTCAACCGGGTCGGTGACTTCGGCCTCGCGATCGGCATCTTCACCATCTTCAAGACGTTCGGCACGGTGGCGTTCGGCCCGGTCTTCGAGCACGCTTCGGGCGCCTCGCAAGGGACCCTCACCGCGATCGGCCTGCTGCTCCTGCTCGGCGCCTGCGGCAAGTCCGCCCAGTTGCCGCTGCAGTCCTGGCTGCTGGACGCGATGGAGGGCCCGACCCCGGTCTCCGCTCTGATCCACGCGGCGACCATGGACACCGCCGGCGTCTACCTGGTGACCAGGTCCGGTGCGATCTTCCAGCTCGCCCCGACCGCGCAACTGGCCGTCACGATCGTCGGTGTCGCCACGCTGCTCGCCGGTGCGATCATCGGTACCGCCAAGGACGACATCAAGAAGGCCCTGGCCGGTTCGACGATGTCGCAGATCGGCTACATGATGCTCGCCGCGGGCCTCGGCCCGGCCGGATACGCGTTCGCGATCGCGCACCTGATCGCCCACGGCTTCTTCAAGGCCGACCTGTTCCTCGGCGCCGGATCGGTCATGCACGCCATGAACGACGAGGTCGACATGAGGAGGTACGGCGGGCTGCGCAAGTTCATGCCGATCACGTTCGCGACGTTCCTCATCGGCTACCTGGCGATCATCGGGTTCCCGCTGCTGTCCGGTTACTTCACCAAGGACGGCATCATCGAGACCGCGATGGAGCACAACGCGACCCTCGGCTGGCTGGCCGTGGTCGGCGCGGGCATCACGGGCTTCTACATGTCGCGCGTGGTGTTCATGACCTTCTTCGGCGAGAAGCGCTGGGAGCCCGACACGCACCCGCACGAGTCGCCGTCGGTCATGACCTGGCCGCTGATCATTCTGTCGATCGGCTCGATCTTCCTCGGCGGCTACCTGATCCTGGGCAACCGGTTCATGATCTTCCTTGCGCCCGCCGTCGGAAGGCCGGAGGACCTGCCCTCCTTCCACCCGTTCACCCCGGTCGGTCTGGCCACGCTGGCTCTCGTCGCGATCGGCGCGGGCTACGCCTGGTTCCGGTACGGCGCGGCGGAGGTGCCCGTCACGGCTCCCCGCGGTTCGTTCCTCACCGTGTTCGCCCGTCGTGACCTGTACGGCGACGCGCTGAACGAGGCGCTGTTCATGCGCCCCGGCCAGTGGCTGACCCGGCTCGCGGTGTTCTTCGACAACCGCGGGATCGACGGAGTGGTCAACGGCCTCGCGGCGGGGATCGGGGGCACGTCGGGCCGGTTGCGGCGCATCCAGACCGGCTTCGTCCGCTCGTACGCGCTGTCGATATTCATCGGTGCCGCCGTCCTGGTCGGTGCCTGGTTCGTCGTAGGGAACCTGTGATGCACTACTGGCTCTCCACCCTGATAGGCGTCCCCGTGGTGGGCGCGGTCGGTGTCGCTCTGGTGCGGGGCGACCTGCGTGCCAAGCAGTTGACGCTGGCGGTGTCCCTGCTGGTGCTCGCGCTGACCGTCGCCATGGCGGTCCAGTTCAGCCCGCAGGGCGACAAGTTCCAGTTCCGGGAGACCTACGACTGGATCCCCTCGTTCGGCGTGACCTACGGCGTCGGCGTGGACGGCATCGCGCTGGTGCTGATCCTGCTGTCGGCCGTGCTGGTGCCGATCGTGGTGCTCGCCTCCTGGCATGACGCCGAGGCCGGAAAGCGCTCCGTGCGGACGTACTTCTCGCTGCTCCTGGTGCTTGAGGCGATGATGGTCGGCGTCTTCGCGGCGACCGACGTCTTCCTCTTCTACGTCTTCTTCGAAGCCATGCTGATCCCGATGTACTTCATGATCGGGTCGTACGGCGGGGCCCAGCGGTCCTACGCGGCCGTCAAGTTCCTGCTGTACTCGCTGTTCGGCGGCCTGCTCATGCTGGTCGCGGTGATCGCCCTCTACACGATCGCCGACAAGGGGACGTTCCAGTTCGACCAGCTCGTCGGTTCCATCACGGACGCGACCACGCAGAAGTGGCTGTTCCTCGGATTCTTCATCGCCTTCGCGATCAAGGCTCCGCTGTGGCCGTTCCACACCTGGCTGCCCGACGCGGCGGCCCAGGCCCCGGCCGGCGCCGCCGTACTGCTCGTGGGCGTGCTGGACAAGGTCGGCACCTACGGCATGCTCCGCTTCTGCCTGGAGCTGTTCCCGGACGCGGCCAAGTTCTTCACACCGCTGGTGATCGCGCTGTCGGTGATCGGCATCGTCTACGGCGCGATCGTGGCCATCGGGCAGACCGATATGAAGCGCCTCATCGCGTACACGTCGATCTCGCACTTCGGCTTCATCGCGATGGGCGTGTTCGCCATGACGACCACAGCGGGTGCCGGTGCGACGCTGTACATGGTCAACCACGGCTTCGCGACCGGGGCGCTGTTCCTGATCGCGGGCTTCCTGATCTATCGGCGCGGCTCGCAGTACATCGCCGACTACGGCGGCGTCCAGAAGGTCGCCCCGGTCCTGGCCGGGACGTTCCTGGTCGCGGGCCTCTCCGGGCTCTCGCTGCCCGGGCTCAGCCCGTTCGTCAGCGAGTTCATGGTGCTGCTGGGGACGTACCAGCGGGACGATCTCGTCCTCCCGGCGGTGATCGCCACCAGCGGCGTCGTCCTCGCCGCCATCTACATCCTGTGGATGTACCAGCGGACCATGGGCGGGCCGACCGCGGAGTCGGTGCGCCACCTGCCCGACCTCAGCAGGCGCGAGAAGTGGGTCGTCGCCCCGCTGCTCGCGCTGATCATCGTGTTCGGCTTCTATCCCAAGCCGCTGCTCGACGTCATCAACCCATCGGTGAAGGACACGCTGACCAGCGTCTCGGTCACCGACCCGGCGCCAGCCGTGCCCATTGCCAAGGAGGGCCAGTGAACGGCTCCATCCCAGCGCCGACCATTGAGTACACCCTGCTGGCGCCGATGCTGGTGGTCTTCGGCGCGGCGATCATCGGTGTGCTCGTGGAGGCGTTCGCCCCGCGCTACCTGCGGTCGGCGATCCACCAGCCGCTCACCCTGCTGTCGCTGGGCGGCGCCTTCGCGCTGACCATCTGGCAGGCGACCAAGGGCATCCCGACCAAGCCGGCCGCCATGGGCGCGATCGCCGTCGACGGCCCCGCCCTGTTCATCTGGGGCACGATCCTGGTGCTCGCCATCGTGAGCGTCCTGCTCATCAACGACGAGGACCACTTCGTCGCGGCGGCGGCAGCCGTACCCGGATCCGTGGAGGAGGAGCGCGCCCTCGCCGAGGGCGCCGGCCACACCGAGGTCTATCCGCTGGTGCTGTTCGCGGTCGGCGGCATGCTGCTGTTCCCCGCCGCGAACGACCTGCTGGTCATGTTCGTGGCCCTCGAGGTCATGTCGCTGCCGCTCTACCTGCTCTGCGGGCTCGCGCGCCGCCGCCGCCTGCTCTCGCAGGAGGCCGCGGTCAAGTACTTCCTGCTCGGCGCGTTCTCGTCCGCGTTCTTCCTGTACGGCACGGCACTTCTGTACGGCTACGCCGGCTCGATCGACCTGGCCAAGATCAGCAGTGCGCTCGGCACGGTCGGCGGGCAGGACACCCTGCTCTACATCGGCACGGCGATGCTCGGCGTCGGCCTGTTCTTCAAGATCGGCGCCGCGCCGTTCCAGGCCTGGAAGCCCGACGTCTACCAGGGCTCGCCCACACCCATCACCGCGCTCATGGCGTCGGGAACCCTGGTCGCCGCGTTCGGGGCGCTCCTGCGGGTGTTCTGGGTCGCGCTGGGCGGTTTGGACTGGGACTGGCGTCCCATCCTCTGGGGTGTGGCGATTCTCACTATGGTCGTCGGCGCGATTCTCGCCATCACGCAGACCGACATCAAGCGGATGCTGGCCTACTCGTCGATCGCGCACGCAGGCTTCCTGCTCATCGGCGTGATCGCCACCGGCGCGGCCGAGCAGAACTCCTCGGCTCTCTCGGCGATTCTCTTCTATCTGGTGGCGTACGGATTCACGACGGTTGGCGCCTTCGCGATCGTCACGATGGTCCGGGACGCCGGTGGCGAGGCCTGGCACCTGTCCCGCTGGGCCGGGCTCGGGAAGCGCTCTCCGCTGCTCGCCGGGACCTTCGCGTTCTTCCTGCTGGCCTTCGCCGGAATCCCGCTGACCAGCGGTTTCTTCGGGAAGTACGCCGTCTTCCAGGCCGCCGTCTCGGGGGGCGCCCTGCCGCTCGTGGTGGTCGGTGTGGTCTCCTCCGCGATCGCGGCGTTCTTCTACGTCCGCGTCATCGTGCTGATGTTCTTCAGCGACCCGGCCGCGGACGGCCCGTCCGTGGTGGTCCCCTCGCGGGGGACCGCGGCGGTCGTCGCCGTGGCGGCATTGGCTACGGTAGTCCTGGGGGTCTACCCGCAGCCTGTGCTCGACCTGGCGCACACGGCTGCCCAGTCGTTGTTCGTCCGTTAGGAGTCACACCATATGGCTGCGCCGCCCGTTGTTGACCTTCCTGTCGTCGACGAGCGGCTGGCCGCGGATTTGGCAGGCGGCCTGACGTCCGTGGAGAAGCTGCTCCGCTCGTCGGTCGAGAGCGAGGACGCCTTCGTCACGGAGGCGTCCAGGCACCTCATCGAGGCGGGCGGCAAGCGCTTCCGGGCGATGCTCGTCCTCTTGGCCGCCCAGTTCGGCAACCCAGACGCCCCGGGCATCGTGCCCGGGGCGGTCGTCATTGAGCTGACCCACCTCGCGACCCTCTACCACGACGACGTGATGGACGAGGCGTCGGTGCGGCGCGGCTCGCCCTCCGCGAACGCCCGGTGGGACAACACCGTCGCCATCCTGACCGGCGACTACCTCTTCGCGCAGGCGTCGGAGATCCTCGCCGACCTCGGCTCCGACGTCATCCGGATCCAGGCGCAGACGTTCTCCCGCCTGGTGCGCGGGCAGATCCGCGAGACCATCGGGCCCTCCGACGGCACGGACGCCATCACCCACTACATCGATGTGCTGGCCGACAAGACCGGGTCCCTGATCGCCACGTCAGGCCGCTTCGGCGCGCTGCTCGCGGGCGCCCCGCCCGAGGTCATCGCCCGCGTGACGAACGCATGTGAGGCCATCGGCGTCGCCTGGCAGCTCGGCGACGACCTCATCGACGTCGCCGCGCCGACCGCCGACTCGGGCAAGACCCCGGGAACCGATCTCCGCGAAGGCATCCGCACGCTGCCCGTGCTCTACGCACTCGCCTCCCAGGCGCCCGAGGACGAGAGGCTCCGGTCGCTGCTGTCCGGCCCCGTGGCTGACGAGGACCTTGAGGAGGCGCTCAGCCTGCTCCGCGCCAACCAGGCGATGGTCAACGCCCGCCAGGAGCTGATCAAGTGGACCGACCGCGCCAAATGTGACCTCGCCGCCCTTCCGGACAACCCCGCGAGAGCGGCGCTCATCGCGCTCTGCGACTACGTGGTCGAGCGCTCCGGCTGACCCCTGCCTGGCCGTACGGCACCGCCTGGCGAGCCGGGTTCGGTGAACAGGGAGGTCCTCGCTCTGCGAGAGCCTTACCTGTGGCCGCGCGTCAGCGGTACGTCTGGGCGGTGGCCGTACTCTCGCGGAAGGCGGCCCGCTTCGACGGCAGCCGTCGCCTTGGGAGCGGTCAGACGGTTTCCAGAGAGCGGGCCGTGTGGGCCTCGCGCCGGGCCGCCCGGGCGGCGCGCAGGCCGTCCCAGGTGAAGACGCTGAGCGCGAGCCAGACGACGGCGAATCCGGCCCATCTGCTGGCCGGCATCGTCTCGTGGGCGATCAGCACGCCGCACAGGAACTGCAGCGTCGGGGCGATGTACTGGAGCAGCCCGATGACGGTGAGCGGCACGCGGATCGCGGCGGCGGTGAAGCAGAGCAGGGGCACCGCGGTGATGACGCCGGCGCCGGCGAGCAGGAGGGCGTGCCCCGCGCTGCCGTGGCCGAACGTGCCGGTGCCGTTCAGCTCAAGGAAGATCAGGTAGGCGAGCGCGGGCAGCAGGAGCACAAGGGTCTCGATGGTCAGGCTTTCCGCCGCACCGACCTGCGCGGTCTTCTTGATCAGGCCGTACGTGCCGAAGCTGACCGCGAGGACGAGCGCGACCCAGGGGAGCCGGCCGTAGTCGAGGGTCAAGATGAGTACGGCCGCCGTGCCCAGCCCGACCGCGACCCACTGCCACGGTCGCAGCCGCTCCCGGAAGATGACGACCCCGAACAAGACGCTCACCAACGGGTTGATGAAGTAGCCCAGCGCGCTCTCGACCACATGGCCACTGTTGACCGCGTAGATGTAGGTGCCCCAGTTCGCCGAGACGATGACGGCGGCCAAGGTGAGCAGGCCCAGCTGCTTGCCGGTCAGTCCCCGGAACCAGGACCAATGCCGCCGTACGGCCAGCACCGCGACTACGGCGACGAGAGACCAGACCATGCGATGCGCCAAGATCTCCACCGCGCCTGAGGGCTTCAGCAGCGGCCAGTAGAGGGGAAAGAGGCCCCACATCGTGTAGGCGGCGATGCCGTACCAGACGCCTCGGCGCGAATCATGCATGTAACCTATTGTGACTCCTTACGTGATTAATCACAAATAAGTAATACTTGTCCAAGTGTTAAGAGGTTCTTACGCGAGGAACAAGTAGGGGCACACCCGGGTTGGCACTGGCAGAGTGGAACCTGGAGGTGCGACATGGGCTGGCTCTTCGGCCGGAACAAGACATCGATGGTGGCCCCCTCGGAGGCGCTGCCTGGCCGCTCAGAGGCAATGCCGGTGGCCGCCCGGCACCTGGTGCTCGGGGCTCCGCCGGCTCCGCCGTACCCGGACGGAACAGAGATCGCCGACTTCGC
>JBIOWF010000228.1:0-19869 GCA_044868295.1 Microtetraspora sp. | reverse complement strand
CCTCACTTGTTACCCTGAGTGATTGATTCGTCACATCCGCGCACCGGTAAAGAACAACAAAAAGCGGGCGTCCTCTCCCAGAAGAGGACACCCGCCGAAAGTCTCGCGGTCAGTGCGAGAAGTTACCCCGGTAGTACTGGAACACGAATCCGATGGTGCTCATGATCACGGCAAAGAGGCCGATGAGGAACAGCCAAGGACCGATCACGAAGCCGAAGAACGCGAGCGCCGCGGACAGGCACACGAACAGCGGCCACCAGCTGTGCGGGCTGAAGAAGCCGAGCTCTCCGGCGCCGTCGGAGACTTCCGCCTCCTTGTTGTCCTCAGGCTGATCGCCGATACGGCGCGCCGTGAACAGCAGGTAGTAACCGATCATGAAGGCGAGACCGACCGAGATCGCCATCGCCGTGGTGCCGGTCGGTTCCTTCGACCAGAACCAGTAGACCAGGTCCGCCGCGGCGAAGAAGATGCCGCAGAGCAGGAACATCCATCCTTGGACCTTCATCGGCCCTCCTCCAGCTCAGGTGCCGACAGGTGCGGATACTTGACGTCGAACGCGGGGCGCTCGGACCGGATGCGCGGCAGCTTGGTGAAGTTGTGCCGCGGCGGCGGGCACGAGGTGGCCCACTCGAGCGATCCGGCGTAACCCCACGGGTCGTCCACCGTGACCTTGGGAGCGGTCTTCCACGTGCGCCACGCGTTGTAGAGGAACGGCAGCGTGGAGGCGCCCAGCAGGAACGCGCCCACCGACGAGATGATGTTCAGGTCGGTGAAGCCGTCGACCGCGGAGTAGTCCGCGTACCGCCGGGGGAAGCCGATGACGCCCAGCCAGTGCTGCACCAGGAACGTCAGGTGGAAGCCGAAGAACAGGGTCCAGAAGTGAACCTTGCCCATCCTGTCGTCGAGCATCTTGCCGGTGAACTTGGGCCACCAGAAGTAGAAGCCCGAGAACATCGCGAACACCACGGTGCCGAAGATCACGTAGTGGAAGTGGGCGACCACGAAATAAGAGTCGCTGACCTGGAAGTCCAGCGGCGGCGACGCCAGGATGACCCCGGTGAGACCACCGAAGAGGAAGGTCACCAGGAAGCCGACCGCGAACAGCATCGGCGTCTCGAACGACAGGTGGCCGCGCCACATCGTGCCGATCCAGTTGAAGAACTTCACACCGGTCGGCACCGCGATGAGGAACGTCATGAACGAGAAGAACGGCAGCAGCACCTGGCCGGTGACGAACATGTGGTGCGCCCAGACCGTGATCGACAGACCGGCGATCGCGATCGTGGCGCCGACCAGGCCGACGTAACCGAAGATCGGCTTCCTGCTGAAGACCGGCAACACCTCGGTGATGATGCCGAAGAACGGCAGGGCGATGATGTAGACCTCGGGGTGGCCGAAGAACCAGAACAGGTGCTGCCAGAGCATGGCGCCGCCGGTCGTGGCGTCGAAGATGTGCGCGCCGAGCTTGCGGTCGGCCTCCAGGGCGAGCAGCGCGGCGGCCAGCACCGGGAAGGCCAGCAGCACCAGGACGCTGGTGAGCAGGATGTTCCAGGTGAAGATCGGCATCCGGAACATGGTCATGCCCGGGGCGCGCATCGTGATGATGGTCGTGATGAAGTTGACCGCGCCGAGGATGGTGCCGAGTCCGGACAGCGCCAGACCCATGATCCACATGTCACCGCCGAGCCCCGGCGAGGTGACCGCGTTGGACAGCGGCGAGTAGGCGGTCCAGCCGAACGCGGCCGCGCCGCCCGGGGTGACGAAGCCCGCCACGGCGATCGTGCTGCCGAACAGGTAGAGCCAGTAGCTCACCATGTTCAGCCGCGGGAACGCCACATCGGGCGCGCCGATCTGCAGCGGCATCAGCTCGTTCGCGAAGCCGGCGAACAGCGGCGTCGCGAACATCAGCAGCATGATCGTGCCGTGCATCGTGAAGAGCTGGTTGAACTGCTCGTTCGACACGAACTGCAGGCCCGGCTGGGCCAGCTCGGCACGCATCACCAGGGCCATCACGCCGCCGATGAGGAAGAACACGAACGACGTGATCAGGTAGAGATGCCCGATCACCTTGTGGTCCGTGGAGGAAAGCCACTTCGCGATGACCGTGCCCTTGGTGTACGGCCGCGCCCCGATGGCGATGGGTTCCTGGATGGCGGTCACTGGCCACTCCCCGCCTGGCTCTGGATGTACTGGTCGAACTCCGCCTGCGGGACGAGCTTCACCGAGAACAGCATCTTGCTGTGGTCGACACCGCAGAGCTCCGCGCACCGGCCGAAGAAGACGCCCGTCTTGTTGAGCGTCTTGATTTCGAACTTGTTCTTGATGCCCGGCATCACGTCCTGCTTGAACAGGAAGGCGGGCACCCAGAACGAGTGGATGACGTCAGGGGACTCGAGCTCGAACTCGACGTTGGTGCCGGCGGGCAGCACGAGCTGCGGACCCTGGGGGTTCTCCAAGCTCTGCTTGCCGAGGTCGACCGGAACGCCCTCGGCCACGGCCTTCTTGCCCTGGTAGTCGGTGGTGAACCGCCAGCTCCACTGGAAGCCTTCGACCTTCACCTTCACCGGGGCGCTGCCGGAGACCTTCATGACCTCGGTCTCGTCGCGCGCGGTGAAGTAGAAGAACACCGCGACCATGATGACCGGAACGACGGTGTAGAGGATCTCGATCGGCAGGTTGTACCGCACCTGGGGAGGCAGCCTGTCGGGCGAGTTCTTCTTCTTGCGGTGGAACGCGCAGGCCCAAAGGATCAGGCCCCAGACGACGACACCGGTGGCGAGAGCCGCGATCCAGGCCCCGTTCCACAGGGTCTGCATGATGCCGGCCTGCTCGGTGGCGCCTTCCGGCATGCCACCTCGGGCCCACTGCTCTGTCGCCTCACGGCTACACGCCGTCGCGGACACCACCAGCAACGCCAGAGCGGCGACGCCTGGCAACCGGCGGCGGACCAACGGTCGCCGTGTCGTACGGCGGGTCGGACTCACGGATCGCCTACCCCACAGATGAAGCCCAAGAGTCCCTCTCTTGGGCGGTTTTTCAGATTTCTACGCTTCGGAAACGACCGGCGGTGCTTCGCGCCGGTCACCTCTTTACTTGATTCGGTTCACGCTGGGGGACACATTAGCGCGGACCGGCCCCGCCCCTCTGAGCAGCCCCCGTTAATGTCCTATCTGTGGCTTACTTCGACGCGGCTTCGACAGAGCCTCTCCACCCGGCCGCGCGTGATGCCCTCCTGGCGGCGCTCGACGTCGGATGGGCGGACCCCGCGCGACTCTACGGCACGGCCCGCCGTGCGCGGCTCCTGCTGGAACAGGCGAGGACAGAGGTCGCGGAGATCCTCGGTGCCCGGCCCGACGAGGTGTCCTTCACCTCCTCCGGCACCCAGGCGGTCCATCTCGGCGTCCTCGGCGCCCTGCACGGCCGCCGCCGGGCCGGCCGCCACCTCGTCACCGGCGCCGTCGAGCACTCCAGCGTCCTGCACGCCGCCGGGATCCACGAGCGTGACGGCGGCAGCGTGGAGACGGTCGGCGTGAGCCGTACCGGACAGGTGGACGTCGCGGCGTTCACCCGGGCCGTCTCCGTGCCCGGTACGGCTCTCGCGTGCCTCCAGACCGCCAACCACGAGGTGGGGACGCTCCAGCCGGTCGAGGAGGTGGCCGCGGCCTGCCAGGCGGCGGGCGTACCGCTCGTGGTGGACGCGGCGCAGTCGGCCGGCCGCCTGCCGATCCCCGACGGCTGGTCGGTGCTCACCGCCAGCGCGCACAAGTGGGGCGGGCCGCCGGGGGTCGGCGTGCTGGCGGTCCGCAAGGGAACCCGGTGGCGGTCGCCGTACCCGGAGGACGAGCGGGAGCAGCGCCGGGTGCCCGGCTTCGAGAACGTCCCCGCGATCGTGGCCGCCGCGGCGGCGCTGCGCGCGCGAGTCGCGGAGGAGGCCGGCGAGGGCCCGCGGCTGTCCGCCCTCGTGGACCACATCCGGGCGGAGGTCGCCCGGCTCGTACCCGACGTGGAGATCGTCGGCGACCCGGTCCGGCGACTGCCCCATGTCGTGACCTTCTCGTGTCTCTATGTGGAGGGCGAGGCACTGCTCGGCGAGTTGGACAAGGCGGGATTCGCAGTCTCGTCCGGCAGTTCCTGTACGGCTAGTACGCTTCGTCCATCGCATGTTCTGGAGGCGATGGGCGTGCTTACGCATGGAAACGTGCGGGTATCGCTGCCCCGTGGCGTGTCCGAGGGCGACGTCGATCGTTTCCTCGCCGTGCTCCCGGACATCGTGCGGCGCATCCGGTCGAGTTTGGGAGTCCACTGATGTGGCGGAGACAGTCGCGGGCCGGCCGGAACACGCCGGCGGCTCCACACGCCGAGCCGAGAGAGCCGGTCGCGCTGACGATCGACGCCCTGGGCCGCAAGTGCCCCATTCCGATCATCATGCTGGCGGACCAGATCAACCAGGTGCCACTGCGCTCCGTGGTCGCGGTGCTCGCCGACGACCCCGCCGCGTTCACCGACGTCCCCGCGTGGTGCCGTCTCAAGTCACACGAGCACGTCGACAGCTATGAGCTCCCCCAGGGCGGCTGGTCGATCCACGTCCGCCGCAACTACTGACCTTCCTGGTACGGCCGCGCAACCCGGGGTAAGAACCCCCCAAAGGTAGACATCAGCACCTTTGGGGGGATATTTCATGACAAAGGCGCGTAGTGTGATGCACTTCGGTGTGCAGTGCATCGGCGAGAACGAGAACCTGCTCACAGCGGCGCAGATGATGCGCGACCTCAACGTCGGCTCGCTGCCGGTATGCGGCAACGACGACAAGCTCAAGGGCATCATCACCGACCGCGACATCGTGATCAAGACCGTCGCGACGGGCCGGAACCCATCCGACATGAGGGCCGGCGACCTGGCTCAGGGCAAGGTCGTCTGGATCGACGCCGACGCCGACGTGGAGGAGGCGCTCAACATGATGGAGCGCCACCAGATCCGGCGGCTGCCCGTGATAGACAACCACCGGCTGGTAGGGATGATCAGCGAGGCCGACCTGGCCCAGAACCTACCCGACGACAAGCTCGCCGAGCTGGTCACCCGGATCTACGCCAAGACGACCTAGCCGAGACGCCTGAGCGAAGCGACCCAGGCGTGGTGACACTCAGGCGTGGCGACGTTCAGGCGGTAGGACCCAGGCGCAACGGCGCTCAGGCGTAGTGGCACCGGACGTGCGAGGCGACCTCGTCGGCCGCGTGCCGACCATAGGCCGACGCGAAGCGGTCCAGGAAGACGCTCTGGCCCAGCTCGTACTCCTGGCAGCCGATCTGCTCAAGGACGTGCGTGGCCGTCAGGTTTCCGACCTGGCCGCAGCGCTCCGGCGACAGGCCCCAGGCGAGCGCCGACAGGAAGCCGGCCCGGAAGGCGTCTCCGACGCCGGTCGGGTCGGCCTTCCCCAGCTCGGGCGCCGGAGAGACATGGATGGAGGGCTCACCCGCGCGGTCGATCCGGGCGCCCTTGGGGCCCAGCGTGGTGACCCGGACGCCGACCCGGCCGAGGACCTCCTCGTCGGACCAGCCGGTCTTCTGCTCGATGAGCCCCTTCTCGTAGTCATTGCTGAAGAGATAGGCCGCGCCCTCGATCAGCTTGCTGATGTCGTCGCCGGGCATCCGGGCGAGCTGCTGCGACGGGTCGGCCGCGAACGGGATGCCCCGGCTCCTCGACTCGTCCGTGTGCCGCAGCATCGCGGCCGGATCGTTGGGACTAACCAGGACCAGGTCGAGCCCGCCCACGCGGTCCGCGATCGGACCCAGCTCGATCTCCCTGGCCTCCGCCATCGCGCCCGTGTAGAACGAGGCGATCTGGTTGTGCTCCTCGTCAGTCGTGCAGAGGAACCGCGCGGTGTGGTGCAACTCCGACACGTGCACGGAACCGCAGTCGACGCCGTGCCGCTCCAGCCAGGACCGGTAGTCGGTGAAATCCGTGCCGACGGCCCCCACCAGGACCGGGGTGAGGCCCAGACATCCCATCCCGAAGGAGATGTTGGCCGCGCATCCACCGCGACGGATCTGCAGATCGTCGACGAGGAAGGAAAGGGAGACCCGGTCGAGCTGCTCGGCGATGAGCTGGTCGCCGAAGCGGCCCGGGAAGGTCATCAGGTGGTCGGTCGCGATGGAGCCGGTTACGGCGATGCGCACGGGGTCATTCTCCTCGTTGTCAGCATCTCGATGAGCCCCGCAAGAATACGCGACTTCAGCACCGCACCGAAGGCTGACGCGCAGGGCCCCTGGTCACGACGACGCCCCGCACGGCGGCGGCCGTACGGGGCGTGCAGGTGCGTCGGCTGGGTCATGTCCCCAGGCCTGTCCTAGTTGAACGAGTCTCCGCAGGCGCAGGAACCCGTGGCGTTCGGGTTGTCAATGGTGAAGCCCTGCTTCTCGATGGTGTCGACGAAGTCGACGGTCGCCCCGACCAGGTAGGGCGCGCTCATCCGGTCTGTGACAACACTCACGCCACCGAAGTCCGACACCACGTCCCCGTCCATCGAACGGTCGTCGAAGAAGAGCTGGTAGCGCAGGCCCGAACAGCCACCCGGCTGTACGGCGACACGCAGCTGGAGCCCCTCCTCGCCCTGCTGCTCCAGCAGGCTCTTGACCTTGGCGGCGGCCGCGTCAGTCAGGATCAGGCCCTGCTGCGTCGTCTCGCTGCTCTCAACCGTCATGTGCTGCTCCCGCGTCTGCGTCAACCGCCCACCGGGAGCGGTCGATTGATTTTGACGTCCTACTTAGACGCTACCAACACCCGGCGCCCGGTACACATTCCAGGTTGTGGTCGCTCCGCCCACGCGGGAGCACTTGCGGGGGGCCGGAATATTCGGCGGGGGCTGTGTGTAATGATTAGTCGTCAGTTCGACGATAAGTCCCCGAAGGGGGTGTGGTCGTGACGACCACCGAGACCGGTCTGCCGCTCTTCATCCTTGGCCAGGGCGTCGACCCGCACAGCGAGCGCGGAGTCGACTGTCCCGGCGAGCTGCCGCCCGCCTCCGACCCGACGCTGGTCGAGCGGGCCCGCAACGCCAAGGAGAAGCTCGGGGACAAGCTGTTCGTGCTCGGCCACCACTACCAGCGCGACGAGGTCATCCAGTTCGCCGACGTGACCGGCGACTCGTTCAAGCTGGCCCGCGAGGCGGCGGCCCGGCCCGACGCCGAGTACATCGTGTTCTGCGGCGTGCATTTCATGGCCGAGTCGGCCGACATCCTGACCGGCGACTCCCAGAAGGTCGTGCTGCCGGACCTGGCGGCCGGGTGCTCGATGGCCGACATGGCGACCTTCGACCAGGTCGAGGAATGCTGGGAGGCCCTGGAGGACGCGGGGATAGCCGACCAGGTCGTCCCGATCACCTATATGAACTCGAGCGCCGACATCAAGGCGTTCTGCGGCAGGCACGGCGGCGCCGTCTGCACGTCGTCCAACGCCAAGCGGGCTCTGACGTGGGCGTTCGAGCAGGGCCAGAAGGTCCTGTTCCTGCCCGACCAGCACCTGGGCCGCAACACGGCGGTGCTGGAGATGGGCTTCTCGCTCGACGACTGCGTCGTCTACAACCCCCACCGCCCGGGTGGCGGCCTGACCGCCGAGCAGCTCGCGAACGCCAAGATGATCCTGTGGAAGGGCCACTGCTCCGTCCACGGCCGGTTCACCGCGGAATGCGTTGACGACGTCCGCGCCCGCATTCCCGGCGTCAACGTCCTCGTCCACCCGGAGTGCCGGCACGAGGTGGTGACCAAGGCCGACTTCGTGGGATCGACCGAGTACATCATCAAGAAGCTGGAGGAGGCCCCGGCCGGCTCCTCGTGGGCCGTGGGCACCGAGTTGAACCTGGTCAAGCGCCTCGGCCAGATGTTCCCCGACAAGACGGTCACGTTCCTGGACCGGACCGTCTGCTACTGCTCGACGATGAACCGGATCGATCTGCCCCACCTGGTCTGGGCGCTGGAGTCCCTGGCGGCCGGAGAGGTGGTCAACCAGATCACGGTCGACCCCGACACGACCCACTGGGCCAAGGTCGCCCTCGACCGCATGCTCGCACTCCCCTGACCCGGCCCGCGGATGCCCTCGGCGGCCCCTCGCTCGCCGGCGCTCACAAGCGCTCACAGGAGAGCGAGGGGTGCCGGTTCAGAGGCGGCTTCCAGGTGCCGGGTCAGACGCTGGAGTGGTCGATCCACCATCGGAGGAGCTTCGCGT
Source organism: Microtetraspora sp. (assembly GCA_044868295.1). GTDB lineage: Bacteria > Actinomycetota > Actinomycetes > Streptosporangiales > Streptosporangiaceae > JBIOWF01. Next base: position 11,652 of record JBIOWF010000228.1, on the reverse strand, counting down.
CACCGTCGACCGAGTAGTCCTCCGGGCTGCGCCTGCCCCAGGCGAGGAGCATCAGGTCGCCGGCTGCGGCCGTGCGAACCGTGACGTCGCCGGGCGAGCCCGACCGCTCGTAGACGAAGCCGTCGGGGGTCAGCCGGATGACCCAGCCCGCGCCGGTGTCGGCCTGCCAGGAGATCGTCTCGCCGTCGCCCTTCAACTCGGCGAGCGACGGCCGCCAGCGGACATACGGGAGCACGTCGAGGAACTCCTCGACGCCGTCCGCGGCGATCTCCTCATCGACGCGCGGGGTGATCCCCACGGCGATCTCGGCGTCGACCCGGTGGACGACGGTCTCGTGGAGCTGCCGCCGCGACCAGAAGCGCACGTGCCGGTCGCCGCCCCACGCCCACATCTCCGCGTCCGGATCCTGCCCGTTCAGCGCCTCCACGAGGGGTACGGCTCCCGCCTCCAGCCAGTCGGCGTACTCCTTCGCGTCCCCGGGAATCCCGAGGTCCATCTCCGCCCGGTCGTAGCGGCGCTCGGAGAGGTCCCGGACCATCGCCGTGGCCCACCGATGGACGCCGCCGGTGTGCGCGACCAGCTCCCGCAGATCCCAGGCCGGGCAGGTGGGGACGGGTGTCTCCGGGTCCCGATCACGAACGGCCGCGGCCATCCGGGAGATCTCCCGCCCGATCGCCTCCACGTGCTGAGCATGGGTCCAGATCTTCATCGTGCCTCCCGGGTGTAGCGCAGAATGACGTCCTTGTACGCGGCGGCGGGAGCGGTGCCCAACCTGCGGACCACCGTCCCCGAGAAGCCCACCACCACGATCTCGTATCGGGCGCCGGTTTTGCGCCAACCGGCGATGTGCTGGTCGTCATACCAGCCGACCAGCCGTTCCGAGTCGAAGGGCACCCGCGCCCGCGCCGTGCCGCTGGTCGTCCAGACGCAGATCTCCTTGGCCTTCTTGGCGCACCGGGTGAGGAAGAGCTCGCCCGACGGCGACACGTCGTCGCCGCTCACCTCGACCGGAGTGCCGACACCGGTCAGCGTGGTCATGACCTTGCCGTTCAGGCCGTAGAACCGGATGCGCTCAAGGTCGCCCTTGATCGCCCAGGTCCCGACGGCCCGGCCGTCACCACGCCAGAAGTACGACCACTTGCCCACGTCGCCGCTCTTGATCTGGACGAACTTCGCGGTCTTGGCGGCCACGTCGACGATCACGAATCCGGCGCCGCTGACCTTGTTCCCTCCTTCGGACTTGAGCACGCTGAGCAGGATCTTGGAGTGGTCCGGCGACCAGGCGGGCGCCCACACGTACAGCGGCGCCTTGACGGTCGTGACCTTGCTCGACTTGCCCGTGGCGCGGTCGATCAGTGAGACCGTGGCGTAGCCGGCGGTCGTGTACTTGACGTCCACGCCGATCGCCCTCGCGCCGCCGTTCTCGACCAGCGCCTCGAAGTATTTCGTCGTCTTCGCGAAGTTCTTCTTGCCCCTGAGGTAGAGGTCCTTCCGCTTGTTCGCGTAGTAGGACGTGAGCCTGATGGGGTCGTCCGCGTTCTCGTACAGGACCAGCGACGTGCCCGGCAGGTCGACCGTGCCGGTCGGTGACGGCAGCGGCGTCGGCCCCGCGCTGGTCCGTCCCGCGCTCGGTTCAGTGCTCGGTTCAGTGGTCGAGTCGGCGGTCGCCGTCGGCGAAGGCGGCTGATCGCCGCCCAGCAGTTTGGGGGCCAGGAACGCGGCTCCGGCGATGACGGCGACTCCCGCGAGGACGGCGAGAACGATAGGCATCCGGTTCCGCCTGGCACCGGACCCGGTCGCCGGGCTTCCCTCGATCCGCCCGGTGTCGCCCGGCCAGGGCGGCGCGGGGGCGCTCCAGTTCGGCGGCGGCACGTACGGCATCGCCGGCGCCGCCGGCCCGCCTCCCGGCCGTGCCGGCCCGCTCCAGTCGGGTGGCCGCGTGTACGGCACAGCGGCGGGGAGCGGGGACCGGGCCGCCACCCCGGGGTCCGGCACGTGGCCGGGCATGGGGCCGGGCATGGGGCCGGGCGCGACAACCGGCCCCGGACCAGCCACGGCAGTCGGCGCGGGCCCAGCCACGGGGCCCGATGCGGGACCTGTCACGGCATCCGGCACGGGACCGGCTGGGGAGCCTGCCAGGGCACCCGGCGGGGGGCCTGCCGCCGGGATCGGCAGCCGGCCGGGGTCGGTATACGCCGAGGTGGCGGTGGCCGTACCGACCTGGAGGATGGCCGTGGACTCGGCGGTGGGCCCGGCGGTGGACGGGACGTGGCCGAGCAGGCGGAGGAGCGCCTCGCTGGCCGTGGGCCGGGCGGCCGCGTTCTTGGCCAGGCACTGGGCGACCAGACCGCGGAGCGGCTCCTCGATCCCACTGAGATCCGGCTCGTGGTTCATGATGCGGTTGAACACGGCAGGCAGGCTGTCCGTCCCGAAGGGCGGCTTGCCCGTGGCGGCGTAGACGATCGTGCAGGCCCAGGCGAACAGGTCGGTGGCGGTGCTGGCCGGCTCCCCCGCGAGCTGCTCCGGGGTCATGTACGCGGGTGTACCGATGGCCATCGAGGTCAGCGTGGACGTGCGGTCCAGCGCGCGGGCGATGCCGAAGTCGATGACGCGCGGCCCGTCCTCCCCGAGGATCACGTTGGACGGCTTGAAGTCACGGTGCACGATCTCGGCCTGGTGGATCGCGACCAGGGCGGTGACGGTGCCGACGGCGAGCCGGTGCAGCGCCGATCCGCCGCGTGGCCCGTCGCGTTCGACGACCTCGGCCAGCGTCGCCCCGTTGATGAACTCGCTGACGATGAACGGCCGGTGGGCGTCGACGCCGGTCTCGATGACCTGCGCGGTGCAGAACGCGGCGACCCGCTCGGCGACCGAGACCTCCCGGACGAACCTCGCCTGCGCCTCGTCGTCCCCGGCGAGGTCGGCACGCAGGACCTTGACCGCGACCGGGGCCCCGTTGGGGGCGGTGCCCATGTAGACCACGCCCTGGCCGCCCTCGCCCAGCCGTGCCGTGAGCCCGTAACGCCCCATCCTGGTGGGGTCTCCCGGCCGCAACGGGTCCGGCATGTCGCTTCTCCCCCGCGAATCGCGATATTTCACACCATTGTGGCGGAAGGAGGTGACAATCTTTACCTTCTTTCCCGACAGGACCGACCAGGGGGCCCGGCCATGGGAAGGCGTCCTCACGGCGTGGCTTGTGAAGGGTCCCCCTTGCGGAGAAGCCCGGGCAGACCGGGCGGGTGTACGAAGCCCTCCGCGATGGCCAAGGCGATGGCGACCTTCACCAGGTCACGGGTGTCGCCGTACGCGAGGTAGCGCGGCACCCACCGGGGGCGGTACTTCAGGTTCGACCGGTAGAGCGACTCCAGCTGCCACCATCGCGACAGGAACAGCAGCAGACGCCGCCACGCGCGGATCACCGGCCCGGCCCCGATGCGGGCGCCCGCCTCGAAGGCCGACCGGAAGACTGCGAAGTTGAGCGAGATCCTGGTGACGCCAAGCTGTGCCGCGTGCCGTACGAGACCGGACACCAGGAACTCCACCACCCCGTTGTCGGCCTGCCGGTCCCTGCGCATGAGGTCGAGCGACAGGCCGTGCCTGCCCCAGGGGACGAACGACAGCAGGGCCGCCTCGTCGCCCTCCCTGGTGAGCGCCTCGACCAGGACGCACCGCCCGTCCTGCGGATCGCCGAGCCGGCCGAGGGCCATCGAGAAGCCGCGCTCGGTCTCGGTGTCCCGCCAGGCGTCGGCCCGCTCGATGATGCGCCGCATCTCGTCGGGCGAGAGGTCGGCGTGGCGGCGGACCCGCAGCGTGCAGCCCGCTCGCTCCACCCGGTTGACCGCCTGGCGGACACCGCGCATCTCCCGGCCGTGCAGCGAGAACTCGGCGACGTCGATCACCGCCTCGTCGCCGAGTTCGAGCACCTTGAGCCCGGCCCGGTGGTAGGCGTGGGCGCCCTCCTCGCTGACCCCGATGGCGGCCGGCGTCCAGCCGTACTCGTCGGCCTGCTCGGTCCACGCCCGGATCGCGTGGTCCCAGGCCTCGGTGTCCCCTACGGGATCGCCGCCGGCCAGGCTCACGCCGTTCACGACGCGGTAGGACACCGCCGCCTTGCCGCTGGGCGAGAAGATCGCGCTGCGGTCGCGCCTGGTCGCGAAGTACGCCAGGGAGTCCCGCTCGCCGAGGAGCGGCCTGAGCCGGGTCTCGTCCTGCGGCGTCAGGACGGCGCGGGCCCGCTGCGAGCGGAAGAGCACGGCGAAGGCCGTCAGCAGCGCGATGGCGCTCATCAATCCGATGAGGAAGGCGATCCAGCTCGGCGGGTGCCCGCTCAGGTCGAAGTCGATGACCCCGCCGAGGGTGTGGCTGAGTGTCCAGGCGGCCTTGCTCGACGGGTCGAGAGTGCCGGGGAAGGCCGTCACCAGCAGGTAGCCGACGCCGAATGAGACCGCCAGCAGCGCGCCCAGGGTGAGCAGCGCCTTACGGAACGACGCGGGCTGGACTTTCGCGTAGAACTCCCGGCGGGCCCGCACGATCACGACGAGCAGCGCCAGGCTGACCGACGCGCCGGCGAGCAACTCCCACCGAGCGGCCGGCACGCCGTTGTCAGCGGCGAGCGCGCTGAGCAGGTACACCACCGCGGAGAGGGCCAGCAGGCCGACGACGATCCGGTAGGCCACCCTCTTGCGCCGCGCCACCGCCCCCGCCAGCAGCCCGGCGAACGCGGCGTACGCCAGGTTGGCGCCCAGCGGGAGGACCCATGTGTCGACGAACGACGTCACCGGGTGGAGCAGGTGCCGCAACGGCGGGATGAGCGTGATCAGCGCGGAGTACACGGCGAGGCCCGTGAGGAGACCGGCCAGCGCTCGCGGCACCCATCCAGCCTTGATCACGTGCCCTCCCCCGAGTGGCCCGTAGCAACGAACGCGTGGGCGACCCGCTATCCCGTGACACCCCGTGACGCGGTGCGCCGCGCGGGATCGCCTACGCAGTCATCTGACTGTGTTCATTGTGACGAGGAGCGCCGGACGTTCACAGACCCGGGGCGCCCCAGACGGGAAACCAGCGGGAGAGGTCGGGGTCGATCTTGAGCTCGTTCGACAGGACGCCGCGGACCTGCAGCTCCAGGGCGTTGTCCCGGCGGGTGTCCCCTGCGGGGGCGAAGGGGTAGAACGTGCCCTGCTTGTACAGATAGACGATGGCGAGCCGCCGTCCCCGATCGTCCGCGAAGGTCACCAGGGAGCACAGCAGCGACGGCCCGAATCCGTTCAGCTCCAGCGTCGAGTTGACCGCGTGCAGGTCGGTGACCAGGGCCGACACGTCGCCCGGCGAGCGGCGGACCAGCAGCCACGTGTAGCCGTAGGAGTCCTGCGACCGCTCCACCGGCGGCCCGGTCGCGCCGAGCAGCGCCCGGATGTCCTGCTCCATCGTGGCGAACGCGCCGCCTTCGGCCGCGCGGAAGCAGACCGACCCGACGCCGGTGGGCTTGAACCCCGTGGCGGCCTCCAGGGTGACCGCGGCCGACGGGAGCGCGAACAACGCGTCCAGGTCGGGTTTGACGGGCTTGGACCGGCCGAGCAGCGCGTCGAACCAGCCCATCAGCGCCCCAGCTCGGCGGAGATCCGCGTGAGCTGCTCCAGGCGACGCTCCAGCGGCGGGTGTGTGGCGAACAGCGACGCGATGCTCTGTCCCGACAGGGCCGGCGCGAAGAAGAAGGCGTTGAACGGCCGGGCTTCGCGCAGATCCCGCGTCGGGATGCGGGCGATCTCCCCGCTGACCTTCGTCAACGCGCTGGCCAGGGCCGAGGGCCGCTGGGTCAGCAGTGCTCCCGCACGGTCGGCGGCCAGCTCCCGATAGCGGGAGAGCGCGCGGGTCAGCAGGAAGCTGATGCCGTAGACGATCCCGGAGACAAGGAGAATGATCACCCCGATCGGGGGGCCGTTGTTGTCCCGGCGGCCTCCCCCGGCGAGGCCGCTGTAGAGCGCGAACCTCGTCATCAGGCCCGCCACGATCCCGAGGAAGGAGGCGATCGTCATCACCGCGACGTCGCGGTGCGCCACGTGGGACATCTCGTGGGCGAGCACGCCCTCCAGCTCCTGCGGGTCGAGCCTGCGCAGGATGCCCGTGGTCACACAGACGACGGAGTGCTTCCGGTCACGTCCGGTCGCGAACGCGTTCGGCATGTCCGAGTCGGCGATCGCCACCCGCGGCTTGGGCATGTCCGCCATCGCGCTCAGCCTGTCGATGATGCCGTGCAGCTCCGGGGCCTCCTGCGGGGAGACCTCCCGGCCGTGCATCGCGAACAGCGCGATCTTGTCGGACAGGAAGTACTGCACCAGCAGGAAGCCCGCGGCGATCACCAGCACGACGACCGCCCGCACCCCGACGGCGATCAGCACGGCCATGAACGCCACGTAGAGCAGCCCGAGCAGGAACATCGTGACGATCATCCTGGTGCTCAGGCCACGATCCGGGGCGAACCTCGTGCGGGACATCAGCCCGGGATGAGGCCTGAATTGCCGAGCATCGCCCGCACTTCCTCGATCGAGGCGTCGGCGGGCGGCAGGATCAGCCCGGACGACTCCAGCGAGTCATCCGGCAGTGCCTTGCCGACCTGCCGGACCTTGTCCAGCAGATCGTGGAGCTTGACGCGGAAGACCGCCTCGTCATCGGACTCGATGGCGGCTTCGAGCTCGCTGTCCAAGGCGTTGAGGACGTCGAGATCGCCGTCGGCGATCTGGACCTGGCCCTCGCCCATGATTCGGACGATCACAGTCCCTCCCCCGGCTGGCGGTACTGCTGGGTCGGCTGCGCCTGCTGCTGCGCCTGGCCCGGCTGACCGGCCTCGATGGCGCTCTTCGGCGCCGGGCCCTGGCCCAGCTCGGCCTTCATCTTGGCGAGCTCCAGCTCGACGTCCGTGCCGCCGCCCATGCGGTCCAGCTCGGCCTGGATGTCGTCACGCTGGCCGGTGAAGTCGTCCAGGGCGCCGCTGGCGAGCAGCTCGTCGATCGCACCGGCACGAGCCTGCATCTGGGCGGTCTTGTCCTCGGCGCGCTGGATCGCCAGGCCGACGTCGCCCATCTCCTCGGAGATGCCGGAGAACGCCTCGTTGATCCGCGTCTGCGCCTCGGCGGCCGTGTAGGTGGCCTTGATGGTCTCCTTCTTGGTGCGGAAGGAGTCCACCTTGGCCTGCAGTCGCTGGCTGGCGAGAGTGAGCTTCTCCTCCTCGCCCTGCAGGTTGCTGTGCTGGATGCGGAGATCGGCGATCTGCGTGTTCAGGCCGTTGCGGCGGGTCAGCGCCTCACGCGCCAGATCCTCACGCCCGGCGGAGAGCGCCTGCCGCCCCTGGGTCTCCAGCTTCGACGCCTGGCCCTCAAGCTGGTTGATCTGCAGCTCCACCCGCTTGCGGCTGGTGGCGACGTCGGCCACACCCCGGCGCACCTTCTGCAACAGCTCAAGCTGCCTCTGGTACGAGTAGTCCAGGGTCTCCCGCGGATCCTCCATCTTGTCCAGGGCCTTGTTGGCCTTGGACTTGAAGATCATGGAAAGTCTCTTCATCACGCTCATGCGCGTCGGCCGTCCCCTTCTTAAGGTTGTGCATGGGTAACCCCAGCCGTTCCAGCCCCCCACAAGCGGCGAGCCGCCTGGGTTCACCCTACGCATAACGCGCGAGGGCGTCACTAAGTTGCACTCCCGGTAGGCTGGACGCGTGTTCCGACGCCGCACCCAGACCACTTCGGACGACTCCCCCGTCCCTGTGGAAGATCCTAAGCCCCAGGGGACTCCCGGCAAGGGCAGACCCACGCCCAAGCGGAGTGAGGCCCGGGGTCGTCGCCGCTTCCCCGTAACCGCTCCGGCCAATCGCAAAGAGGCCTACAAGCAGCAACGCGAGCGTGACCAGGCACTGCGGGCACGTCAGCGTGAGGGCATGATGCGCGGCGAGGAGAAGTACCTTCCCGCCCGCGACCGGGGCCCCGTCCGGAAGTTCGCCAGAGACTGGGTCGACGCGCGGCGCCTCCCGGGGCAGTACTTCCTGCCCGCGGTCCTGATCATCATGTTGCTGTCGATGATGCCGTTCCCGCTGGAGATCCGTAAGTGGGTGCTCACGATCTACACGATGGCTCTGCCGGTCGTGATGATCCTGGTCCTCACGAGCTCGTTCTACGTCGCCGGGCGCATCAAGAAGGAGGCCGCGGCGAAGTTCCCGGGGCAGAGCCTCAAGGGCATCGGCTTCTACGCGGCGATGCGGTCCTCCCAGATCCGCCGCCTGCGGTTCCCCAAGCCCACCGTCCTGCCGGGCGGCAAGCCCGTCCCTCCCGCCAGCTGATTCCGGTACGGCTCCCGCCCCGCGCCGCCGGGGCGCTCATCGTGCCGGTTCCATGCGCCGCCTAAAGTTAATGCCCGATCACGGAAAACCGTGATCAACTTCGCGCACCGACCTCCCCTGTTTTGTGATCATTTTTGGATGGACACCAGCAGACGGGGGTTCCTGGGCATCGCCGCGGCAGTGGCCGTGACCACCTCAGCGCCACCGGCCGCCGCCGCGCCCCCGCCGGGGAAGCTCAGCGGAGCAGGCGATCTCCCGGGCGTCGACCTCCCGAGTGCCGACCTCCCGAGTGCCGACCTCGCGGGCGACGACCTCGCGGGCGACGACCTCGCGGGCGTGGACCAGCCCACCACGGCGACGCTGACACCGTTCGTCGACGCCCTCCGCGTGCCGCCGACGCTGCGGCCCATGGGCGGCGAGCTCACGGTGGAGATGCGCGCCGCCACCAAACGGCTGCACTCGCAACTGCCGCCGACCCGCCTGTGGACCTATGACGGGCACTTTCCCGGCCCCACGATCGACGTCCGCACCGGCCGGCGACTGCGGGTGACCTGGACCAACCGGATCGACGGCGAGACGGTCCCGGTCACCGCCGTCCAGGTGTTCGGGCCGGACACCATGGTCCCGCTGCCCATCACCCGGCCGGGCAGAGACGGCGCCGTCCCGCGCGAGGACGTCGCCGCGATCCCGCCGTGGCTGGCCGTCCACGTGCACGGCTCGGTCACCGGCGGCGGGAACGACGGCTGGGCGGAGAACGGCATCGTGGCCGGGGAGGCGCAGCTGTCGGAGTATCTCAACCAGCAGCCGTCGGCCACGCTCTGGTACCACGACCACGCGATGCACACGTCGTCGTGGACCATCTTCGCCGGACTGGTGGGCATGTACGTCATCCGCGACGACGAGGAGGCCGCGCTCGATCTTCCCCGGGGCCCGCGCGAGATCCCGCTCATCCTGTGCGATCGCAACCTCGACACGGACGAGGAAGGCCTGCTCACCGGGCGGCTGCTGCACAAGGTGCGGTTCCGCGACGCCGTCCAGCGGATCACCCGGCCGTTCGAAGGGCCGTACACGCTGGTGAACGGGACCATCTGGCCCTACCTCGACGTGGATCCGCGCTGGTACCGGTTCCGGGTCCTGAACGCGTCCAACTCGCGGACGTTCCGCCTCGCGCTGGTCGACGAGACGACCGGCCGGCCGGTGAGCGGCGTGATCAAGCAGATCGGCACCGACGCGGGGCTCCTGCCCACACCGCTGGCGATCGACTCCTTTCTCACCCTCGCCGCGGCCGAGCGCGCCGACCTGCTCGTCGACTTCACCGGGCTGCGCGGGAGACGGCTGCGGCTGGTCAACACCGTCGCGGACGCCACAGCGGGGCGGCCCACGCCTGACTTGCCGTACCCGGAGGTGATGCAGTTCCGGGTCGCCGACCGCCGCGGGCGTGACCGGTTCACCCCGCCGACCGTCGTCTCCCCCGGCTTCGTACGGACCACTCACGAGAGCATCCCGCACCATCACGATCACCGGGTGGTGCTCACCAAGGTGGGCGGCGGCAAGCACGCGGAGATGTGGGAGATGGCGGAGATCGACGGGAGCTCGGTGCGGGTCCCGGGCGACGGCGTGGTTCAGATCAAGGGCCCGGACGGCCAGGTCAGGACGTACAAGCGGATCGCCAGCGGACCGGACGACATGGTCAACTACTTCGCCGAGCTCGGCAAGTGGGAATACTGGACGTTCATCAACGCGGCCGACTTCATGCACCCCATGCACATCCACCTGATGCGTTTCCAAGCGCTCTCCCGCGATATCTACGACATCAGCGGCTTCGACGGCACGCTCTGCGGCACCGTCCGCCCCATCGCCTTCCAGCGGGCCGGCGTCCTGGAGGCCAACGAGCGTGGCCTGAAAGACGTCATCCGGGTCGGTCCGGCCGAAGTCGTCACGCTCGCTGGCCGTTTCGAGGGCGCCACCGGACGCTTCGCCTACCACTGCCACATGCTGGAGCATCAGGACGAGGGCATGATGCGGCCCCTGGTGGTCTTCCCGCCGGGCGTCATGGCGCTCCGCGGCGGACACCACCACGCCTGACCGAACCGGATTCGCATGTCCTAGTGTGCTGGCATGGAATTCCGTCACCTCGGCCGTAGCGGCCTCATGGTCAGTGAGATCAGCTACGGCAACTGGATCACCCATGGCTCCCAGGTCGAGGAGGACGCCGCCCGCGAGTGCGTGCAGGCGGCTCTCGACGAGGGGATCACCACCTTCGACACCGCCGATGTGTACGCCGCGACCAAGGCCGAGGAGGTGCTCGGGCGTGCGCTGAAGGGCGTGCGCCGCGAGTCGCTCGAAATCTTCACCAAGGTGTACTGGCCCACCGGTCCGGGCCAGAACGACCGCGGCCTGTCCCGCAAGCACATCATGGAGTCCATCAACGGGTCGCTTCGGCGGCTCCAGACCGACTATGTGGATCTCTACCAGGCCCACCGCTTCGACGTCGAGACGCCCCTTGAGGAGACGCTGCGCGCCTTCGACGATCTCGTACGGCAGGGCAAGGTGCTCTACGTCGGCGTCAGCGAGTGGACGGCCGACCAGATCGCCCGGGCCGTGAAGATCGCCGACGACCTCGGGTTCGACCGGCTGGTGTCCAACCAGCCGCAGTACTCCATGCTGTGGCGGATCATCGAGGCCGAGGTCGTGCCGGTTTCGGAGAAGGAGGGGCTCGGGCAGATCGTCTGGTCGCCCATCGCCCAGGGCGTTCTCACCGGCAAGTATCTGCCCGGCCGGCCCCCGCCCGCCGGGTCGCGGGCGACCGACGCCAGTGGATCCGGCTTCATCGGCCGGTTCCTGGAGAACGACGACGTGCTGCGGCGCGTCCAGGAGCTCAAGCCGGTCGCGGCCGACCACGGGCTGACCATGGCTCAGCTCGCGGTGGCCTGGGTGCTGCAGAACCCGAACGTGTCCTCCGCGATCGTCGGCGCGTCGCGTCCCGAGCAGGTCCGCGACAACGTGAAGGCGGCGGGCGTGAAGCTCGACGCCGACACCCTGCGGAAGATCGACGACATCCTCGGCCCCGTGATCGAACGCGACCCCGCCAAGACGGTGAGCCCGGCGAAACGCCCATAACCCGGACGCTCGCACCGGCGCATCAGGGTTGCCTTGAAACCAGAAGGCCCACTGAGTCCATTTCCTCACGGATAGGCTCAGCTACGGCAGCCGTAGATCGTGATCTCGGCTTTCGTGATCATGTGATGGCTGCGGCGGTGACCTCGTTCCAGCGGCGATGGCAGATCTGAGCGCGGCGTTGGTGACGGCGCCGCCAGTGCGACCAGGCG
>JBIOWF010000227.1:0-7522 GCA_044868295.1 Microtetraspora sp. | reverse complement strand
ACAAAAAGATCGCCCAAACCATCGCATGAAGGTGGATCATAGGCCTTGATCGCAGATTGAGTAATCAGGCCGACACTATCCGCATTTATGTGCAGGCCACAGCCACAGTTTTGACAATACCCGGGCGTGTCGCGGCTCCCCCGGCCAGCGGTCAGGAATGGACAGGACCGCGGGATCGGGTTGCGATCAACCCCTCGCACGATTAAGGCCCCGCACCCTAACCTGAGGTTGTCGAGACTTCAGGAGGGTGCGGGGCCTTGGATAACGGTAGCACGGCCTACATGATCAAGCACGAGCGTGAGCGCCAGGGCATGAGCACCACCGCCCTGGCCACCCGCGCCGGATGCACGACCCGGCACATCGAGCTCGTCGAGCAGGGCAAGCGCACCCCGTCACTCCCACTGCTGCGGGAGATCGCCAAAGCCCTCGGGGTGCGCACCGCCGTACTCCTCGGGGAGAGCCCACGCGACAGCCACGAGCCGGGCCGCCCCCAGGTCGGGGACATCGAGCGCGCGATCTTCACCTACAAGACGCTGGCCCCGGACGCTGAGCCACCAGACGCCGAGCAACTCGACGAGCGGATCAACGCGGCACGCCACGCGTGGTTCACCGCGCCGAACAAATACTCCATCCTGATGCGGACGCTGCCCGCGCTCATCAGCGACGCCGAAGGTCTCGTGATGGAGGCCCGCGGCCCCGACCAGCGCCGAGAGGCCAGCCGGGTCGCCGCGAACGCCTACATCCTCTCCCGTGGGGTGATCAAACACTTGGGCCGGGTGGACCTGGCCCACCTGGCGGCCGACCGGGCGATGCGGTACGCGGAGGAGACCGGCGACCCGCTCATGATCGGCTGGGCACACTGGAATCTCGGGCAGTCGATGCTGGCCGATGACATGCACGAAGTGGCCTACGACGTCGCGCGCCAGGGCATGGAGTTGTTCGAATCCTCGCTCAGCGACGGGGACGGCCGGCATGTGGCGGTGTTCGGCGGGCTGCACCTGATGTCGTCGATCGCGCTGACGCGCGCCGGCGACTCTCGGCAGGCGCGTGAGATCCTGCGCGGCCCGGCGCACTCGCTCGCGCGCAAGGCCGATGAGTCGGCTAACCACTTCGGCCTGGCGTTCGGGCCCACGAACGTCGCGATCCACATGGCCAGCATCGAGTGTGAGACCAGGCAGCCCGAAGCGGCGTTGCGGGTGGCCGATGACATCGACCTCACCTGCGTCCCGTCCGTTGAGCGGCGGACCACGCACCTGACCCAGATCGCGCGGGCGTGCGAGGACCTCGGGGATGACGCGGCGAGCATGGTGTACCTGCTGCGTATCGAGCGGGAATGCCCGGAGGAGCTGGACTATAAGCGGCTGCTGCGGGAGATGGTGCGGTCTTTGGCGCGGCGTGCCCGGCCGTCGTGGGCGCCCGAGGTGCGCTATCTGGCGGAGCGGCACCGGATCGCGCTGTAGCGAACTCTAAATTCGTGATCGCGAGTTCGGTCCGGTCGCGGGTGGTGAACCTACTGTCATCCGCATGACCGCAACGCGAAATGACGACGTCGTCATGGATCGCCTGCTACAGGAGGCGCAACAGGAGTTCCCGGATTGGGAGTTCCGCCGCGCCGCCGAAGGGCGGGCGGCCACGCTCGGCGGAGCTGAGCATGAGGCGGCGAGCCTGGCCGCGCTCCGAGCCGCCTTGCGGATCGAGGTCCCCGGCTGGCGGGTGTGGCGCAGCGACGCCGGACGGTTGTGGGCCAGCCGCGAGCAGCCGTTCAGTCTTGCGGCGCAAAAGGCTGACGCGCATCGGACTGTCGACTCCGACGACGAGAGCGGCCTGCGCGAGGTGATCGCGGAGATGGAACGCCGCGCCGAGTCGGTCCACGTCCCGACCGGCGATCTGCGGTGATGATGGTCCCGCCGCAGTTGCCCGACCGGGGATTCACCGCCGCCGAGATTGCGGCCATGGCCGCCACGGTGGCCCGGGTGAAGGCGGCGTTGGCCGACATCGTAACGCGGGAGTGTCAGCGTTCCCAGGGGCTGATCGCAGGCGGTCGCCTCAGCCGTACTGGCCTGGACGCCGCAGCGGAGTCGCTGGGCATACCACCGGTCTCCGATGAGGAGTGGCGCGACCTCCAATACCCATGAGCTGCCCGCCTGCCGAGCACCTTCGCCGGTACGGCAGGCGGGCTCCAGGTGGTGGTCCCGTCCCTGGTTGAAGGGGCCAAGGGCGGGGCCACCCACCAACCACAACCGAAAGGGAGCACACGACCGTGACACCGCACGAACTCCCGACCGTCACACCCACGCCGGGCCTGGCGCCCGTAACGTTCCTGGAATTGGAGGTGACCGGCCGCTGCCAACTGACGTGTGCCCACTGCTACTCCTCGTCCGGACCGACAGGCTCACACGGCACGATGACGACCGGCGAGTGGGAACAGCTGCTCACCCAGGCTCCGGCCACCGGGATCACCACCGTCCAGCTCATCGGCGGCGAGCCCACACGCCACCCGGACTTCGAGCAGTTGCTGAGGCACGCCCTTGACCAGAGCCTCCGCGTCCAGGTGTTCTCGAACCTTTACCAGGCGTCCGAACGTCTGTGGGACCTGCTCGTGCACCCGAACGTCACTCTGGCCACGTCGTACTACTCCGACGACGCCGAGGAGCACGACCGCATCACCCAGCGCCGCGGCTCCCACGCCCGGACCCTCGCCAACATCAAGGAGGCCCTTCAGCGGGGCATCCCCCTCAAGGTCGCCATCGTCGAGCTCTGGGACGGGCAGCGTGCCGAGGAGGCGCACGCGCAGATGAAGACACTCGGCGTAAACCGCCTCGGCCCGATCGACCGGATGCGCGGGGTCGGCCGCGGCGCCAACACCATCGAGACCGGCGTCAAGGAGCTGTGTGGACAGTGCGGCAACGGTCGCGCCGCCGTCGCCTCCAACGGGGACGTGTGGATGTGCGTCCTATCCCGCTTCTTGCAGTCCGCGGGGAACGTCAAGACCACACCGCTCGCGGAGATCCTCGATCGCGGTGGCGCGACGCCGTCGCGAACACCCCCCGCCACCAGTTCGTCCCCGCCTGGTGGCAGTGGAGCAGCAGTCACTGGGAGGCGCAGCACGGCCCGGCCAACGAAGCGGCCTGGCTGGACGTCGCCTACCGGAACCGAACGCTCGTCACCAAGGTCGGCACCCTGCACGCCGACCAAGCCAAGGCCGACGACGCACCGACCGATCGGCCCACTTCATCCAGCACGCTGCCGGGTCTCGTGCTGCAGATGTACCGGCACGCCCGGATCGGCGAGAAGGACACCGTGCTCGACGTCGGCACCGGCACCGGGTACGGCACGGCCATCCTGTGCGCTCTCCTCGGCCCCGAACGTGTGACGTCGATCGACGTGGACGACTACCTCACCGCGGCCGCCGCCGAACGGCTGGCAGGGATCGACTACCTGCCGCAGATCGTCACCGGCGACGCGACCGGCCCCCTACCGGGCATGTACGACCGGATCGTGGCGATGGTGTCGGTCAAGCCGATTCCTGCCTCCTGGCTGGCCGCCCTGCCTACGGGTGGCCGGCTGGCGACGACCATCACCAACACCTCGCTCATCGTCACCGCCACCAAGACCGAGGACGGCGGCGCGGTCGGCCAGGTCGAGCGTGACTGGGCGATGTTCATGCAAACACGGGCGGGCGCCGACTACCCGCCCGGCCCGGCCGACCTCATGGCCACGGCCCGGACCGCCGAAGGGGACGACGTCACGACCAGCCCGCTGCCCGTGCTGGACATCGTCGAGGAAGCCTGGGAGCTCCGCTCAATGTTGGAGGTGAAGGCCCCCGACATCGAGCACGGCTTCTGGAAGGACGGCGACACTGAGACGGCGGTGATGGTCCACGACGACGGTTCGTGGGCCCGGGCCGAGTCCACCGACGGGGAGCCGCCCACCGTCCACCAGGGTGGGCCGCGTCGCCTGTGGGACTTGTTCGACGAGGTCCGCGGCTACTGGCTTCAGCACGGCTCGCTGCCGCTCTACGGCGCGCTCGTTCGTATCACCCCTGACGGGACTATCCACCTGCAGCGCGGACGGTGGAAGGCCACCATCGGCTAGCGCGGCGGGCCCAGCCCACGATCCCCCGGCCAGTCTGCGCCGCCAAACCCAGCCTGGCCGGGCCTGAACTCCGGCCGGTCGGAATGCTGCGGGCTCCGACCGGCCGGAGAACAACGATCTGCCAGTCTGGCGCTGAATAGCTGCAACTGGCAGCAGCGTTGCGCTGGCTGGCCCTCGCCCTGTGATGGGCGGGGTTCTATCGTTCTTCCGGGAGGCAAAGACATGCACCGCGACGAGATCAACCGGTGGAAAGAAGAGCTCCGCAAGAGCCGACAGCCCATCGTCATCCCCGAAGGTGAAGCAGTCGTCCTGCTCATCGTGGGCGACACGGCGGAGATCATCAGCGCCCGACACCCGGCAACCTTGCCGCTCCAGGTGCCGGCCGCGCGGATCGCCGAACAGGCGGGCATCCCCGCGAAGGAGACGCCCGGCCGGCGTTTCGCCGTGGCCACGCTCACCGAGACTGACGCGGACGGGTTCGCCCTTCTCAACGACCCGCGCTTGTAGATTCCTCACTGGCGGCGCTCTTCGGTGGGCGTCCGGTCCGCTTGCGGGTCCACCGCTTGTTGAACGCCTCGATGCTATCGCGGGTGTAGATCTTGCCGCGTGCCGGCTCGGCAACCGGCTTGGGGAAGTCGGGGTGCGTACGCGCGACCTCCTCGAAGCGCTGCCGCGTGACCTTCCCGCCCTGGGACAGGACCTCGCCCCCTCGGTGGAGCCGACCAGGTCGAGTAGTGCGGGGCGCTCGATCTCGGCCTGGTAGTCCTCGATCGGTAGCACGCGCTGGCTCCTCATCTCGGCCCGGCCGAGTCGAGAACCTCGCGGGCGGTTTCGCGAACCGCACGGAGAGCGTGGCCGCCGTACGGAACGGGTTGAACTCGAACGCAAGGGATAGCTTCCGCGCTCCGCCGTGAACGCCGAGACTGGGACGGTCCGGAACTACTCCTCAACGTGAGGACGGCGTGAGCGAGCCGACCAGGAGTCCCCAGGAGCCCGTCACCGAAGCCCTGGCCCGACTCCCCACCGTCTAGTCCGTGACCTCTGCATCCCCTGCCTCGGTCGCCACGGCGGAGAGCCGGCAGAGAGCCGCAGGCATTCCCCGGCGCAGGTCAGTGCAAATCGCTGAAATGCGACGGATCCCTCTCTACGATTCTCGGACATCGTCTGCCTCTGCCGGAGCATGGATTGAACCGGAATTGCGTCATCAAGGACCCCGAACCCGGCGACCGGGCCGAATGGCACAGGAGTAGTGCCGCCGCCGCGAACGCACGGCTGGCCTTCCTCAACGAGGCGAGCCACCGGATCGGCAGCACGCTGGACCTGGCGGAGACGAGCCGCGAGCTCATGGACGTGACCGTCCCGCGCTTCGCGGACACGGCGGCGATCCTGGTCCAGGACCGGCTGATCATCGACGGCGAGTTCCCCTCCCGTCCGGTGGACGGCTCCGCGCTGGTCCGCCGCGTCGCGGTCGGCGTGGCCCACGAGGATGTCCAGACATGGCTGGAGGCGTTCCCCGTCGGGGAGGTCACGGCCCATCCGGCGATGGTCCCGCAGGCCCAGTGCATGGCGACCGGCAAGCCGCTCATGTATCCCAGCCTGGACGCGGAGCGGGCGCGGCTCATCGGCGTCAGCTTCGATCGGGAGGACATCGTCGGGAAGCTCCTGACCGACACGTCGTTCCTGACGGTGCCGCTGCGCGCGCGTGGCCGCGTGCTCGGCTGCGCGGTCTTCACCCGGCGCCCGGACAGCCGGCCGTTCGAGGAACAGGACGTCGCGGTCGCCGAGGAGCTCGCCGCCAGGACCGCGGTCTGCATCGACAACGCCCGTCTCTACACCCGCGAGCGCCGTACGGCACTGACCCTGCAGAGCAGCCTCCTCCCGACCGACCTGCCCCAGCCGCTCGGCATGGAGATCGCCTCGCGATATCTGCCGGCGAGTGACCTGATGGGCGTGGGCGGCGACTGGTACGACGTGATCCCGCTGCCCGGCTGCCGGTCCGCCCTGGTCGTGGGCGACGTCATGGGCCACGGCACCCGGGCCGCCGCGACCATGGGTCAGTTGCGTACGGCGGCGCGCACCCTGGCCAGCCTCGACCTGCCCCCGGACGAGGTGCTGTTCACGCTCAACCGGATGAGCCAGGACCTCGATCCGACACAGATAGCAACCTGCGTCTACGCGGTGTACGACCCGGTGACGCGAGACTGCGCGCTCGCGCTGGCGGGGCACGTCCCTCCGGTGCTGATCCATCCCGACCAGTCGACCGAGATCGTCGACCTGCCTCCTGGGCTTCCGCTGGGCATCGGCAGCGATCCGCCCGAGATGCGGACGCTGACGCTCCCGGCGGGCAGCGTGCTGGCCCTCTACACCGACGGCCTGGTGGAGAGCCGTGAGCGGGACATCGACGCGGGCATCATGGCGCTACGCCGTCTGCTCGCGGGGCCCGCCGTCGACCTCGAGGACATGTGTGACCTGACGATCAGCAGCCAGCGGCCGGGCCACGAGCGCGACGACATCGCCTTGCTACTGGCCCGGGTGCGGGAGCTCGACCCCGACGAGTTCGCCTCGTTCCCCCTGACCGACGACCCGCGCTTCGTGGGGCGTGCCCGCCGGTTCGTCCGCGCCACGCTCGGGTCGTGGGGTCTCGGGCACCTCGCCGACACGACCGAGCTGATCGTCAGCGAGATGGTGACCAACGCGTTGAAACACGGGTGGCCGCCGATCGAGCTGCGGCTGCTCCGGGGCCAGACGCTGGTCTGCGAAGTGAGCGACGGCTCCTCCACGGTCCCCGCCCTGCGTTCGCCGTCTCCCGACGACGACACCGGGCGCGGGCTTCAGCTGATCAAGCGGTTCGCGCACCGCTGGGGCACTCGCCCGACCCCGCACGGAAAGATCGTCTGGGTGGAGCAGCGACTTCCCCGACTTGGCCACTCGTGATCTCCGCTTGACCACCGGCGGTCGTGATCTGGGTATTCAAGGGGTTGATCGCGAACAGGTCGGGGCAGGCCGGCTCGCATGCCTGCTGATCACTGGCAGGCCGAGACGCCGGGCAGAGGTGATCATGTCCAGTCAGCAGCATGAAGACGAGTTGGAAGCGCTTCGCGCCGAGGTCCGGCGCCTGCGCGCACTGGCCGTACCGAGAAGAAGATGGAAGTCGGTCCTCTCCGCGATTCTGATCATGGTCGGCTGCTTCCTGGCGCCACCGGCCATGCTGGCCGTGTGGTCGGCGGGTCAGGTGTGGGTCGTCGACGAGGCGGCGACGGCCCTTGACCAGAAGGGGCTGCCAGACGGAATCGGGGCGAGGCTGATCCGGCTCAAGGGGTTCATCCAGGACAGGGCACCGCGGCTCGCCAACAGCGGCACCTTCCACGGCATGTGGATCGACGCCGACAAACTCGCCCATAAGGGCCTGGATGCCATGCTCTCCGTC
>JBIOWF010000226.1:0-25379 GCA_044868295.1 Microtetraspora sp. | reverse complement strand
TCCTCAGTTACTTCACCGCCGCGCCCTCACGTGTTTTATGGCCGCTCCTTCGGAGCTTTCAGGTTTCGGGGACGGGGAAGGTCGAGAGCGTCACGTAAGTGATGCGGCCGTCGGACAGGACGATGTTCACCCGCTGGCCGGAGCGGAGCAGCCGCAGCGGCCCGGCGTCGAAGGCGTCCGCCTCAAAAGGGATCTCCGTGCCGTCGTCGAGGAACACCGAACCCGACCGGGTCGTGTCGTCGAAGCTCTTCACCGTGGCCTGCACGCGATCAGCGTAATCGGTGCGGCCGGGATCAGGATCGGCCATCCTCCGCGTACGAGGCCAGGCCTCGGACGATGATGTCGAGGCCCAGCTCGAACCGGTAGTCGTTGGACTCGTCCACCATCACGTCGGCCAGGGCGACCAGGTTGGGGAACCGATCGGCCGGCAGCGAGGCGAAGTAGCCCTGGATCTCCTCGCGCAACGTCTCCCACGAATTGGGATTGTCGCGGTAGCGCTCCTGCCACATGTCCTCTTCGAGGGTGAAGCCCTCCATGTACGTCGAGAGCAGGTCGCCGGCGATGGCCACCACCCGGTCGGGCAGCCTGCCCGCCCGGAAGAGGCCCAGGAGCCTCTCGATGTGGGGCAGAAGCTCGGGGGTGAAGGGCATGTGGCCCATGGAGACGCGGGCCATGTCGCGGTGCCGGGTCAGCCGCGCCCGGCCCCCGCGCGCGAACTCCTTGACCTGCTCCTGCCAGCGCTCCGGATCGGGCTCGGGCAGCTCGAGACCATCGAACATCCGGTTGTACATCAGCCGGAGCAGCTCGTCTTTGTTGGTCACGTGGACGTACAGCGCCGAGACGGCGACGTCGAGCTCGGCGGCCACCTGGCGCATGCTCAGCTTCTCGTAGCCTTCACGGTCGAGCACGGTGAAGGCCGCGTCCACGATCCGCTCGCTCGTGAGCGGCACCCGCACCGGGGCCGATCGCTTCCGTGGGCGTTCCCACGGTGGCGTGGGGATGTCCGACTGGCTCACTTGGTCTCCCATCAGCATCAGCGTAGTGAACGACGCTCGTACGGGCGAACAACTGAAGAACAATGAGCTTGCTCCTGATCGCTGTTCAATGTTAGAACAGTGCTCAGTCAATAGTGAACACTGTTCTCCAAGGTGGAAACGATGAATACCCCCCTCTCTGCCGAACAGCCCGCGGTGGCGCAGGCGGCAGAACCGGTCCCCTACCGGTGGCGATGGGCCGCCCTCTTCGTGATCCTCGCGGCGGAGGTCATGGACCTCCTCGACGCGATGGTCACCAACATCGCCGCCCCGGCCATGCGGGCGGACATCGGCGGCACCGCCGCCACGATCCAGTGGCTGGGCGCCGCGTACACGCTGTCGATGGCCGTGGGTCTGATCACCGGCGGCCGTCTGGGTGACATCTTCGGGCGCAAGCGGATGTTCCTCATCGGGGCCATCGGCTTCACGATCGGTTCTCTCCTCTGCGCCATCGCCCAGTCGCCTGAGACGCTGATCGGCGCCCGGGTGGTCCAGGGCCTGTTCGGCGCGGTCATGCTGCCGCAGGGCCTCGGCATGATCAAGGAGATGTTCCCGCCCAAGGAGATGCAGGCCGCGTTCGGCATGTTCGGGCCGGTCATGGGTCTCTCCGCGGTGGGCGGGCCGATCATTGCGGGCTGGCTGGTCGATGCCGACTTCTTCGGCACGGGCTGGAGGATGATCTTCCTCATCAACCTGCCACTCGGCCTGGCGGCCGTGCTCGCCGGGTCGCGGTTCCTGCCCGAGTCGAGGTCGCCGCACCCGCTGAAGCTCGACCTCCCCGGGGTCGCGTTCGCCACCCTGGGCGGATTCCTGGTCATCTACCCGCTCGTCCAGGGCCGGGAGAGCGGCTGGCCCGCCTGGACGTTCGTGATGCTCGGCGCCTCGGTCGCGGTCTTCGCGGTCTTCGGCTGGTTCGAGTCGCGCAAGAGCCGGGCGGGCGGCCACCCGCTCATGGCGCCGAGCCTCTTCCGCAAGCGCGCCTTCACGGGCGGCCTGCTCACCGGCCTGGTCTTCTTCTCCGGCATGGCCGGGTTCGCCCTCTCGTTCAACCTCTACACCCAGATCGGGTTGCACTACTCCACGCTCAAGGCCGGCCTCGCGATGGTCCCCTGGTCAGCCGGCATGATCGTCGGCTTCGGTGTCGCCCAGGGTGTGCAGAAGTTCGGCCGCAAGGTCCTGCACGGCGGCACGCTCATCATGGCGCTCGGCGTGCTCGGCGTCCTGCTGACCCTGAACATCAGCGGGATAGGTGTGACCCCCTGGCAGCTCACCCCCGCCCTCGTCGTGACCGGAGTGGGCATGGGCCTGCTGATGGCGCCGTTCTTCGACATCGTGCTCGCCGGGGTCGAGCAGCACGAGACGGGCTCGGCCTCGGGCACGCTCACGGCCGTTCAGCAGCTGGGGAACGCCTTCGGCGTGGCTCTCCTCGGCACCGTCTTCTTCGACCTGCTCGGCCCCGTCCCGACGGGCGCGAGCTTCGACCACGCCATCAAGGTCACCTTGTGTGTCGTGGCCGGCATGCTCCTGCTGACCTTCCTGGTCGCCTTCATGCTTCCGAAGCAGGCTCGGGAAGCAGAGCCGGGAGCCGGTCACTGATCACGGCCAGGGTGTGCTCGCCAAGGCCGAGGCTGAGGGCCTCCGCGAGATCCTCCATGGTGTCCACGTCCCGGCGCACCGAGGGGATGCCGTCCAGAGCCAGCTCCTTCGCCCCACCCGACAGATGGCGAGTGCGCGACGTCCCGCCGAATCCCGGCCGGAAGGGGACGCCCGGCCGTACACCGTAGAAGGTCGTGCCCACGTCGGCCGCGTCCGGGACGAACGACTCCTCGACGTCCAGGGCGGCCGTCAGGACGCTCTCCAGCTCCGCGGGCCGCAGCGCGGGAAGGTCCGCCTGGAGAGCACCGATCGCGTCGTACGGCGCGAGCCGCCGAGCCTCGTCCGCGCCGTGACGGAGCGCGGCGTTGAGCCCGGTGTCGGGGTCGGTCACCACGTGCGCGCCCAGCGCCGCGAGCCGTTCCGCGGGCACCGGGTCGGCCGTGACCACCACCACGCGGGAGACGAGGACGCAGTCCAGCGCCGCCGACACGGTGTCGCAGGCCACCGCCACCGCCAGATCCGCCCGGTACGGCCCGGCCGCCCCGGCCAGCCGTGTCTTGGCCCGGATGAGGGTCTTGACCGGCACCACGATGGTCCACCGAGCGAACTGCATAACCTTAAGCATCGCGCCTCGACATCGCGCCGAGCCAACCGGGAGACTTGAGCCGCAACCTGGTGCGACTTGGAGGAGCAGTGAAAAAGCGTCCTGGACGGCCGGCCCGCTTCTGGGAGGCCCTGGCCGTCGTGATCGTGAAGCCGCTGTCGATCCTCCTCACCAAGCGGGATTGGCGGCGGGGTGACCAGGTGCCGCGCAAGGGCGGGCTGATCATCGCGGCCAACCATCTGTCGTGGTCCGATCCGGTGCTGCTTTCGCACTACCTGTACAACAACGGCCGCTGGCCCGTGATCCTCGCCAAGTCCGGCATCTTCAAGGTGCCCGTCCTCGGCCGCGTCGTCGCCCAGATGCTGGCCATCCCCGTCCACCGGGGGAGCACCGAGGCCACACAGTCGCTCAAGATCGCCGAGCAGCGGTTGAAGGACGGCGGGTGCATCATCTTCTACCCCGAAGGCACGATCACCCGTGATCCCGGCCTGTGGCCCATGACGGGCAAGACCGGCGTGGCGCGGCTGGCCCTCCTGACCGGTGTCCCTGTGGTCCCGATCGCCCACTGGGGCGCCCAGGAGCTCCTGCCGTACGGAGAGAAGAAGCCGCGCCTGTTCCCGCGCAAGACGTTCCGGGTGCTGGCCGGCCCGCCGGTGGATCTGTCCAAGTACGAGGGCCAGCCGATGCGTGGAGCGGTCCTGCGCGACGCCACCGCCGACATCATGGCCGCCATCACCGCCCAGCTCGCCGAGATCCGGGACGAGAAGGCCCCGGAGATCCCGTACGACCCGCGAAGCGGCGAGCAGGAGGACAAGACCCTGAACGCGGACTCCGCCAACAGCTGACGACGACGTACGGTGAGGGATGACGAGGGAGCGGTCCCGCACCGTAGGCGCCCTGCCGGGCGAGTCTTCGGCATGACGACACCCGGGAACGGGACCGTTCCGTGGAGCGAACGAGGAGTGGTGAGCGACTGGTGAGCACGGCTGTCGTTTTCGGTAGTGGCTCGTGGGGCACCACGTTCGCGATGATCCTCGCCGAGGCGGGCACCCGGACGACGCTGTGGGGGAGGCGTGCCGAGATCGCGAAGGCGATCAACCAGGACCATGTGAACCCCGACTACTTACCGGGGCTCCGGCTGCCCGACGCGCTGCGCGCCACGACCGACCCGGTCGAGGCGATCGACGGCGCCGACTTCGTGGTCCTCGCCGTGCCCGCCCAGACGCTCCGGGAGAACCTGGCGGTCTGGAGGCCGAGCATTCCGGAGAACGCGGTGCTGGTGAGCCTGATGAAGGGCGTCGAGCTTGGCACGTGCAAGCGGATGAGCGAGGTCATCACGGAGGTCGCCGAGGTGCCGCAGGACCGGGTGGCGGTGGTCTCCGGGCCCAACCTGGTCCCCGAGCTCGCCCGGCGCCAGCCCGCCGCGACCGTGGTCGCCTGCACGGACGAGCTGGTCGCCCAGCGGCTCCAGGATGCCTGCCACCTGCCGTGGTTCCGCACGTACACGAACCCGGACGTCGTCGGCGTCGAGCTCGGCGGCGCGGTCAAGAACGTCATCGCGGTCGCCGTGGGCGTCGCGGTGGGCATGGGCCTCGGGGACAACGTCTCCGCGATGCTCATGACGCGCGGTCTCGCGGAGATCGCCCGGCTGGGCGCGGCGCTCGGAGCGGACCAGCACACGTTCGCCGGTCTCGCCGGGATGGGCGATTTGGTGGCGACCTGCTCGTCCCCATTGTCCCGGAACCGTACTTTCGGTGAGAATCTGGGACGCGGGATGACCCTGGCCGAGGTCGTCGCCGTGACGAAGCAGACCGCCGAGGGGGTCAAGTCATGCGAGTCGGTTCTTGAGCTGGCCAGAAAGCATGACGTGGAGATGCCGATCACGGAGGTCGTCGTGGGTGTGGTGCACGACGGAATCACCCCCGCGGAGGCGGCGATGCTGCTGATGTCGCGGACCCCGAAACCGGAACGTTACGGCGTGTGAGTTCATGAAGCGCAGTCGCAGGAGGCTCGGGGAGAACTCCCGGGCGGTTCACTTGCCCGTCCCTCCGATGCCTCGCCAGGTCCCGATCGGTCTGCCCGTGTGGCGGACCGCGGCGTGGAACTTCGACTCCTGCGCCGAGTACGCGGACGTGCTGGCGGGGCGCGTGCCGGGCTTCGCCTACACCCGGATCGACAACCCCACAGTCGGCGCGTTCGCGGCGGGAGTGGCCGCGCTGGAGGGCGCCGCGGCGCCCGAGGACGTGGCGGGCCAGGCGTTCTCGTCGGGCATGGCCGCGATCAACTCGGTGTTCATGACCTTCCTGCACTCCGGCTCGCACGTCGTGGCTCCCAGCCCCGTCCACGGCGGGACGCGCTCGCTGCTGACGAAGGTGCTGTCCCGGTTCGGGGTGGCCGCCGACTTCGTCGACTATTCGGACCTGCGCAGGGTTCACGCGGCGCTGCGGCCGACGACGAGAATCGTGTACGCGGAGACGCTCGCCGACCCGACGATGACGGTGGCCGACATCCGGGGGCTCTACCGGATCGCGCGTGACGCCGGTGCGCTGCTGATCGTCGACTCCTCCCTGGCCACGCCCATCGTGTGCCGGCCACTTGAGCACGGCGCCGACCTGGTCATCCACTCGGCCACCACCTACATCGGCGGCCACGACGACTGCACCGGGGGAGTGGTGGTCGGACGGCCGGACCTGATCAACCAGATCAGGGAGGTCCGCGTCGACACCGGTGGCTCGCTCTCCCCGGACGACGCGTTCCTGCTGCGCCGCGGGCTGGAGACGCTGACCCTGCGGGTGCGCCGCATGTGTTCGACCGCGATGGAGTTCGCCGCGTCCGTGGCCAAGCACCCGGCCGTACGGCGCGTCGACTATCCGGGCCTGCCCACCCACCCCGGCCACCAGCTGGCGAGGCACCTGTTCGACTCGGGCCCCGAGGGGACCCGGTTCGGCGCGTGCGTGACCGTCGTCCCCCACGGGGGCTACGAGGCGGGCGCGGCGCTCGCGGACGGCCTGAGGATCGCCGGGATCGCCCCCTCGCTCGGCGGGACCCACACCAAGGTCGCCCATCTCGCCTCCGCCGGCCTTCATGAGGAGGTGATCGCCGGTGTGGACGCGGGCGCCGTACGATTCTCGATCGGGCTGGAGGACGCCGATGACCTGATCATCGACGTCACCCAGGCGCTCGACGCGCTCCGCTCGATCAGTCCCACGCGTGCCTGACAGGCCGTTTTGACCGCAGACGCGATACATTCAGGCATCATGAACGAGCAGCGTGAGGTGTCTTCCCATCCAGGTGGGGGCAAGCCGATTCGGGTGGCCGTCGTTTTCGGTGGTCGCAATTCAGAGCACGCGGTTTCCCTGATGGGTGCGGGCAGCGTCCTGGACGCGATCGATCGCTCCAAGTACGAGGTCGTCCCGATCGGCATCGCGCAGGACGGGCGCTGGGTGCTGGCGGCGGAGAACCAGAGCTACGCCATCGAGGGCGGGATCCTGCCCTCGGTGGACGAGAGCGGCGCCGCCCTGTCGCTGCCGTCCGGGTCCCCGGCACTCGTGGCCTTCGAATCCGGCGAGATCCCGCGTTCCCTCGGCCAGGTGGACGTGGTGTTCCCCGTGCTGCACGGTCCTTTCGGAGAGGACGGCACCATCCAGGGGCTGCTGGAGATGGCCGGGGTGCGCTACGTCGGATCGGGCGTCCTCGCCAGCGCGGTCGGCATGGACAAGGCGTACATGAAGCTGCTGCTGACGGCCGCCGGGCTGCCGGTCGGGCCGTTCGTCGTCGTCCGCGACCGGGATTGGCGCGTGGACCGGGCGAAGGTGCTCAAGGAGGTCGAGGAGCTCGGCTGGCCGGTGTTCGTCAAGCCCGCCCGGGCGGGGTCGTCGCAGGGCATCTCCAAGGCCTGCGACCTCGACTCGCTCGAATCCGCGATCGACTTCGCCCGGGAGCACGACCCCAAGGTGCTGGTCGAGGCCGCGATCGTGGGCCGCGAGGTGGAGTGCGCCGTGCTGGAGTCCCTCGGCGACGCGCCTCCCGAGGCCAGCGTTCCGGGCGAGGTGCTGGTCCGCGGAGAGCATGAGTTCTTCGACTTCGAGGCGAAGTACTACCCCGACCAGATGGCGCTCGACGTGCCCGCGGACATCCCCGCGGAGTCGGTCGAAGCCCTGCGGGCCATGGCCGTCCGCGCCTTCGAGGCGCTCGGCTGCGAGGGTCTGGCCCGGGTGGACTTCTTCTACACGCCTTCCGGCGAGTTGATCCTCAATGAGATCAACACGATGCCCGGCTTCACCTCGCTGTCGGTCGCGCCGCAGCTGTGGGCGGCGACCGGCCTGTCCTACGCCGAGCTGGTGGACCGGCTGATCCAGCTGGCCCTGAGCCGGCCTGCGGGCCTGCGCTGACCGGGCTCAGTCCGGGACCCGGGTCAGTGGTCGGCCCGAGGCCTGGGTCTGTGCTGGTCGGTCCGAGGCCTGGGTCTGTGTCCGGGACCCGGGTCAGTGGTCGGTCCGAGGCCCGGGTCAGTCCGGGACGGTCGCCTTGATCGGGCCGGAGAGATCTACCAGGACGTCCCCGACGGTGTGCTCCCTGGAGATCGTCACCTCGACGTACGCCGCGCGGTTCACGGCTGTGAAGAGCGCGGGCCTGGTGGGGTCGGCGAACCAGCCGACGCCGTCGACGTCCGACACCTCGTCGGTGGCGGCCATCGCGGCCGGCCGGTTCACGCCGCAGCGCAGAGCGATCTCCCCAGCCCCCCATACCGTGACAAATGGGGACTCGGGCTCAGACTCGACCCGTTCCGCTCCGTCCAGTCGGCCGGGCAGCGCCGCTCCGAGCTTCTCGCACGCGGCTGCCGCCGCTCCCGAGGGAGTGGGCGGGTCAACGCGCACCGCGCCGGAGCAGCCCGCGAGGGACAGCGTGGTCACGATGGTCACGGTCGCGACCAGAAGGGCAGATCTTGGCATTACTTCTCGGATCAGATGTGGACGATCGGACACGTAAGAGTACGTGTGATCCCTTCCACGGCCTGAATCTGGGCGACCACGAGCTTGCCGAGCTCGTCGACGTTCCGGGCCTCGGCTCGGACGATCACGTCATACGGGCCGGTGACGTCCTCCGCCTGGGTGACGCCGTCGATGGCGGCTATCTCGCGGGCGACGTTGGCGGCCTTGCCGACCTCGGTCTGGATAAGGATGTAGGCCTGCACCATCACGTCCTCCGGATAGAGATCAATGCCGGAGCGTAACCGTACCTCGAATGCACAAGGGGTGTGCCATCACAGTAGGAGAACTCGGCGAATTCGGTGTTATTAGACGGATTGCTGGGCGCTTGCCGCAGAGTGCGGCCGTGCTTCTGGGTCCCGGCGACGACGCCGCGATCCTCAGCGCGCCCGATGGGCGGGTCGTCGTTAGTACTGATCTTCTACTCGAGGGTAGGCATTTTCGCCGCGATTGGTCCAGCGCGTACGACATCGGCCGCAAAGCAGCGGCCCAGAACCTTTCCGATGTCGTTGCCATGGGCGCCGACCCGACGGCCATCTTCGTCGGCCTGGGGCTCCCCGGAGACGTCACGACCGGATGGCTGGACGGCCTGACCGATGGTCTGCGCGACGAGTGCGCCCTGGTCGGGGCCAGCGTGTCCGGTGGCGACGTCGCCCGGTCGGACCTCGTGGTGCTCGGCGTCACCGCTCTTGGCGATCTCGGCGGGCGGGCGCCGGTGACCCGTTCCGGCGCGCGTCCCGGTCAGATCGTCGCCGTGGCCGGACGTCTCGGCTACGCGGCGGCCGGGCTCGCCCTGCTGGAATCGGGCCGGAGCGACACCGGCGAACTGGTGGACGCCCACCGCCGTCCCCAGCCCGCGTACTCCGCCGGACCCGAGGCGGCCCGGCTGGGCGCGACCGCCATGGTCGACGTCAGCGACGGCCTGCTTCAGGATCTCGGCCACATCGCCGCGGCCAGTGGCGTGGGCATCAGGCTGGACCCTTCGGCGTTCACGATCCCGGAGCACCTGGCCCAGGTGGCCGCTGACCTGGGCATTGATCCACTGGAGTGGATTCTTACGGGCGGCGATGATCATCCACTGGCCGCGATCTTCCCAGATTCCGTACGGCTCCCACCGCACTGGCAAATTGTGGGCCATGTCACACAAGAGGAAGGTGTGCAGGTCAGGGGGCGGTCGCAGACGAAGGGTGGCTGGGACCACTTCGGATGATGATGTGAAATTTGTGACAAAGGCGTATTGAACCTGTTATGAAGTATGGCGGTCGCCAACAGGAAGGACCGTCATGGGTGGTCACAGCACAGGACGACATGCCGGTGAGTGGGACAACAACTCGCAGGCAGATGACCAGGCGAGCGCTTCCCAGCTTCAGGGAGCCGCCGGGTTCGACCAGTGGCTGGGCCATCTGACCTACCGCCAGCCGAATGATCCTGCCGACCCGCCGTTCACAGGCGCGAGACCCGCCGGACCCGAGCCTGCGGCGGATCCCAGCATGTCGTCCGGCGCGTGGCCGCCGCCCGCCTTCCCCGGGCCGGGCTATGACACGGCACCCGCCTTTCCGGAGGCGGGCTACGACGTGGCACCTGCCCTCCCGGGGCCGGGCTATGACGTGGCACCCGCCTTCCCGGGGGCGGGTTACGACGTGGCACCCGCCTTTCCCGAGGCCGGGAATGGCATGCCATCCGGCGCGTGGTCGACCGCCTCTCCCGAAGCGGGCGGCGACGTGCTGTCGGGCACGTGGGCGTCCGCCTTTCCCGAGGCCGGCAATGACGCACGGTCTGGCGCGTGGGCGTCGACTTCTCCCGAGGCCCGTAACGATCTGTCGTCTGGTGGTTGGCCTCTGGCCGCTCCGGTGGCGGGTGCTGACGTGGAGTCCACCGCCTGGGGGCCTGCCTTCTCTGAGGCCGGTAGTGATGTGTCGTCTGGTGGTTGGCCGCTCGCCGCTCCGGTAGCGGACACTGACCTGCCGTCCACCGCCCGGGGGTCCGCCTTCTTCGAGGCCGGTAGCGACGTGCCGTCCGGCGCGTGGCCGCTCGCCGCTCCTGAGGGGGGCAATGAGGTGGCGTCCGCCGCCTGGGCGTCGGCCTTCGCCGAGCCTGGGAACGAGGAACACGGGAAGGGCGGCGGAGGCCGACGGGGCTTTCTTGGATCCGGTTGGTACGACGACGAGCCGGAGCCACGGCCCAGACGTTTTCGCCGGTTGGCGATCCTGTCCAGCGTTACCGTGCTGCTCGCCGCGGGCGTCACTTTCGCCGGGATCCGGCTCGTCGGGAACGAGACCACCCTGGCGATCGAACCGCCCGGGTCCGGGTGCGCCTCGACCAATTCGTGTGGCGCCGCCCCCGCCATGGACATGATCACCCCGACGAGCGCGCCGACCGATTCTCCGACGGAGACCGACTCGGCGACCGACCCAGGCGTTGCCCCGAGCGCGACCCCCACGACGACTCCCGAAGCGGCCAAGCCCACACCGTCGGCCGTCACCCCCACACCGGTGCCGAAGACCAAGAAGACGCCGACCGCCACGCCTTCCAAGAAGCCGCCGGTCAGTGTGGACGACGAACCCACGCAGGACTCGGGCAGCGATGGCGTTATCGAAGATCCCGGCACGACAACCGACGAGGCCGCCCCCGATCAGGGCGACATTCGCGTGGCGGAGGCCCCCCAGGTCGCCGTGGGCTTCGAGGTGCTGCGCCAGGACGACATCGGCTACACGGCGCGGATCGTCGTCCGTAACGAAGGCGCGGAGCTGTCCGGCGGCTGGACTCTCGAATTCCCCGTCGGAGGAGAGGTGACCGCTGTGGACGGCGTTCAGTGGGAGCAGCGCGGCGGCACCCTGGTCATCACGCCGGAAGCGTCGCTCGCCGCAGGTGAAGAGCTGACGATCACCTTCGACGCGAACGGCACCGCCGAGCAGCCATCGGACTGCACCCTCAGCGAAGGCGAATGCCGTCTGTCGGCGGTGTGACCCATCAGCGAGGACCAGCGTCGGTCGGCAGTCGTATTCATCCTCGAGGAGGGCGAATGCCCGGCGTCAGCCTCTGCTTGGGCGATCGCTTGGCGGTTGGCCGTGTGAAACCCGGCGTGAGGTTGCTGATTTGATGGCCTTATGACCACCACCCCCCCACGTGTGCTGACAGTCGCGGGCTCGGACTCCGGCGGCGGTGCCGGGATCCAGGCCGACCTCAAGACGATGCTGGCCCTCGGAGTGCACGGCATGAGCGTGGTCGCCGCGGTGACCGCGCAGAACTCGGTCGGCGTTCAGGGCTACTGGGAGCTGCCGCCTGAGGCGGTCAGGCAGCAGCTTGATTCGGTGCTCGGCGACATCGGCGCGCAGGCGATCAAGACGGGCATGCTGGCCTCCTCCACGCTGGTGGAGACGGTCGCCGACGTCCTGGCGGGAGTGTCGGCGCCGGTCGTAGTGGACCCGGTCGGCGTTTCCAAGCACGGCGACTCCCTGCTGGCACCGGAGGCGGTCGGGACGGTCAAAGCCCGCCTCCTGCCCATCGCGACGGTCGTCACCCCCAACCTGTGGGAGGTCGAGCAGCTCACCGGGGTCAAGGTCGAGGACGAGGACGACCTTCCCCGAGCCGCGGAAGCCGTGCTGGCGCTGGGTCCGCGGTGGGCGCTGATCAAGGGCGGGCATCTTCCCGGCGAACCGGTCGATCTGCTGTCCGACGGGTCTCGCGAGTACCGGTTCAGAGCGGAGCGCCACGACAACCGCCATACGCACGGCACCGGCTGCACGATGGCCTCCGCCATCGCCTCCTACCTGGCTCTCGGGGAGGACGTGCCAGGCGCGGTACGGCATGCCAAGGAGTACACCACCGGAGCCATCGCCCGAGGCTTCCCGCTGGGCGCCGGCATCGGCCCCGTGGACCACGCCTGGCGCTGGCGGACCTCCTGACCACTCATTGCGGGGTCCGCCCTGAGCACTGGGTCACCCTGAGCACTGGGTCACCCTGACCACCTGTCCAGTGCGGGTCACCCCGACCGCTCAGCGCAGGTGAACGTCCAGATCATCACGGCGGGTGTCGCAGGGTCCTCAGAGAGCTGAGCCCGCCGGTCGGCAGGGGCGCCGGCACTCGGCATGAACAACGCGAAAGCCCGTCACCGGGGTCGGTGACGGGCTTTCGGAAGACGTGGGTCAGCGAGTGACCTTGCCTGCCTTGATGCAGGAGGTGCACACGTTCAGCCGCTTCGGCGTCCCGTTGACCGTCGCGCGCACGGTCTGGATGTTCGGGTTCCAGCGGCGGCGGGTGCGGCGGTGCGAGTGGGAGACGTTGTTGCCGAAAGTCGGCTTCTTAGCGCAGACGTCGCAGACGGAAGCCACGGTCATCGCTCCTTCAGATCAGTCGATACGGCCCGGTCCGCCGTGCGGGGCGGCTCATCCGAGCATGCCGGGACAACCGGCTGGCCACACGAGGATATCCGATGTTGGCCGTTGCACGCCAAACGGGATCCCGGCGAACAGGGATAATCTCGTAGCGACCAACGGTAGCGCATCGGGGAGCGCCATGAGTGCGGCCATGGGAGTGGAGGACTGGTCATGCTTGAGGTGCTCGACCCCCCTGCGGTGCGCCGCTGGTCGCGGCAGTGCGCCGACGCTCTCGGGCGGGCGCGGGCGGAGATCGACGCGCTGAACGTGTTCCCCGTGCCCGATGGGGACACCGGAACCAACCTGCATCTCACGGTGCTGTCGGCGGCCGAGGCTCTCGACGGGCTCCCCGGCGACGCGGACCGGGACAAGACCTGGCAGACGCTGGCCCATGGCGCGCTGCTGGGCGCGCGGGGCAACTCCGGTGTGATCGTCAGCCAGGCGATCAGAGGACTGGCCGAGGTGCTCAGGCAGGCCGAGGGGCGTGGGGCCGATCTCCGGGACGGGCTGCTGAGGGCAGCCGAGATGGCCAGGGCGGCGGTGGCCCGGCCGGTCGAGGGAACCGTGCTCAGCGTCCTGTCCGCGGTGGCGCAAGCCGTGCAGAACGCTCCGGACGATCTCGCCGAGGTCGCGCGACTGGCGGCGGAGGAGGCGCGGCGGGCGCTGCGGAGGACCACGGACCAGCTCGACGTGCTCGCCGGTAATGGCGTGGTCGACGCGGGCGGCGCGGGCCTCGCGATCATCCTGGAGACGCTGGCGGAGGTCGTCACCGAGGCGTTCCGCGAGCGACACGAGGTGCCACCGCCCACCGTGCCGAAGGCGCCGCTCGCCGAGGACGCCGGGGTCGCATCGGCGGCGCCCGGATACGAGGTCATGTACCTCCTGGACGCCGGGCAGGACGGCGCCGACCGGTTGAGGGGCGAGCTCGACTCCCTCGGCGACTCCCTGGTGATCGTCGGCGGTGACGACCTGTGGAACGTCCACGTCCACGTGGACGACGCGGGGGCGGCGATCGAGGCGGCGATGACCGTCGGCCGCCCGCACCGGATCCGCGTGACGTATCTCGGCGGTCGCACGCATGAGCCGAGCTCGGGCCGCGGCGTGGTCGCCGTCGCGGCCGGAGACGGTCTCGCGGCCCTGTTCCGGCAGGCCGGAGCCGTCGTGGTACGGCGCGAGCCCGGTTCGAGCCCACCGCTCGCGGCCGTGCTGGCCGCCATCCGCCAGGCGGGGACGGAGGTCGCGGTGCTGCCCAACGACAGCGGCGTGCGCGCGGTCGCGGTGGCCGCCGCCGAGATCGCCCGCGAGGAGGGCGTGACCGTCAGCGTGCTGCCGACCAGGGCGTCGGTCCAGGGGCTGGCGGCGCTCGCCGTCCACGATTCGCTGCGCCGCTTCGACGACGACGTGGTGACGATGACCGACGCCGCCGGGCACACCCGCCACGGGCATGTGTGGATCGCCAACCGGGAGGCGATGACCAGCGCCGGTCTCTGCCGTCCCGGCGACGTGCTGGGCGTCGTCGACGGCGACGTCGCACTGATCGGTACGGCTCTCGCCGAGACGGCCGTCGAGATCACCCGGCGCCTGGTCTCCGGCAGCAGCGAGCTCGTGACTCTGGTGACGGGCGCGGACGCGCCGGAACCGCTCGCGCGAGCCGTACAGGATCATCTGGCGGAAGTCCGCCCCGACATCGAGATCGTCGTCTACGAGGGTGGCCAGGGCGGCTATCCGCTTCTCATCGGCGTCGAATGACTTCTGTCGGTAGTCAGCGGTAGAACTGGTTGTCGTGACGAGCGGGCCGGTGGGCGCGGCACGATCTCGTCACGTGACGACGGGTGACACAGGTTGTCGCGAGTGAGCGGAGCGAGCGGGCCGACAGGCACAGCACGATCTGGTCAAGTCACGGCGAGCCGGCAGGCGAGGAGATGTCATGACCAGGTTCGACGAGCCGCTGAAGCGGGCCGTGGGGGACAAGACGGCCGCTCCGCTGGAGAGCGCGCTCGGCATCTCCACGGTGGGGGAGTTGCTGCGCCACTATCCACGGCGCTACGCCCAGCGTGGTGAGCTCACCGCGATCGCCTCCCTGGAGCATGACGAGCACGTCACCGTGGTCGGCCGGGTGGCGTCCGTGATGCGCCGCCCGATGAAGAACCGGCAGGGCACCTGGCTCGACGTCGAGGTCACCGACGGCAAGGACAGGCTGCATCTGGCGTTCTTCGGCAAGGGGGCCTACGTGGCGGAGCAGCGGCTGCCGCCCGGCACCGAGGCTATGTTCTCCGGCAAGGTCAATGTCTTCGTCTCGCCGAAGGGGGTCAAGCGCCGCTCGCTGGCCCATCCGGACTACGAGACGGACGAGCAGGAGACGGCCGAGGAGTTCGCGTCCGCGCCGGTGCCGATCTATCCGTCGGCGCAGGGGCTCGCCACGTGGAAGATCCGCCGGGCCGTACGCACCGTGCTCGACGTGCTGAGCCTTGACGATCCGCTGCCCGAGGGGCTTCGGCGGCGGCACGGGCTGCCGGGCCTCACGGAGGCGCTGACGGCCGTTCACCGGCCGCGGGACATCGGCGACATCGGCGGGGCGAGGAGGCGGCTCAAGTTCGATGAGGCGTTCCTGCTCCAGGCCGTGCTGGTGCGGCGGCGGATGGCGGCCTCCGCGTGGCCGGCGCGGCCGCGCCCGGGGCGCGCCGGCGGGCTGCTCCACGACTTCGAGGCCAGGTTGCCGTTCCAGCTCACCGAGGGGCAGCGGGAGGTCGGCGTGGAGATCGCGGCCGACCTGGCCAGGGAGCACCCCATGCACCGGCTCCTGCAGGGAGAGGTCGGCGCCGGCAAGACCGTGGTCGCGCTGCGCGCGATGCTGCAGGTCGTCGACTCCGGAGGGCAGGCCGCGCTGCTCGCCCCGACCGAGGTGCTCGCCCAGCAGCACCACAGATCCATCACGAACATGCTCGGTGATCTCGCCACCGGCGGCATGTTCGGCGGCACGGTCGTCGCCCTGCTGACCGGGTCGATGGGTGCGGCGGCCCGGCGGAGCGCCCTGCTGGACGCCGCGTCGGGCAGCGCCGGGATAGTGGTCGGCACCCATGCTCTGCTCCAGGAGCGGGTCCAGTTCGCCGACCTTGGGCTCGTCGTGGTCGACGAGCAGCACCGCTTCGGCGTCGAGCAGCGCGACGCGCTTCGCGAGAAGGGCGGCGGAGGCAGGCCCCACGTGCTGGTGATGACCGCGACCCCGATCCCTCGGACGGTCGCGATGACCGTCTTCGGCGACCTGGAGGTCTCGACGCTCTCCCAGCTTCCGTCGGGCCGCGCGCCGATCTCCACGCACGTCGTTCCGGCGGCGGAGAAGCCGCACTTCCTCGACCGCACGTGGGAGCGCGTCCGGGAGGAGATCGGCCTCGGGCGCCAGGCGTACATCGTCTGCCCGCGCATCGGCGACCAGGAGGGCGACGAGGGCGACCTGGAGAAGGACGAGGAGGAACGCAGGCCGCCGCTGGCCGTGCTGGAGGTGGCGGAGATGCTCTCCGCGGGCCCGCTGCACGGCCTGCGGATCGAGGTGCTGCACGGGAAGCTGCCGCCCGAGGAGAAGGACGCCGTGATGCGGGCCTTCACACGGGGAGAGATCCAGGTCCTGGTCGCGACGACCGTCATCGAGGTCGGCGTGGACGTGCCGAACTCCTCCGTAATGATCATCATGGACGCCGACCGCTTCGGCGTCTCGCAGCTGCACCAGCTGCGCGGCCGGGTCGGCCGTGGTGGCCTGCCCGGGCTCTGCCTGCTGGTGAGCGAGGCCGCCGCGGGCACGCCGGCGCGGGAGCGGCTGGACGCGGTGGCCGCCACGCTGGACGGATTCGAGCTCTCCCGGGTGGACCTGGAGCAGCGCCGTGAGGGCGACGTCCTCGGGGCCGCGCAGTCCGGGCGTAAGTCGTCGCTGAAGATGCTCCAGCTGCTCCGGGACGAGGACGTGATCCAGGCGGCCCGAGAGGAGGCGATCGGGATGCTGACCACGGATCCCGAGTTGGCGGGTCACCCCGCCCTCCGGTCGGAGCTCGACGCCCTGGTCGCCGACGAGCGGGCGGACTACCTGGAGAAGGCCTGAGCCCGGAGTCCTCTCGGGCGCTCGAAGATCCATCGGGGGCCAGGCTGGGAGCCTTTGGAGGGCGTTCCGAGACGCATCGGGTGACGGCCCGGGAGTCTTCTGGAGAAATTCCGGAGAAGCCACCGCAAGATCTCGGAAAGGCCGCGAAAGGGACAAGGCCGGGGGTCCCGGCTGTCCGTGGCGTGAGAATGACCCAGGGCCCAGCCTTGGGACGGCCTCCCCCCGAATGCCGTCCCCGGCTGGGCCCACCCTCGGGTCAGGTGCCGAGGGCGCCGACGCACGGAAGGGCTCACGATGACGTCGGCCGGCCTTCCCCTGGGTCACCATGAAGGCCGCAGAACTCATCATGCGGATCACGCCCGCTGTGCGATACGGCTCTTACTCATTCGTCGCCGCCCCTTGCCCACTCTTGACCTGCGACAATAAGTGCATGACGCGCGTCATCGCAGGTAGCGCAGGAGGACGCAGGCTCGCGGTCCCGCCAGGCAAGGGAACCCGGCCGACAAGCGACCGCACCAGGGAGGGGCTGTTCTCCACGGTGGGCTCGATTCTGGGCTCACTCGACGGGGCCCGGATCCTCGATCTGTACGCCGGATCCGGAGCCATCGGGCTGGAGGCCCTCAGCCGGGGCGCGGCCCACGCGCTGCTGGTGGAGGCGGACGCGAAAGCCGTACGGACGATCAGGGAGAACATCACCTCCCTGGGGCTGCCGGGCGCCGTGCTCCGGCCGGAGAAGGTCGAGCGGGTCGTTGGGCAGGCGTGCGCGGAGCCGTACGACTTCGTCTTCGCCGATCCGCCCTACGCGGTGACGGACGATGCGGTCACGGCGGTGCTCGAGACGCTCAGGGACAACGGCTGGCTCACGGATGGGGCTCTCATCGCGGTGGAACGCGAATCCAGGGGGAAAGACCTGGTGTGGCCGCTCGGGTTCGAAGAAGCCAGGGTCCGTCGCTATGGCGAAGCGGCCGTTTGGTACGGTCACGCAGCCGGGAACCCGTAAACCTGGGGGTGCGCCTTGCGTCGCGTCGTTTGCCCGGGGTCTTTCGACCCTGTGACCAACGGTCATCTGGACATCATCGGCCGGACGTCACGGCTGTACGACGAGGTCGTCGTAGCCGTATTGATCAATGTTGAGAAGAAGAGCCTGTTCACGGTCGATGAGCGGATCGACATGCTCCAGGCGGTGACCAAGGAGTACGGGAACGTCCGGGTGGAGAAGTTCCATGGACTCCTTGTCGATTTCTGCAGACAGCACAACATTCCGACGATCGTTAAGGGCCTGCGGGCGGTCAGCGATTTCGACTACGAGTTGCAGATGGCCCAGCTGAACTACCGCATGTCGAGCGTGGAGACGCTGTTCATGTCCACCAATCCCGAATATTCGTTCCTCTCCTCCAGCAGGCTGAAGGAGATCGCACGGTATGGTGGGGACGTTTCCGGCCTGGTCCCGGACCTGGTGCACAAGCTCCTCATCGAGCGGCTCAGGGGCTGACCACCGGCTGGTATTCTTTCTATTCGGCCTTGCACGACGGCGGTGATTCGCCATGCCTAACGAGAGCAGGATGAGTCTGCGCAGCCTCGACCCCCGAGCCCCTTGGGTGATCTCCACCCATGACCTGGGACGACGACCGGGGTCGATGCGCAAGATGAGCCCGGCCCTCCCGGCACCGGTGGACCTCGCGGTCGGAATGATCGGCGTTCCCAAGGACGTCGACGTCGAGCTGGACATGCGGCTCGAGGCGGTGATGGAGGGCGTGCTCGTCACGGGCACGGCGCGAGCTCCTCTCAGTGGAGAGTGCTCGCGGTGCCTGGACCCGTTGACCTCGGAGATCGAGGTCGACTTCCAGGAGCTCTTCTTCTACTCAGTGGAGGACGC
The DNA here is from genome assembly GCA_044868295.1 of Microtetraspora sp. Classification (GTDB taxonomy): domain Bacteria; phylum Actinomycetota; class Actinomycetes; order Streptosporangiales; family Streptosporangiaceae; genus JBIOWF01. The sequence continues at coordinate 6,815 of JBIOWF010000226.1, read as the reverse complement.
CGGAGAGGATGATTCGATCCTCGACGGCGAACTGCTCGATCTCGAGCCGATCTTCCGTGACGCGGTGGTGCTCGCGCTGCCGCTGAGCCCGGTGTGCAGCGACGACTGCCGCGGTCTCTGCACGGAGTGCGGGGTCAAGCTGGCGGAAGCCGGCGGCGACCACCGGCACGAGAAGATCGACGCGCGCTGGGCGTCGCTGCAAGGTTTGATTGTGGACAACGAAGACGATCAGGAGGGTTGACGTGGCCGTCCCCAAGCGGAAGATGTCGCGGAGCAACACCCGCGCCCGCAGGTCCCAGTGGAAGGCCGCCGCGGTCGCGCTCGTGAGCTGCCCCCAGTGCCGCTCGCCGAAGCGCCCGCACGTGGCGTGCCCGAGTTGTGGCACCTACAACCGCCGTCAGGTCATCGAGCCGTCGGCCTGATCGCGCGCTGAAGCGGACAAGGACGCCGGCCGGGTCGTCAAATGGACCCGGTCGGCGTTACCTTGCTTTCACACACGCGCGGTGGCGGTTGGGAGTGAGACGACAGGCAAGCGTGCCCGCGGTCGTGGTGGACGCCGTGGCCCCTTCACCGGGGCCCGGCGCCCACCACGCCTTCGGGCTTCTCCGTAACACACCTGCCACCGTGTTCGGCATTGCCATGCATGAGTTGGAGGAAGTCGTGGCCCCACAGGCGGGAAAACCGGTCGCCGTCGAGATCGCCCGAGACGAACTGGAGCGCGTCATCGACGTGCGGCTCAGCACGGGCATCCTGGAGCGGGCGCTGACGCATCGCTCGTACGCGTACGAGAACGGTGGCCTGCCCACAAACGAGCGCCTGGAGTTCCTGGGCGACTCGGTGCTGGGTCTCGTGGTCACGGACACCCTGTACCGGGGCCATCCGGACCTGCCCGAGGGGCAGCTCGCCAAGCTCCGCGCGGCGGTGGTCAACATGCGCGCGTTGGCGGACGTGGCCCGCACTCTGGACCTCGGGAAGTACCTGCGGCTGGGCCGTGGCGAGGAGGGCACCGGCGGGCGGGACAAGTCCTCGATCCTGGCCGACACCCTTGAGGCGCTGATCGGAACGGTGTATGTCGACAAGGGCCTGGACGAGGCCTTCCGCGTCGTGCACCTGCTGTTCGATCCGCTCATCAAGCATTCCGCCTCGCTGGGCGCCGGTCTCGACTGGAAGACCTCGCTGCAGGAGCTGACCGCCGCCGAGGCGCTCGGGGTTCCCGAGTACCACGTCGACGAGAGCGGGCCGGACCACGCCAAGTCCTTCGTGGCGACCGTCCGGGTCGGCGGGCAGGACTACGGCACCGGGACCGGGCGCAGCAAGAAGGAAGCCGAGCAGCAGGCGGCCGAGGCGGCCTGGACCGCCATCAAGACGACGCGGGACGCCCGTGAGGGCGCCGGGCTCGGCCAGTCCTGAGCTCACGGAACCGGTGAGAGCACCTGGCCCTCCGGGGCAGTGGTGCAGGTTCCAGGGAAACACGCCTAGCGGAGGTTGAGGCCGGATGCCGGAGTTGCCCGAGGTCGAGGTCGTTCGGCTGGGCCTCGAGAGCTGGGTCTCGGGTCGCACGATCGCTTCCGTGGAGGTGCTCCATCCTCGCGCGGTACGGCGGAACGCCGGAGAGCTGCCCGACCAGCTGGTGGGCCGCACTGTGTTGTCCGCCGAGCGTCGCGGCAAGTACCTCTGGCTGCCCCTGTACGACAGGGAGATCCCGGCCCAGGACGAGCAGCCGGGTCACCTGGTGCGGGACTGGGCTGAGGAGGCCCTGCTGGCGCACCTCGGAATGAGCGGCCAGCTCCTGGTCGTGGATCCGCGGACGCCGGGGGAGAAGCATCTGCGGGTCCGGCTCGGCTTCACCGACGGTGGCCCCGATCTGCGCTTCGTCGACCAGCGCACCTTCGGCCACCTTCTCGTCGCGCCTCTTGTCGATCCCGTACGGCTCGGGTCGGCCGGCGAGCGGCACCGGCAGGTGCCCGAGCCGGTGGCGCACATCGCGCCTGATCCGTTCGAAGAGGTTTTCGACGACAAGGAGTTCGCGATCAGGCTGCGCCGCCGGCAGACGGGGATCAAGCGGGCGCTGCTCGACCAGTCCCTGATCAGCGGAGTGGGGAACATCTACGCGGACGAGGCGCTGTGGCGGGCGCGGTTGCACTGGGCGAGGCCGACAGAGACGCTCACCAGGCCCAGGATCGCCGAGCTGCTGGCCGCGGTCCGCGCGGTCATGGCGGAGGCGCTCGGCCAGGGCGGCACATCTTTCGACAGTTTGTACGTGAATGTCAATGGGGAGAGCGGTTACTTCGACCGGTCACTGGCCGTGTACGGCAGGCGGGACGAGCCCTGCCGCCGGTGCGGAACGCCTGTCAGGCGGGACGCGTTCATGAACCGGTCGTCCTACAGCTGTCCGAAATGTCAGCCCCGCCCGCGGAACGCCAGGCTCTGAGCCTCTGACCTCCGAGCCTGTGACCTCCGAGCCTGTGACCCGGGTTCGTCTCCGGTGTGGTGCCCCGGATACTGGTAACCGTGATTCGGTTGACGGCGTGGGTCCGGGGGCGGGTGCAGGGCGTGGGGTTCCGATGGTGGGCGCGCGCGAGGGCGCTGGAGCTCGGGCTCGACGGCTGGGCGGCGAATCTCTCCGACGGGAGGGTTGAGATCGTGGCCGAAGGTCCACGGGAATCATGCGAAAGGCTCCTTGAGCTGCTGCGCACCGGTGACACGCCCGGTCGAGTCGACGGGATAGTAGAGCGCTGGAGCGACGCGAAGGGCAGTTTGGCAGGGTTTGCCGAGCGGTAGCTCTTCCTCAAACTACTCAAATGCGGTATATTTACGTGTCGGGAGTGCCCACCGGTGTGTAGGCACGGAGCGTTCAACTTGACCGACTCCAATGCCGGTGCGACTCTTGAGAGGAACCACGCGCACCCCTCCCGCGGCAATGAAGTGCGCGAACCAGTCTGGTCACTCAGCGTGGAGGACCCTTTACTATGGCGAAGGCTCTACTAGGCCACGTCGGCGGTCCTGACCCTCGAATGGTCTCCGAAATGCGCCGTCTCCAGCAGCGCATCCGGGACCTGGAGGCAGAACTTACCCGGCTCCAGGCACAGAACGATGCGCTCGCGGCGCAAACTCGTGACGAGGCCTTGATCCGGCTTCAGGATCGTGAACCGGCTCTCACCTGAGAAGCTGGAGACAGAAAACACTGTCAGGGGCGCCTACCAAGGCGTCCCTCTTCATTTTCGGGCCCAGTAGGACCAGTGAAGGGCAAGTGAGAATCCCGTCAGGGGACGGTCTCAGGGCTATTTCGATGCCACGCCGCATGCACCCCCCTGTTTCCGGGCAGAGGGCGCCGGACCGCACCGCCAGATCGGTGTGAGCTGCGATGTATCTGCTCGATAGTCGATGACCTCCGGCTTCGGGGACCGGTAGTCTTCCCCCCTAACGGTCGGGGAGTCCGCGGGGAGAGGGGGGGCATGTACCTCAAGACCCTCACCCTGCGCGGTTTCAAATCCTTCGCCTCGGCCACCGCTCTGCGCTTCGAGCCGGGCATCACCTGCGTCGTGGGGCCCAACGGGTCCGGGAAGTCCAACGTCGTCGACGCGCTGGCCTGGGTCATGGGCGAGCACAGCGCCAAGTCGCTGCGCGGCGGCAAGATGGAGGATGTGATCTTCGCGGGGACCTCGTCGAGGCCACCCCTGGGCCGCGCCGAGGTCACGCTGACCATCGACAACAGCGACGGCGCGCTCCCGATCGACTACACCGAGGTGACGATCAGCCGGCTGATGTTCCGGTCCGGCCAGAGCGAATACGCGATCAACGGCGACACCTGCCGCCTGCTCGACATCCAGGAGCTGCTGTCCGACTCCGGCATCGGCCGTGAGATGCACGTCATCGTCGGCCAGGGCCAGCTCGACCAGGTGCTGCACGCCGGGCCAGAGGATCGCAGGGCGTTCATCGAGGAGGCCGCAGGCGTACTCAAGCACCGCAAGCGCAAGGAGAAGGCGCTTCGCAAGCTCGATGCCATGCAGGCCAACCTGACCCGCGTCCAGGACCTCGCCACCGAGCTGCGGCGGCAGCTCAAGCCGCTCGGCCGCCAGGCGGAGATCGCCCGCCGGGCCGCGGTCATCCAGGCCGACCTGCGCGACGCACGGCTGCGGCTGCTCGCGGACGACGTGATCACGCTGCGCGACACGCTCGAACGGGAGGCGGCCGATGAGGCGGCCGTACAGACCCGGCGGGCCCAGGTCGAGACCGAGCTGGGGCAGGGGCAGCGCCGCGAGGCCGAGCTGGAGGCGGCGGCGGGTGAGGCCCAGCCGCGCCTGACGGCCGCGCAGGAGACGTTCTACCGGCTTTCGGCCCTGCGGGAGCGTCTCCGGGGCGTCGAGAGCCTCGCGGTGGAGCGGGAGCGGCACGCCGCCGACGCGGCCGCCATCGAGCGCCGGGGCCGTGATCCGGAGGAGTTCGAGCGGGAGGCCGCCGAGGTTCGCGAGAAGGAACGGGCGCTCCAGGAAGAGCTCGACGAGGCGCGGGAACGGCTCGCGGCGGCGGTGGAGATCCGGGCGGAGGCCGAGGAGGCGCTCAGCGGGGAGGAACGGCGGCTGGCCGCGGCCGCACGGGCCGCCGCCGACCGGCGTGAGGGGCTGGCCAGGCTGCGCGGCCAGGTGGACTCCGCCAGGAGCCGGGCCAGAGCCGCCGGCGACGAGATCGGCCGGCTCGCCAAGGCGCTCGCCGAGGCTCACGAGCGCGCGCAGAGGGCCCAGGCCGAATACGACGCGCAGGAGCTGAGCGAACCCGCCGCTGACCCGCAGCTCGCGGCCGAGCTCGAGTCCGCCCAAGAAGGCGTCGACCTGGCCCGGGCGGCGGTCGAGGAGGCCCGGGCCGTGGTGGAGCAGGCCAAGGCCGTGGTCGAGGAGGTCAAGGCCGCCGTCGCGGCTCCTCGTGACGCGTTGTCCGCCGCCAAGTCCGTCGTCGGTACGGCTCGCGCCGCCGACCAGGGGTCACAGCGGGAGATCGCGGCCCTCCACGCGCGCCGTGAGGCCCTGGAGATGAGCCTGGCCGGAGGCGTGGACGGTGCCGCCGCGCTGCTCGGCGCCGGTCTCTCCGGCGTGCTCGGCCCGATAGCCACGCTGCTGACGGTGAGCCCCGGGGCGGAGGCCGCGGTGGCGGCGGTGCTGGCCACCGACGCCGTGGCCGTGGACTCCCTGAGCGCCGCTGTGGCGGCGATGGAACATCTGCGCGAAGAGGACGGGGGCCGGGCCGAGCTGCTGATCGCCTCAGAGCGGACCGACGCTCTCGCCGCCGCCCGCCCGGCACAGGTCGACGGCGCGGAGTGGGCGGCCGATCTGGTGACCGTTCCGGCTCATTTGCGCGCGACTGTGGACGCCCTCCTGTCGGACGTGGTCGTCGTCGACGATCTGGCCGCCGCCAGGAAGGTGGTGGACGAGCGGCCCGGGCTGCGCGCCGTCAGCCGGTCCGGTGACGTGCTCGGGACCCACGAGGCCCGGGGCGGGTCAGGAGGCGGCGGCTCGGTTCTGCAGGTGAGGGCCGCGCTCGACGAGGCGACCATCGACCTGGAGGCCGCGACCACCGCCGGGGAGCGGCACGCGCAGGCGCTGGAAGACGCGGTCGAGGCCGAACGAGAGGCCCAGGCCGCCGTCGAGGCCGCCCAAGCGCGGGTCGGCGAGGCGCAGACCGGCGTCTCGGTGGCCCAGAACGGCGTCAACACCGCACAGAACGCGCTCAACGCGGCTCAGGCCGTACTGGACCGGCTGCGGGGCAGACAGCGGGACGCCGACCAGAAGGCCGCCGACGCGGCAAAGCGGCTCGCCCGGCTGGAGGCCGGTGTCAAGGCCGCCCAGGATGAGGGCGCGCGGCTCGCGAAAGCCGTACAGGACGCCGAAGAGGCCCGCGACATCGCGCAGGCGGCCGTCGTGGAGCTGGAGGAACAGCTCGCCGAGGCCGAGTACGCCGGGGAACTGGAGGCCGAGCCCACCACCGAGGCCCGTGACGAGCTCGCCGCGGCCTGTGGAGTGACGCGGCAGGCCGAGATGGAGGCCAGGCTCGCCGTACGGACCGCCGAGGAGCGGGTCAGGGGGATCGCCGGGCGCGCAGATGGGCTGATGCGCGCCGCGCAGCGAGAGCGAGAGGACCGGGCCAAGGCGGCGGCGCAGCGGGAGCGGCGGCGCAGGCAGGCCGAGGTCGCCAACGCCGTGGCGCGGGGCACGCGCGCCGCCCTGCGCGCCCTGGAAGGCTCGCTCGCCAAGGCCGCCGAGGACCGCGACGAGGCCGAGCGGGCGCGGGGCGAGATCGACACAGAGCTCAAGTCGATACGGCTACGCGTACGCGAGCTCAGCGGAGAGCTGGACAAACTGGTCAACCGGGTCCACGGCAGCGAGATGGCGCGGACCGAGCAGCGGCTGCGCCTGGAGCAGATGGAGCAGCGGGCCCTGGAGGAATACGGCGTCGAGACGGATGCGCTGATCGCCGAATACGGCCCCTCGGTGCAGGTGCCCGGCGACCCGCCGATCCCGTACGTCCGGGAGGAGCAGGAGAAGCGGGCACGCGCCGCGGACCGGCAGATGACGCAGCTCGGCAAGGTCAACCCGCTCGCGCTTGAGGAGTTCGCCGCGCTGGAGGAGCGCCACACCTTCCTCACGTCGCAGCTGGAGGATCTCAAGAAGACGCGTCGGGACCTGCTGCTCGTGGTCAAGGAGGTCGACGACCGGGTGGAGCAGATGTTCGCCTCGGCGTACGAGGACGTGGCCCGGGAGTTCGAGCAGATCTTCACCAGGGTGTTCCCGGGCGGCGATGGACGGCTGGTGCTGACCGAGCCG
>JBIOWF010000225.1:0-8610 GCA_044868295.1 Microtetraspora sp. | reverse complement strand
GGCACGCGACGGGGAACGCCTGCCCGAAGTCCGTCGAGGTCTACCGGCGCAAGCTGGCGGAGCCCGACGCGGAGATCCGCTCGTTGCTGGCACGCCGGTCCGAGGTGGCCGCCCAACTCGCGCAGGCCTGCCCGGGCTGCGCGCTCTCCCAGCGAACCGAGTGAGGACCAAAGATGATCACACTGACGACCGAGACGTTCGACGAGCAGGTGCTGCGCAGCGACAAGCCCGTGCTGGTGGACTTCTGGACCGAGTGGTGCCCGCCCTGCAAGATGATCGTTCCGATCCTGGAGCAGATCGCCGAAGAGTACGGCGACCGCCTCACGGTGGCCAAGCTCAACGCGGACGAGCACCCGCAGATAGCCGCCAAGTACGACATCATGGCCTACCCCACGCTGAATCTCTTCCGGGGCGGCGAGGTGGTCCAGCAGATCAGGGGCGCCAAGCCCAAGCGCCTGCTGCTCGCCGATCTTGCGGACCACATCTGAGTCCGTCCATCTGAGTTCATCCGAGTATCCGAGATCATCCGAGTATCCGAGATCACAGTGGGGATTGTCGGCGCGGGCCGATAGCCTCCGCCCGTGAGTAAAGCGCAGAAGCCTTCGTACCGGTGTGGCGAGTGCGGGTGGACCACCGCCAAGTGGGTGGGCCGGTGCGGTGAGTGCCAGGCTTGGGGCACCGTGGAGGAGGCGGGTGCCCGGCAGGGCGTCAGCGTGGTCCGGCCGGGCGCCGTCTCCGCCCCCGCGGTGCCGATCGGCGAGGTCAAGGCCGAGGTGGCGCATGCCAGGACGACCGGCGTCAGCGAGCTCGACCGGGTCCTCGGCGGCGGCCTGGTGCCGGGCGCGGTGGTGCTGCTCGCCGGCGAGCCCGGCATCGGCAAGTCGACGCTCCTGCTGGAGGCCGCGGCGCGTACGGCCCAGCACGAGACGGTGCTCTACGTGACCGGCGAGGAGTCCGCCGCCCAGGTGCGCATGCGGGCCGACCGGATCGGCGCGGTGGAGGACCGGCTCTATCTCGCGGCCGAGACCGACCTTTCCGCGCTCGTCACCCACGTCGAGAAGGTCCAGCCCCGGCTGCTCATCGTCGACTCGGTGCAGACGATCGGCTCCGCCGAGGCGACCGGCGTGCCCGGTGGCGTCACCCAGGTCCGTGAGGTCGCCGGAAACCTGGTCCGGCTGGCCAAGGAGCGCGGCATCGCCACGGTCCTGGTCGGCCACGTGACCAAGGACGGCTCGATCGCCGGTCCCCGCGTCCTGGAGCACCTGGTGGACGTCGTCCTGCACTTCGAGGGCGACCGGAACTCGCGACTCCGGATGGTCCGAGCGATCAAGAACAGGTTCGGGCCGATCGAGGAGGTCGGCTGCTTCGACCTGCACGAGCGCGGCATCACCGGGATCACCGATCCGAGCGGGCTGTTCGTCTCGCGGCACGCGGAGCCGGTGCCCGGCACCTGCGTCACCGTCACGATCGAGGGCACCCGTCCCATCCCGGCCGAGCTGCAGGCGCTGGTGGGCCCGACCGAGGCCCCCCAGCCGAGACGCACCTCGTCCGGCCTGGACTCCTACCGGGTGGCGATGGTGCTCGCGGTGATGGAACGGCGGCTCAACGCCAAGATCGGAAAATGCGACGTGTTCACCGCGACCGTGGGCGGCATCCGGCTGACCGACCCCGCCGTCGACCTCGCCCTGATGCTCTCCGTGGTGAGCGCGGCAGGCGACCGGCCGCTCCCGAACGGCCTGATCGTGCTGGGCGAAGTCGGCCTCGCGGGTGAGCTCCGTCCCGTCCGCGACGTGCGGCGCCGGCTCTCCGAGGCGTCCCGGCTCGGCTTCACCCGGGCCCTCGTCCCCGCCGGATCCCTGGAGGTCGAGTCCCCACGGCTGGAGGCGCCGCCGCGGCAATCCCGCGGGAATCTCGTCGCGGTCCGCGATTCCGCGTCCCGCACGACGAACTTCGCACCCGGTTTCGACGTCACAGAAGTGGAGAACGTTTGGGACGCTCTCACACACGTCCGGTGAGGAAGCCGCTACCGGATTCGTCCGTAGTGCTCCGGCCTTCAGGCCGGGGGTGAAACGGACTGTCCTGCGGAGCGGGGCAAGAACAGTCGATTCGCTGCCAGGCGGACCGGCGTCACCACGGTCAGGCCGGCCGGTTCTGCTGCTCGATGTACTGGCGCACGATCGAGAGCGGTGCGCCGCCGACGCTCCCGGCGAAGTACGAGCCCGACCAGAGCTTGCTGGCCCGGTAGTAGTGGGCGGCCAGCTCGGGAAACTCCTGGCGCATCCGCCGCGAGGAGACGCCTTTGAGGCTGTTGACCAGTTTCGATAGGGCGACCTTGGGCGGGAGGTTGACCAGGAGGTGGACGTGGTTGTTCTCGCCGTTGAACTCGGTCAGCCGGGTTTCGAAGTCGGCGCACACGTCCCTCATGATCTCTTCCATACGGGTCAGGTGAGTGTCGGTGAACACCCGGCGCCGGAGGGCCGCCCAGGCGGTTCTGAAGACCTACCGCCAAGCGTGGGAGAACTTCGTCAACCCTGACCACCCCGCCGACCGGCCAACGTTCAAGTCGAAGAAACGGGCACGGCCGGCGGTTGACGTGCCGCAGGTCCGGAACATGCGGATCTGCCGCCTGTCGGCCGGGTGGGGCGCGGCCACCATCCCGATGATCGGAAGGATCAGGTTCCGGTGGACCAAGGACCTTCCCGGCGTCGGGAAGAACGCTCCCACCGGGAGAATCACGGGGGCACGACTGGTCAAGGAGGCCGACGGCTGGCACCTGGTGTTCCGCACCGAAACTCAGGTCACGGCCCCCGCTCGGCACCCGGGCCCGAGCGTTGGAATCGACCGGGGTGTCAACGTCGCCCTGGCCCTGTCGGACGGCACTACACGTGAACACGGCCCCTGGCTCACCAGCGGCGAACGGGAGCGTCTGCGCCGCCTGGAGAACAAGAGCGCCCGCCAACGCGCGACCCGGCCGAGGAAGACCCGCCCTTCCAACCGGGAAAGCCGCACCTACGACCAGATCGCGGGACTGCGCGCGAAAGCCAAGCGCCGGGCCACCGACTGGCAGCATCAGATCACCACGCACCTCGCCGATACCTTCGGCGTGATCGCGGTGGAAGACCTGAAGATCACCAATATGCTCGTCTCCGCGAAAGGCACCATCGAAGCACCCGGCAGGAACGTCGCTCAGAAAGCCGGATTGAACCGGGCGATCGCCGGGCAGGCATGGGGCCGGACCGTCGCCCTGCTGGAGTACAAGACCCGCGATCGGGGTGGTCAGGTGGTGAGGGTTCCCGCGCCTGGCACTTCACAGACCTGCCATCGGTGCGGGCACCGCGACCCGGCCGCCCGCGCCGGGACCGTGTTCGCGTGCACCAGCCCGGCGTGCGGGTGGGTCGGCCACGCCGACATCAACGCTGCCATCAACATCGGCAACGCCGCTGGACCAGCGGTGTCAGGACGTGGAGACCTCGGGACTGCCCGGTCTGCGAAGCGTCAACCCCCACGCGCCGCCTAAGTGGTGCGATGGGAAGAATCCCCGGCCTTCAGGCCGGGGAGGAGGTCAACTCGGTAAACTTGGCGACGTCAAGGTTACGCAGGGCAGGGGCTCACATCTACCTGACAAACGCCCTCTTCTGGGGCCATAGGGAGAGCGCTCGCGCCGTACGGCGCGGCTGCCCGACAGTGCGCTCACTGGAGCCAACTGAAAGGTAACGGTGACGTGGCTCAGAACGACAAGGGGCTCGACGAGCGGCGGAGGGCGATACTCGCCGCCGTCGCTCCTGGCACCCAGCTACGCGACGGTCTGGAGCGCATCCTCCGCGGCCACACCGGCGGCCTCATCGTCGTGGGCTACGACCCGACCGTCGAAGAGCTCTGCACCGGCGGCTTCGAGCTCGACGTCGAGTTCGCCGCGACCCGGCTGCGCGAGCTCGCCAAGATGGACGGCGCGATCGTCCTGAACAGCGACGATCTTCGGATCGTCCGCGCCGCCGTCCACCTCGTACCCGATCCCGGCATCCCCACCGACGAGTCGGGAACCCGGCACCGGACCGCCCAGCGGGTGGCTCGGCAGACGTCCTTTCCCGTCATCGCCATCAGCAAGTCGATGCGGATCATCGCGCTCTACCTGGACGGCACACGCTACGTGCTGGAGGAGTCGGCGGCGATCCTCTCCAAGGCGAACCAGGCACTGGCCACGCTCGAGCGGTACAAGCTGCGGCTCGACGAGGTGTCCGGCACGCTCTCGGCCCTGGAGATCGAGGATCTCGCGACCGTCCGCGACGTGGCCTCGGTCGTGCAACGCCTGGAGATGGTCCGGCGCATCGCCGGGGAGATCGAGGGCTACGTCGTCGAGCTCGGCACCGACGGAAGGCTGCTCTCGCTCCAGCTCGACGAGCTGGTGGCGGGGGTGGAGCCGGACCGCGAGCTGATCGTGCGCGACTACCTGCCCGACGCTCGCGGCCAGCGGTCCCGCGGCTTCACCAAAGCCATGCACGAGCTCGACGAGCTGTCCGCCGACGACCTGCTGGACCTTTCGAAGGTGGCCCACGTGCTCGGCCACTCCGGCGCCGAGGCGCTGGACACCCCGGTCAGCCCGCGTGGCTTCCGGCTCCTGGCGAAGGTGCCCCGGCTGCCCAGCGTGATCGTGGACCGGCTGGTCGATCACTTCAGCGGGCTGCAGAAGTTGCTGGCCGCCAGCATCGACGACCTCCAGGCGGTCGGCGGCGTCGGCGAGTCCCGCGCCCGCAACGTCCGCGAGGGCCTGTCCCGCCTCGCCGAATCCTCGATCCTTGAGCGATACATCTGACGCATCCGAGCGCACGCTCAACGGAGGTGAAAGACGACCTTCGAGCTCTTGAGCCCTCCCGATTGGGCCAGGGCGACGTAGGTCCCGGCGCGGGCCGGGTCGCGCGCGGTGGTGCAGTCCTGCCCCGATCGGTGGCGGTCCCACTGGATCATGCGAACGTACGGGACGCCACGCTTGAGCAGCTGGATGTCGACGCCTGCCCCGCTGACGCAGTCGGCCGTCGACCAGACCCGGTCCTGGCCCGAGGTTATCCGCGTCTCCAGCGTGCGAGGGCCGACATCGACGGTGCACGCGACATCACCGGTGCTCACCATGGTCAGCAGGAAGCTCGGCCGCGCTGCCTCCCCGTAGACGTCCTGGCCCCCTCGGAGGCTGAGCACCAGATCTCCCGGTTGGCACCGTTGCCCGGGCCGCATGGCCGCCGACGCGTGTGGTGACGCCGAAGGCGACGGCGTCCCGGAGGGCGACCTGGACGGTGTGGGCGACGCCGCGGCCGAGGTCGAGGCCGTGACGGTCACGGTCGGCGTGGGCACCGATGGGAGCGCGACCGCCATCGTGTCGGCTCCGGGCTTCTTCTCGTCAGCGACCTTCCGTGGCCTTCCAGACGCACTCGTGCAGGCCCACGCCATGACGGCCGCCACCACGAGAACGCCGGTGAGGACCGACACGCGACGGCGCCAGTAGACATCCGACCCCTCGACATCGACTCCACTACGGAACGTGTCCGGATCCATGCACACAGTATGGTGAGCCCTGGCCCATCAGGGGAAACGGCTCGCCGGGCTCCGCCCTGTCCCGCAGCGCTCCATTCGGCGGCGCGCCATCCGGCAACGCCGATCCCGACGGCTACGGTGCCCGCCCAGCAGCATTCCATCCTGCGGATCCTGGTCGGACAGCGATCGAGCAGCCGCACCGATAGGGTCGGTCAGTGGCCGTTTCTTTGCATGAGCCGATCCTTGGCTGGTATGCCGAGCACAACCGGGACCTGCCGTGGCGGCGGCCCGAAGCCACACCGTGGGGGATCCTGGTCAGCGAGATCATGCTCCAGCAGACGCCCGTGGTCAGGGTGCTGCCGATCTGGGCCGAGTGGATGGAGCGCTGGCCGACCCCCGAGGCTCTCGCGACGGAGCCCGCGGGCGAGGCCGTACGCCACTGGGGACGCCTCGGGTATCCCCGCCGGGCGCTCAACCTGCACGCCTGCGCCAAGGCCATCACCGTCGATCACGACGGACAGGTGCCCGCCACCTATGACGAGCTCCGCGCGCTCCCGGGCATCGGCGACTACACGGCGGCGGCGGTCGCCAGCTTCGCCTACGGAGGAAGCCACGCCGTTTTGGACACCAACGTCCGGCGGGTGTTCGCGAGAGCCGTCCGGGGCGAGGAGTATCCGCCGAAGGCGACGACCACGGTCGAGCGCAGGCTCGCGGAATCCCTGATCCCCGCAGTCGGGGCGCCACGCTGGGCGGTCGCCGTGATGGAGCTGGGCGCGCTCGTCTGCACCGCCCGCGCTCCCCGGTGCGCCGACTGCCCGGTGGCGCGGCAGTGCGCCTGGCGACTCTCCGGACGCCCCGCCTACGAAGGTCCCGTACGGCGAGGCCAGACCTACGCGGGAACCGACCGGCAGTGCCGGGGGCGGCTGCTGGCCGTCCTGCGGGAGGCACACGGCCCGGTGCCCAAGGACGCCCTCGACGTGGTCTGGGCCGATCACGTCCAGCGGGAGCGTGCCCTGGACGGCCTCATCGAAGACGGCCTGGCCGAGATCCTCTCCGACGGCACCTTCCAGTTACCCAGCTGAGCCGTGCCCACGGTGCCCTACTCCGCGCACGGCTCGGGACGCCGTTGAGGCGATGCCGAGGCTCATAGTGCCCGCTTCGCATGCACGGCTCGGGACGCCGTTGAGACGGTGCCGAGGCTCATGGCGCTCGGCACGGCGTGGATGGGCTCGGGAGCTCGTCTCGTCAGGCGGCGAGTTTGAGGCCCAGGGCGGTCAGGTTGCGGCGGGTCCAGTCGAGTTCGTCGGCCAGCCTCGCCACAAGGGCGGCCGGTCCCTTGGTCTTCGGCGCGGTCCAGTCATGCGTCTCGACCTCGACGTGGGCGCAGCCGTTCACCGCGCCGGACAGGATCGCGTTGAGCGTGTCCTCGATCACCGGCTGAGTGCTCGGAATCTCCTGGCTGTGGTTGTGCACGTGGCCCAGCTTCACCACTGGCGCCCCCGCGAGGGCGAGGCCGCGCAGTGCGGCGCCCGGCTCCTCCGCGCCGCACGAGAGGTGACAGGCGTCCAGGCAGACCCCGAGATGCTCGGAGTCGATGCCGCAAACCCGCTCAAGCGCCTGCTCGGTCGTCTCCAGGACGCAGCCCGGCCAAGGTTCGAAGCCGACGCGGATGGTCTTGCCGGTGACACTGTAGAGGCCGCGCAGCTCACGTGAGAGCCGCTCCAGGCGGCGTGACGCGATCGAGTGCAGGTCCGCCGGCCAGTCACGGCGCCAGCCGATCGGGATGGTCGAGATACTGCCGAAACGGACGTCGTCCGGCAGCAGGAACGCGAGGATCTTCGCCAGCGACATCGTGTACCGGTATCGCTCGGGCTTGGCCCAGTCTGGACCCGGGACCTCCTGGTTGCGGCCGCCGGTGCCGTTGAGGCTCACGACCTCCAGACCGCGCTCCTCCAGCGAACGGCGCAGCCGTACCAGCTCGATCCGGTCGGAGGCGAGGTGGTCGGCCACGGCGGGAGACAGCCACAAGCCGATCCCCAACCGCTCGACGGCCAGCTTTCTGCGCACCGGCACGGCGTAGCGGGTCAGGTGGGCGATCAGGTTCTCCAGGTCGTCGGCGGGATGTACGCCCGCGTTGTAGGCCAGGTGAACGAGCGTCCCGTCGTCGTGCAACAGGCGCATCAGGTGCCTCCCAGGCGTTGAGCGCTTTTGGACCCTGTTCGTCCATGGCGTCTGTCCTGACCGCATGGGGCGAAGGTCCCCTCCGTGCCGGGAAATCCGGCCCGGACCGACCGAGCCTGCCCCGGTCGCTCCGGTTTTCGCGTCCGTCCGGCAGCCGATTTCTCGGTGCTCCACTGGCGGGACGTCGAATGCGATCTCATCGTGCTTAGAGCCACTTGGAGTCCACTTGGATGAGACTGGCTCTACAGAGTGTAGTACTACGTCCGGTGGCGTCCGCTACCCGAACTCACTTAAAACAAAGACCCCGCGTGAGGTTTTTCTCACGCGGGGTCCGTGCTGCGCTTACGGTGCTCGCTCCGCTCCTGGGAGCTCAGTTCTGTATGGGCTCCACGATCGAGGCGGCCGAGTCGGGGACCTCGGGCGTCTTGGCCTCACCGATGAAGGTGAACTTGGCCGCGTCGCCCTCGCCCTCGATGTCGATCTTCACGATCTGTCCCGGCCGCAGCTCGCCGTACAGGATCTTCTCGGAGAGAGAGTCCTCCAGCTCGCGCTGGATCGTACGGCGGAGCGGACGGGCGCCCATGACCGGGTCGTAGCCGCGGTCGGCGAGCAGCTGCTTGGCCGCCGGGGTCAGCTCCAGGCCCATGTCCCGGTCCTTCAGCCGCTCGTCCACCTGGGCGAGCATCAGATCGACGATCTGGATGATCTCCTTGGGGGTGAGCTGGTGGAAGACCACGGTGTCGTCGACACGGTTGAGGAACTCGGGCCGGAAGTGCTGCTTGAGCTCCTCCTGAACCTTCGACTTCATCCGGTCGTAGTTGCTCTCGACGTCGTTGGACTTCGCGAAGCCCACACCCTGGCCCTTGGAGATGTCCCGGGTGCCGAGGTTGGTGGTCATGATGATGA
>JBIOWF010000224.1:0-19124 GCA_044868295.1 Microtetraspora sp. | reverse complement strand
ACGCGCTGTAGAAGGCGGCCTCCTCGAAGGCGGGGCCGAGGACCTGGGAGCGGAAGCTGTGGCGCGCGTCCTTCCATGCGGTGGCCGGGTCTATCGTCCCGCGTCGCAGGTCGGCCATTCGTGACTGCACCACGGCGTGGTGGAAGCGAATGATCGGGTCGGTCAGCCGTAGCGCTTCTCCCCTTGGTCGCAGGAGGTCGACGCGTTCCTCGAGGTAGCGCATGGATACCAGCCGGGCCACCACGGCATCGGTCTCCTCCTTGGGCTTGCCGATCACACCACCCACCTTCGCCGTGGTCGTCGCTCCTTCGGAGATCGCCTGCAACGCCTCCCGGTAGATCGCCTTGTCCCCGGCCCGGGGGTCTTCGCGAAGCAGGTGCGTGATCTCGGCCTCGGTGAAGAAGTCCGGGCGGGGCCGGAGCAGGGCCTCCGAGATCCACCTGTCGAGGTCCGCCATGCACTGCGGCGCGAGAAGTCCGATGTTGTCCACGAGTAGATCAAAGTAGCCGGGAGCGCCGCCGAGGACCGCGTAGAGCATGAACGCCACCCGGCGGTCCTCGATCTCCCAGAATCTCGCCATGTCGATGTGATCGAAAGGATCCACCGTGAGCGTCCAGGTCAACCGGCCGAAGAGGGGCCGGGATCCATGGCCGAGCTCGTGCATCACGGACATCGCCGATCCGCACACCAGGAGGCGCCCTTCGATCAGCCGATCGTAATAGCCGATCCGGATGCCGGGGGGCGAGATCTCACCGAGAGGGAAGTTCCGGGTGTCGTAGATGGCCTTCAGGATCGACTGGAGGCGCGGTGTGTCCCGGAGAAGGTAGGGAAACTCGTCGATCACGAGCGGCGGGATTCGGCCGTCCGCGCGGCGGTCGGTCGTGGCGTCCATCGCTACCTGGAGCAGCAGGTCCCAGCTGCTGGCTTCACCGAGAGGCACCGCGTGCGCCTCGGCGCTCCGGCTCGGAGCGTAGCCGGCGAGCTCGGCGCGAAAACGTGCCTGCGCCTCGACGAGGCCTTCCTCCAGGTTCGCCTCGAAGTACAGGCCGCCGGTCAGGTTCGTGAACCTCTGGAGCAGAAATGACTTTCCGGTTCGCCGTCGGCCGGTGACGGCGGCGACCCCCGCGCCGGGCCTGCCGGTCACGCGGTCGCGGGAAAATCGCGAGAGGATCTCCCAGTCCTCGTCACGGTCCACGATGTCGTCTGGCTTCGGCAACATGCCACCAGCGTATTTCCCAGACCCGGTCCCGCACCTGGGATTACCCCGATCCGGTACAGCACCCATGTCTGCGCACCTTTCCAACTGGTACGGGTTACTTCGCGGGTTGTTTCCAGGTGTAGATGTCGTCGAGGTCGAACAGGAGGATCTCGTCGGGGGCTTCTCTGGCCGCGGTGAGCAGGTGGTCGGAGAAGCCGTACAGGGAGAAGATGACGAGTTTGGCGTCGGCGGCGTCGTGGTCCTTGGCGAGGAGACCGCGGATGTGACGGAGACGTTCGAGGTCTTTCAGCCCGCGTGCCCGTTCGGTGGCCTTGATTTCGCCGATGGCGGTGATGTGTGCGCCTGTGGCGAGGGCTCTGGAGCCGTAGGCGAGGCCGACGAGGTCGACTTCGCGGGTTTTGCGGGAGTGCGGGTCGTGGACGAGGGTCCAGCCGTGCTGGGCGATGTCGATGCCGCGATTCAAGAGGAGGGGGAGTGCGCTGTGG
This sequence comes from Microtetraspora sp., assembly GCA_044868295.1. Classification (GTDB taxonomy): domain Bacteria; phylum Actinomycetota; class Actinomycetes; order Streptosporangiales; family Streptosporangiaceae; genus JBIOWF01. Next base: position 17,420 of record JBIOWF010000224.1, on the reverse strand, counting down.
CGGGCGATCTCCTCGAATGCCGGGCCGAGCACCTGGGAGCGGAAACTGTGCTCGGCGCGCCTCCAGGCGTCATGCGGCGTGAGGGCGCCCTGGGCGAGCGCTGCCATCTGCGTTTCCACGACGGCATGGTGGAATCGGATGATCGGGTCGTCCAGCCTCAGCACGTGCTCTCTCGGCCGGAGAAAGTCGAAGCGTTCCTCCACGTAGCCCATGGCCACAAGGCGATCGACGATCGGTTCCAATTCTTCTCGTGGCCTCGCGACCCGGCCACCGACTTTCGCCAGCGTCGTTGCCCCTCCGGCGATGGCTCTCATCGCCTCGTGATAGATCGCCTTGTCACCGGCGCGGGGATCCTCACGGAGCAGATGCCAGATCTCCTTCTCGGTGAAGAAATCCGGGCTTGGCCGGAGCGTGGCATCGGTGATCCAGTCATCCAGCTCGGATGCGTCTTGCGGTGGCTGACGCCCGGTCTCATCCACTAGCGGCGCTCGATAACCTGGAGAGCCGCCAACGATTGCATAGAGCAGCAGTGCGGTCCATCTGTCTTGGATGCCCCAGAATTCCGCCATGTCGATGTGATCGAAGGGCCGCATGGTCATGGTCCAGGTGAGCCGCCCGAAAAGCGGCCGGGATCCGTGACCGAGTTCATGGATGACCGACATCGCGGATCCACACAACAGCAACCGGCCATCGACCAAGCGGTTGAACCAGCCCTTCATCGCCCACGGCGGCCTGGCCTCACCGGGTCTCATGTGCCGAGTGTCGTAGAGCTGCTGGAGGATGGATTGGAGCTGTGGCGTATCCCGCAGTAAATACGGAAACTCATCGATGATCACCGGAGGGATCTGTCCGTCTGCCCGCCGCGCGAGCGTCCGGTTCATCGCGGCTTCCAGTAGCCGATCCCAACTGTCCGGCTCGCAGAGAGACAGCGAGAGAGCATCGGCCGCTCTCCCGGGGTCGTAGGCCGCGATAACGTTTCGGAACCGCGACTGGGCCTGCTCGAGGGTCTCCTCCTGGCGGGCTTCGTAGTAGAGCCCACGAGTCAGGAGCGAGAACTCTTCCAAGAGAAAGGACTTTCCGGTTCGCCGTCGGCCGGTGACGGCGGCGATCGACGCGCCGGGCTCGCCGGTGGCACGCTCACGCGCGAACCGCGACAGAACTTCCCATTCTTGGTCGCGGTCCACGACGTCATCCGGCTTGGGCAGCATGGCATCCAGCGTATTGCGTCGACATGGGCCGCCACCTGGGATTCCATGGATCGGTCCGTACGGCTTGCGCCCCTTGGAACGGGCTATCGGGCGGGTTGCTTCCAGCTGTAGATGTCGTCGAGGTCGAAGAGGAGGATCTCGTCGGGGGCTTCCTTGGCTGCCGAGAGGAGGTGGTCGGAGAAGCCGTGCATGGAGAAGATGACGAGTTTGGCGTCGGTGGCGTCGTGGTTCTTGGCGAGGAGACTGCGGATGTGACGGAGGCGTTCGAGGTCTTTCAGCCCGCGTGCCCGCTCGGTGGCCTTGGTCTCGCCGATGACGGTGATGTGGGTTCCTTTCGGGAAGGGGCTGGATTCCTGGGCGAGGCCGACGAAGTCGACCTCGTGGGTTGCGCGCGTGGCGGGGTCGTTGACCAGGGTCCAGCCGTGGGGGGAGACGTCGACGCCCTGCGCGCGCAGGAGCGGGAAGGCGCTCCAGAAGGCGGCTGCCTCGAAGGCAGGACCGAGGACCTGGGAGCGGAAGCTGTGGCGCGCGGCCTTCCAAGCGGCGGCGGGGTTCGTCGTGCCGCGTGCCAGTTCCGACATTCGTGACCGCACCACGGCGTGATGGAAGCGGATGATCGGGTCGGCCAGCCGTAGCGTCTCTCCCCGTGGTCGCAGGAAGTCGACGCGTTCCTCGACATATCGCATGGACACCAGCCGGGCCACGACCGGATCGATCTCCTCTTTCGACTTGCCGATCAGTCCACCCACCTTTGCCATGGTTGTGGCGCCGTTGGCGATCGCCCGCATCGCGTCCCGGTAGATCGCCTTGTCGCCGGCGCGTGGGTCTTCACGCAGCAGGTGCCCGATCTCGGTGTCGGTGAAGAAATCCGGGCGTGGCCGGAGGAGAGCCTCGGAGATCCAGACGTCGAATTCCTCCACGGTCTGCGGCGCGGGCAGGTCCGCGACGGTCAGGAGGGGGCGCTTGTAGCCCGGCGCGCCGCCGAGCGCCGCGTAGAGCAGGAACGCGACCCTGCGGTCCTCGATGCCCCAAAACTGCGCCATGTCGATGTGATCGAAGGGGTCCATCGTCATGGTCCAGGACAACCGGCCGAAGAGCGGCCGTGACCCGTGCCCCAGCTCGTGCATCACGGACATCGCCGAACCGCACAGCAACAGGCGTCCTTCAATCAGCCGCGTGAACCAGCCTTTCGCCAGCCAGAGTGGCATGATCTCGCCGGGCCGGAAATGCTGGGTGTCGTAGAGCTGATGGAGGATGGACTGGAAATGTGGAGTGTCCCGCAAGAGGTAGGGGAACTCGTCGATGACCACTGGGGGAATCCGCCTGTCCGCCTTCCGGGCGAACGTCAGATCCATGGCGGCTTCCAGCAGCCGATCCCAGCTGTCCCGCTCACCCAGAGAGAGTGAAAGGACATCGGGCGCACGCGCTGGATCGTAAGCGGCGATCACGTCGCGGAACCGCGTCTGGGCCTGCTCAAGTGATTCTTCCTGGCGAGCCTCGAAGTACAGGCCGCCGCTCAGGGATGAGAACTGTTCCAAAAGAAAGGATTTTCCGGCTCGACGGCGGCCGGTCAGGGCGGCGATGGCCGCGCCGTGAAGTCCGGGCGGCAGCTCACCCATGAATCGCGAGAGGACCTCCCAGTCTTCGTCGCGGTCCACGATGTCGTGCGGCTTGGGCAGCATGGCACCAGCGTATTTCCCCGGTTACCGCTCGCACCGGGGATTTACGCCGATCGGGTCGGTACGGCCTGCGGCTGGTGGCGCAGGCCGTACCGGATATCGACGAGGTGCCGGGAAGCGTGGCCGTCTCGGCGCATTGATCAAGGGGCGGGAGGCCGCCACGGGTGGGGTGAGCGGCGAACTTCCGCGTCCCTACCCCTGCCCTTGGCGGCGGCCGGCGCGGTCACGGCCGACGGGGTTAAGGCGTCCCGTGGGGCCGACGGTCAGGTGGTGGCCACCGGCTCGGTGAGGGTGCGGCCCATGAGCGGGGGGAACTCGCGCATGACGCGGGCGAGTTCGCGCAGGTCGCCGTTGACCAGGGCCTGTGGGCCGTCGCAGAGGGCCTGCTCGGGGTGCGGGTGGACGTCGATGATGACCCCGTCGGCGCCGACCGCGATCGCGGCGCGCGTCAGGGGGAGCACCAGGTCGCGGCGGCCGCCGGAGTGGGACGGGTCGACGATGACCGGCAGGTGCGACAGGCGCTGGGCCACCGGGACCGCGGACACGTCGAGGGTGTTGCGTGTGGCGGTCTCGAAGGTGCGGATGCCGCGCTCGCACAGGACGATGTCCAGGTTGCCGCGCTGCGCGATGTACTCGGCCGACATCAGCCACTCCTCGATCGTGCCGCTCATGCCGCGCTTGAGCATGACCGGCCTGCCCGCCTGGCCAACGGCCTGCAGCAGGGCGAAGTTCTGCGTGTTGCGGGTGCCGACCTGCAGCATGTCCGCGTATTCGGCGACGAGGGCCACGTCGTGGGCGTCGACCACCTCGGTGACGATGGGCAGGCCGGTCTTCTCCCGCACGTCGGCGAGAATGCGCAGGCCGGCCTCGCCGAGACCCTGGAAGGCGTACGGCGAGGTGCGCGGCTTGTAGGCGCCGCCGCGCAGCAGGGTCGCGCCCGCCGCCTTGGCCATCTCGGCCGCCTCAAGGGTCTGCTGCGGCGTCTCCACGGCGCACGGCCCGGCGATGAGGGTGACGGTGTCCGGCCCGATCGGCACGCCGCCCACCCGGACGGTAGATCGCTCGGGGTGGTTTTCGCGGCTGACCAGCTTGTAGGGGGTGGACACGCGCATGACTTCCGCCACCCCGGACATCCCGCCCAGGTTCAGGGCCGCGAACTGCTCGACGTCGCCGATCAGCCCGATGATGGTGCGGCTCACGCCGCGGCTGACGAACGCCTCACCGCCCGCGGTGCCGACGAGTCCGACGATCGCATCGATGTCGTCCTGCGTGGCCGCCTGGCCCATGACGATGACCATGTGCTTCTCCTGTGCAATGTAGAAGGGGCTACAACGTGGAAGGTCCGCAACGCGGAAGGCCCCGGGTCCTTGTGGACCCGGGGCCTTCGTTCGCCTTGGCTGTCAGCGCAGCACTCGAGGGCGAACGGTCCTCACGGGTCCGTCGCCATACCAAAACTCGAATGCCGGGCGCATGTCCCGAAATATAGCGCATCCCCGGCACTGGTGAACGTGGAGTAGGCCACAGTTGAGCAGGGTGCCGGTGCCGGAGGATTTCACGGCTGATGGCAGGATGGCGTGCGTGCCGGAGACACCAGAGGAGGAGAACCGCCTGCCCCCGGGGCAGTACATCCCACGCGGGCGACCTGTCATCCACTATGGCAGGGTGCCGACCTTCCGCCCCGAGACCTGGCGGTTCCAGGTGTTCGGCGCCACCGCGTCGGCGCAGGTCCACGGGTTCACCTGGGAAGAGTTCTCCGGGCTGCCGAAGACGACGGTGCTGGCCGACTTCCACTGCGTCACCAAATTCTCGATCATGGGCAACGAGTGGGGCGGGATCGCCGCCTCGACCATCCTCCAGGCGGTCCCGCCCGCGCCGGACGTCCGACACGTCATGATCTGGGCCGAGTACGGCTTCAGCGCCAACCTGCGAATGGGCGACTTCGATCGGGCGACCACGCTGTTCGCGACCGATCTGGACGAGAAGGTGCTGTCTCCGGAGCGTGGGTTCCCGGTGCGGATCGTGGTGCCGCACCTGTACGCGTGGAAGAGCGTGAAATGGGTCCGCGCGGTCGAATACCTGACGGAGGACCGGCGCGGCTTCTGGGAGGAGCGCGGCTACCACAATGTCGCCGACCCCTGGCGCGAGCAGCGTTACTCATACCAGGAGGACCCGGGGGAAGGGCCGCTCTGACCCTGGCCAAAGGGTTGAATGAGCACGCCCTTGCAGATACCGCTTGAAGCGATGTGGTCACAGACGGTAATGTCGCTGACGGTCAAAAGGGCGTGCGACAGCCGAAGACGCCTGGTGAGATCGTGTTCTGTCGGTACAACTCGGCCGCTGGATCGGCGGTGACAGCGCGTGGAGCCTCAGCCGCCCGGCGGGCAGTGAAACGCGAACCTCCGCGCCTCGTGCGACGGGAAGTATCTCCGGCGTTCGCGCCGGAGAGGAGGCCAGGTTTCCCGCATGTCTGTCATCGGATGGGTTCTGCTCTGCGCGTTCTGCGGGCTTCTCGGCTTCGCGTTGCCCCGCCGGGGGCCGAGGCTCGGGGACCTCGCGGGTGAGGCGTCGTTCGTCACCCTGCACATCGCCGGCCCGCCCGCAGAGACGGCGCGGCCAGGCCGTACGGCATCTGCGCACCCTCCTGGGCACGTCCGCGCTCGTCATCACCTCCACAGAGCGGGTGCTCGCGGGAGACGGTGACCGGGTTCCGGGGACCGAGGAGGTGCTGGCGGACGTCCGCGTCGTGGTGATGGGCGGCCGCCCGCATGTCGTCGCCGGCGAGCTCGGCGCGGTCGTGGTGCCGCTCGTCGTCGACGGGCACGTCATCGGCACCCTGGCCGCCTATGACGACAAGATCAGCGGGACGCTGGTCCGTACGGTGACCGAGGTGGGCCGGTGGGTCTCCGGCCAGCTGGAGCTGGCCGAGCTCGACTCCTCCCGCAGGCGGGCTCTGGAGGCTGAGATGCGGGCGCTGCGGGCGCAGATCTCGCCCCATTTCGTCTACAACTCGCTGACCACGATCGCCTGCCTGGTCCGCACGGACCCGGACCGGGCTCGCGAGCTGCTCGTGGACTTCGCCGAATACATCCGGTACGCGCTGCGCCGGTCGCGCGACTTCACCACCCTCGCGGACGAGCTGACCTGCGTGGACAGATATCTGCTGCTGGAGCGCGCCAGGTTCGGCGACCGCCTCAGGTTCGACGTCCAGGTCGCCCCCGAGGTGCTGCCGGTGGCCGTCCCCTTCCTCTGCCTGCAGCCTCTCGTCGAGAACGCGATCAAACACGCCATGCCGGGTGAGGTCCGGGTGGTGATCAGGGACGCCGGGCCCGAGGCCCACATCTCCGTCGAGGATGACGGGATCGGCATGGAGCCCGCGCTTGTGCAGGCCATCCTGGGCGACGAGTACAAGGGTGGCATCGGGCTGAGCAACGTGGACCGGCGGATGCGCCAGATCTACGGTCAGGACTACGGCCTCGTCGTGGAGACCGCCCCGGGGGCGGGTACCAGAATCCGGTTGAGGGTGCCGAAGCATCGACCGGAATACAGCAATTCGTAATCGAAATATTACTGAACGTTTGCGATTCGGTTGCGGCGTGCCGCACGACGGGGCACGGTTTTTCCATGCTTCGTGTCTTGGCTGTTGATGATGAGATCCCCGCCCTGTCCGAACTCGCCTACCTCCTCCGCCAGGATTCACGGATCGAACACGTCGCCACCGCCGGGGACGGCGTCTCCGCGCTGCGCGACATGGTGGAGATGATCGGCGCCGGGCAACGCCTCGACGGCGTCTTCCTGGACGTCCGGATGCCCGGCCTGGACGGCCTCGACCTGGCCAAACTGATCTGTGGCTTCGCCGCGCCGCCTCGCCTGGTCTTCGTCACCGCCCACGACTGCGCGCTCCAGGCGTTCGAGCTGGAGGCCGTCGACTACCTGCTGAAGCCGGTCCGCCGCGACCGGGTGAGCGAGGCGGTCCGGCGGCTCGCCGCGGCCGTGGCGCCGCCGACCCCAGGAGAGGACGGCATGGACGTCATCCCCGTCGAGCTCGGCGGCCGTACGAAACTGGTGCCGAGACAGGCGGTCTGGTACGTGGAGGCCCAGGGCGACTATGTGCGGCTGCACACAGGTGACGGCAACTACCTGGTCCGCACGCCGCTCGCGGCGCTGGAGCGCCGCTGGGCGGGCTCCGGGTTCATCCGGGCGCACCGCAGCACCCTGGTGAACGCGCGGCATGTGAGCGAGCTGCGCTACGACGCCGGCCGGGTGCTGCTCCAGGTCGGAACCGAGACGCTGCCGGTGAGCAGGCGGCACACCCGGCAGGTGCGGGAACACCTCGTCAGGCAGTTCAGGATCGAGGCGCTTTCGACCGAGGAGGTGTCGTGATCGACCGGAAGGTTTTCGTGATTCACCGAGGCCCCGCCGCGAAAGACGGGGGAGCCGCCGCGATAGACGGGGGAATTGTCGCGATCGACCGGGGAGACGCAGTGATCCGGGGGTCCGCCGCAGGGCGGGCCCCGGCCGACCGTTTGTCGCGGGCCGGTCGCCGCTCGTCCGGATCGACCCCTCCGCATGTCGCGAACTACCGACCGCTCATCGGAAGTTGTCCCGTCGATCCGATTACTCGCCGTAATGTTTTTCGCGTCGCAAGAACACGCCGTGTAGCCGAAAGGCAGTCGAGGCCACGGCGAGCGGCAGCCGGGAAGGCCCTCGTTCGGGGGTAGGGCCGCCTGGGGTGTGACGGGAGTTCGCGTAGCGATCCGCCAACGCGGGGGCGCCGGATCGCGAGCGGACTCCCCGTCACGCTTTCACTGTCAGTCCCGCAGCTTCTTCAGCAGCTCGACGTCTTCCCGGTGCTTGTCGGCCTTGCCGGGCGTCTCGACGCAGATGGACACCCCGGCCGTGACCGGGTGCCGCATCAGGTCGGCGAACGGCACCGTGCCGATGTGACCGGCGCCGATGTTCTCGTGGCGGTCCCTCTTCGAGCCGCAGACGTCCTTGGAGTCGTTGGCGTGGACCAGCTTGAGCCGCCCGGGTGCGACCTCGTGCAGCGCGTCGAGCGTCAGCCGTACTCCGTCGGGGGCGACCAGGTCGTGACCGGCGGCGAACACGTGGCAGGTGTCCAGGCAGACGCCGGCCTTCGGATGGAAGTCCAGCATCTCCAGGTAAGGCCCGAGGTCCTGCACCGTGGCGCACAGCATCTGGCCCTGCCCGGCCATGGGCTCAAGCAGCAGGTCGGGGCCGTTTTCGGGGATCTCGTCCAGGAGCGGCAGCAAGTGCTCGCGAAGCTGCCGCATCGCGGCCTCGCGCGGCTGGCTCACCGCCGACCCGGTGTGCACCACCACGCCGAGCGCGCCGATCTCCGCGCCGCGCCGGAGCGTGTGCCGGACCACCGCGACGGAGCCCTCCAGCGTGTCCGGGGTGGGCGAGCCGAAGTTCACGAGGTAGTTCGCGTGGACGAACACGGGCATCGCGGCCTCGCGCAGTTTGCCGTCCTCCACGGGATCGCCGCCGGGCAGCGCCCAGCCGCGCGGATTGGTGACGAAGACCTGGATCATCTCGGCGCCGATGTCCGCCGCGTACCGCAGGCCGCCCGTGGCCGGCCCGCCCGCGACGGGCACATGCGCGCCGATGAGGTTGTCCGTCATGAACCCCCAGCCTAGAGCACCTGCGAACAGGGCCTTTGCCGCCGACGCGCCCGAGGCGGTTGGAGCAAGCTACAAACAGGAGCGTGTCATACGGTTGCCGAGTGGGAGCTCCGGCTTCTAGTTCTGGTGCGGATGCTCGGTGTCTACTTGCTGACATGCGAGAACTCATCCGGCAGGACCTGCTTGCCTGTTGCGCGTCCCGGACCTGGGCGGCGCAGGTGGCGGCGCGGCAGCCGTACTGGGACCTCGCCGAGCTGGTCGCCGCGAGCGAGGCGGCTCTGGCCGGGCTGGGCTGGGACGACGTCGAGGAGGCGCTCGCCGCGCACCCGCGGATCGGTGAGCGCGCGGCCGGAAGCGACCGCGAAGCCGCCTGGTCGCGCCGGGAGCAGGCCGGTACGGCGCACGCCGACGAGGCCATCCTCGACGCGCTCCGCCAGGGCAACGAGGCGTACGAGAAGCGTTTCGGGCACGTCTACCTGATCTGCGCCACCGGGCGGGCCGCGGACGAGATGCTCGACATCCTCCTCGCCCGGCTGACCAACGACGAGGACGTCGAGCGGAAGATCGTCCGAGACGAGCTCGCCAAGATCGTGAAGATCCGGCTGACGAAGCTGTGGGAGGGATCGTGAGCCTTTCCACGCACGTGCTCGACACCTCGCTCGGGCAGCCGGCCAAGGACGTGTTCGTACGGCTCTCGCGGCGGGCACCGCACGGCTTCGTTCCGGTCGCCGAGGGCCGTACCGACGAGGACGGCAGGATCCGCCGGTGGTCGCCGCTGGGCCGGGAGTGGAACGAGGAGGAGGACCCGCGCCCGGGCACCTACCGCCTCATGTTCGACACCGCCGGATACCTGGGGGCGGACGCGTTCTTCCCCGAGGTGAGCATCGTCTTCACGATCCACCGCGACGGCGAGCACTATCACGTGCCGCTGCTGCTCAGTCCGTTCGCCTACTCGACCTATCGGGGGAGCTAGCTTGATCGTCTTGGGACCCAACCGGTACGGCAAGGCCGAGACCAGGGTGGTCAGGGTCACGAAGCACGGCGACGCGCACCACATCAAGGACCTCAACGTCAGCACGTCGCTCCGCGGCGACATGGCCGACGTGCACCTGACCGGCGACAACTCGGCCGTGCTGCCCACCGACACGCAGAAGAACACCGTCTACGCGTTCGCCAAGAAGCACGGCATCGGCGCGATCGAGGACTTCGCCCTGCTGCTGGCCCGGCACTTCGTGGATTCGCAGCCGACCATCCACGGGGCGCGCGTGGCGGTCGAGGAGTACGCCTGGGAGCGCAATTCGGGCTCCGGTCACTCGTTCGCGCGATCCGGCCGGGAGACCCGCACCTGCGTCGTCCACTACGACGGATCGGGTGCCTGGGTGGTCTCCGGCCTCACCGATCTCGTCCTCCTGAACACGACCAACTCCGAGTTCTGGGGCTACGTCAAGGACGAGTACACGACGCTGCCGGAGACCCGGGACAGGATCCTCGCCACGGCGGTGACCGCGTCGTGGCGGCACGGCGTCGTCCCCTCTGCGGCAACTCTGACCGAAGGCGACTGGACCTCGTTCAACTGGGACAAGTCATACGACAAGGCGCGTCAGGCGCTGCTCGCCGCGTTCGCCGACACCTACAGCCTCTCCCTGCAGCAGACGCTCTACGCCATGGGCGCGCGGGTCCTCGCCGAATGCCCCGAGATCTGCGAGGTGCGGCTCTCGCTGCCGAACAAGCACCACTTCCTCGTGGACCTGGCGCCGTTCGGGCTCGACAACGCGGGTGAGGTGTTCTTCGCGGCCGACCGGCCGTACGGGCTCATCGAGGGGACGGTCCTCAGCGACGACGCCCCCGACGCCGGACCGGCCTGGGAGTAGAGCATGGACTTCCTGCGACCCGCCACCTGGGCGGAGGCCCTCGCCGTGAAGGCGGAACGGCCCGACGCCGTGCCGATCCAGGGCGGCACCGACGTGATGGTCGAGATCAACCTCGACAAGGGCCGCCCGGCCGCGCTCGTCGATCTCAATCCGATCGCCGAGCTGGCCGAATGGTCATGGGCCGGTGGGCGTGCCGGGGTGCCCGGCTCGCTGCTCCGGATCGGCGCCGGAGTCACCTACTCCCGCGTGATCGCCGAGCTGGGCTCATGGCTCCCGGGGCTCGCCCAGGCGTCCCGGACCGTCGGCTCCCCGCAGATCCGCAACCGGGGCACGGTCGCCGGAAACCTGGGGGCGGCCTCGCCCGCGGGGGACAGCCACCCGCCGCTGCTGGCGGTGGACGCCGTCGTGGAGGCCGAGTCGGTGCGGGGGACCCGGATGATCCCGATCGGCGAGTTCTACACCGGAGTGAAGCGAAACGCCCTCGACCCCGACGAGCTGATCCGCGCGGTCCACGTCCCCGCCGCGACGGGGCCGCAGTACTTCTCCAAGATCGGCACCCGGAACGCCATGGTGATCGCCGTGTGCTCCTTCTCGATCGCGCTGAACGCCGGGGACCGGTCCGTGGGAACGGGAATCGGCTCGGCCGCTCCCACGCCGCGCCGGGCCAGGGCCGCGGAGGACTTCCTCGCCGCGGAGCTGGACTGGGACGGCCGGTCGCCCCTGGACGCCGCCGTGGCCCGCCGGTTCGGCGAGCTGGCCGCGCGGGCGGCCGCGCCGATCGACGACGTGCGGGGGCGGGCCGACTACCGGCTGCATTCCCTCGCCGTCATGGCACGCCGCACGCTCGGCTGGGCCTGGAACGACTACACGAGAGGGGCTGTCGCCGATGCCGCCGCAAGCTGACGGATCGGACAGATCGGATAGATCAGGCGACGAGAGGGGGCTCCCATGCGCGTGAACATCTCCGTCAACGGTGAGCCGATGGCCGCCGACGACGTGTGGGAGGGCGAGAGCCTGCTCTACGTCCTGCGCGAGCGGCTCGGCCTGCCCGGCGCCAAGAATGCCTGCGAGCAGGGCGAATGCGGCTCGTGCTCGGTCTACCTCGACGGGACACCGGTCTGCTCCTGCCTGGTGGCGGCCGGACAGGCCGAGGGCCGCTCGGTGACCACGGTCGAGGGCCTGGCCTCCGGCGACGACCTCGACGAGGTGCAGCGCGCCTTCGTCGAGGCGGGAGCCGTACAGTGCGGGTTCTGCACGCCCGGCCTCATCGTGCAGGCGCACTCACTCATCGACAGCACCCCGGGCGTACCCGAGGACGCTGAGATCCGTGAGGCCCTGGCCGGAAACCTGTGCCGCTGCACCGGCTACGAGAAGATCCTCGACGCCGTACGGCTGGCCGCGTCCCGCAAGGCCGGTTCCCGTTGACCACCGACCGGCCTGATCAGCAGGTGACCCGCGACGGGGCGGTGGCTCACGCAGTCGCCCGCGACGGGGTCGACCGGCGCGTCGTGATCGAGAACGCCTACATCGTGCCGGTCGTGGGGGAGGAGATCCCATCCGGGCACATCGTGATCGAGGGCGATCGGATCACGGCCGTCGGGGCGGGGGAGGCGCGAGCCGTGCCGGACGGCGCCGAGCGCGTCGACGCCCGTGGCTGCCTGGCGACTCCCGGGCTGGTCAACACCCACCATCACCTGTACCAGTGGGCCTCGCAGGGCGTCACGCCCGACGGGACGCTGTTCGAGTGGCTGGTGGCCAGCTACCGGTTGTGGGCGAGGATGGACGCCGAGGTCGTGTCCGGCGCCGCGACGGCCGGGCTGGCCTGGCTGGCGAAGTCGGGATGCGCGACCACGACCGACCACCACTACGTCTTCCCCAAGGGCCGCGGCGACCTGTTCGACGCGGAAATCCAGGCGGCCCGCCAGGTCGGCGTACGGTTCCACCCGTGCCGCGGCTCGATGGACCGTGGCCGGTCGCAGGGCGGCCTGCCACCGGACGAGGTCGTGGAGTCGGCGGACGAGATCCTCACGGCGACCGAGGAAGCGATCCGGAAATATCATGATCCGTCATTCGGCTCGATGCTGCGGATCGCGGTCGCGCCCTGCTCACCCTTCTCGGTGAGCGGCGAGCTCATGGTCCGTTCCGCTGAGCTCGCCCGCTCTCACGGCGTCCGCCTGCACACGCACATCGCCGAGACGGCCGACGAGAACGAGCACTGCGAGGAGCAGTTCGGCGTCCTCCCGGTGGAGTACCTTGAGCAGCTCGGCTGGCTCGGCTCCGATGTCTGGCTGGCCCACGCCGTCCATCTGACTGACAAGGACATCCGGCGCTTCGCCGAAACCGGCACGGGAGTCGCGCACTGCCCGTCCTCGAACGGACGTCTCGGCGCGGGCATCGCCCGGGTCTCCGAACTGCTGCGCGCCGGCGCTCCGGTCGGGCTGGGCGCCGACGGCGCCGCCTCCAGCGAGATGACCCCGCTGGTCGGGGAGATCCGGATGGCCATGCTCATGCAGCGCGCCCGGTACGGCCCGCGCGCGCTGACCGCACGGGAGGCGCTGGAGATGGCCACGCTCGGTGGCGCCCGCTGCCTCGGCCGGGCGGGCGAGATCGGCTCGCTGGAGCCGGGAAAGCTCGCCGACATCGCGCTGTGGCGACTGGGCGGCTTCTACGACGCGATCGACGATCCCGTGGTCGCGTTCGCGTACGGCCAGAGCCCGCCACTCGCCCGGCTCCTCGTCGGCGGCCGTACCGTGGTGGAGGACGGCGAGCTGCGCACGATCTCCGACGCCGAGGCGGCGCGAGCCGGGACCGCCGCCCATCGCCGCCTCCTCGCAGCAGGGTGACCGGTCCCATGACACCGGCCGGAATGTGGACCCGTTTTGCTACGACGCCGAACGCGGACGGATCATTGGCTGCCGCATCGTCGTCCAGTCAGGGGTCGCAGCCATGAAAGATCACGTCGTCATCGCGCCGGACAAGTTCAAGGGGTCGCTGACCGCCCCCCAGGTGGCCGCGCACGTGGCGAGCGGGCTGGCGGCCGCGGGTTTCGGCGCGGCCGATTCCCTGGCGGCGGAGCCAGAAGTCACGGAGACAGGCCCCCTGGGTGGGTTCCCCGTTGCGCTGCCATCGGCGGCCGGCAGCGGGCCTCTCGGGGACGGCGTTCCGGGTGCCTCGACTCCGATGGCGGACGGCGGGCCCAGCGACGGGGAAGGAGTCTCGGTTGTCCTGCTTCCGGTGGCCGACGGCGGGGACGGGACCGTGGACGCGGTCGTGGCCAGCGGGTTCACCCGCGTCGACGTCGAGGTGACCGGCCCGACCGGCGAGCGGGTGCTCGCCTCCTACGCACTCCAGGCAGAAAGCGGGGACGTCCCAGACGGCCGCGAAACCGGTACTCGGGACGTCCGGCGGACCGCCGTGGTGGAGCTCGCCGAGGCTTCGGGGCTGCGACGGCTGCCGGGTGGGACGGCACCGCTGACCGCCACGAGTTACGGGACCGGAGAGCTAATCGCCCACGCCGTCCGGCAGGGCGCCACCCGCGTCGTGCTCGGTCTCGGAGGCAGCGCCTGCACCGATGGGGGAGCGGGCATGGTCCAGGCGCTCGGCGTCCGGTTGCTCGACGAGAACGGTGACGACCTGCCGTTCGGCGGAGCCGCCCTCCGCGATCTGGCACGGATCGACACCACCGGCTTCGGCAGGCTCGCGCCCCGCCATTCGCATGGTCTCGCGCACAGTCACGATCACGCCGTCGGCAGTGATCACAGCCATGGGCACGGGCACGGGCACGATCACGAGGAGGACGTCGTCGACCTCTCGGATGTGGAGTTCGTCGTCGCAAGTGACGTGGACAACCCGCTGCTCGGCCCGAACGGCGCCGCCGCCGTGTACGGCCCGCAGAAGGGCGCCACCCCCGAGGACGTGGCCGTGCTGGCGGCCGGTCTGGCCAGGCTGGCGGCCATCGCCGTGCACACGCACGGGCTCGTGGGCGCGGTCGAGCACGACGGTGTCGTACGGGGCATGGGCGTGGCGGGACAGCCCGGCGCCGGCGCGGCGGGCGGCGTGGGCTTCGCCGCGCTCGCCTTCCTGCACGCCGAGATCAGCCCGGGCATCGAGTTCCTGCTCGGCCTGCTGGACTTCGACCGCCGTGTCGAGGGCGCCCGGCTCGTGATCACAGGAGAGGGCTCACTCGATGAGCAGTCGCTGCACGGGAAGGCCCCGTTGGGCGTCGCCTCGGCGGCGGCCGAACACGGCGTGCCGGTCGTCGCCGTGTGCGGCCGGCGGACGATCGAGGATGAGCGGCTCCACGCGGCCGGGATCAGCGCGGCCTACGCGCTGACCGACATCGAACCCGACGTCGAGCGCTGCGTCGCCGACGCCGGGCCGCTGCTCGAACGTCTCGCCCGGACCATCGCCGCCACCCACCTCGCCACCACATAGTCCGGAGCCGCCGTATGCCCCGTCGTACCGTCCGCCGTGATGAGCCTTTCGACCTGGTCGTCCGGTCGCGCCGGGTGGTGACGCCGGATGGCGAGAGATCGCTGGCGGTGGCCGTACAGGACGGGAAGATCGCGGCGCTGCGCCCCTATGACGAGCCGCCGTCCGCGCGGGAGACCGTGGATCTCGGCGGCGTGGCGCTCCTGCCCGGGCTGGTGGACACGCATGTGCACGTCAACGAGCCGGGGCGGACGCATTGGGAGGGATTCGCCAGCGCCACGAGGGCGGCGGCGGCCGGAGGCGTGACGACGATCGTCGACATGCCGCTCAACTCGCTGCCGCCCACCGTCAACGTGGCCGCGCTGGAGATCAAGCGGAAGGCCGCCGAGGGGCAGTGCCACGTGGATGTCGGCTTCTGGGGCGGGGCGGTCCCGGGCAACGTCGCGGACCTGCGGCCGCTGCACGAGGCGGGCGTCTTCGGCGTCAAGTGCTTCCTGTCCCCGTCCGGAGTGGACGAGTTCCCCGCCCTTGATCGCGATCAGCTGAGGGACGCGCTCCGGGAGCTCGCCACGTTCGACGGGCTCTTGATCGTCCACGCCGAGGATCCCGCGACGCTCACCGACCCGCTCGGGCCGACCTATCCCGAGTTCCTGGCGTCGCGCAGCGAGAACGCCGAGCGGAGAGCCGTCGAGCAGGTCATCGAGCTCGCCGCGGAGACCGGCGCACGTGCCCACATCGTGCACGTCTCGGCCGCCGCCTGCCTGGAACCGCTGCGCGGGGCACAGCGTGACGGGGTCCGCATCACCGGGGAGACCTGCCCGCACTACCTGACGCTGAGCGCTGAGGAGGTCAGCGGTCCGGCCTACAAGTGCTGCCCGCCGATCCGGGAGGCCGCCAACCGCGACGCACTCTGGCAGGGGCTCGCCGACGGCGTCCTGATGGGAGTCGTCTCCGACCACTCGCCGTCGACGCCGGACCTCAAGGTGCCGGACTTCGCGGCCGCTTGGGGCGGCATCTCCTCGCTCCAACTGGGCCTCCCCGCCATCTGGACCGCGGCGGTCTCCAGGGGGCACGGCCTGCGCGACGTCGTCCGATGGATGGCGGAGGGGCCCGCCGGGCTGGTCGGCCTGCCGTACAAGGGGGCGATCAGAACCGGGGCCGACGCGGACCTGGTGGCTTTCGACACGGACGCGGTCCTTACCGTGGACGTGGACGCGTTGTATCACAAGAATCCGGTCTCGCCCTACCACGGCAAGACGCTGACCGGAGTGGTGACCACGACGTGGCTGCGGGGCCGTGCCGTCGATTTCGGCACCCCGCGCGGTGATTTTCTCGAGCGGTTCCCGACGGGGTCTCCGAACAAATGACGCGAACAGCAAGTGACACAGGGAGAGGGCTCTTGAGCGACTTCACCAGGCTTCCCGATCTCGCGTTGCGGTCGCACGGCGGGTCGGTGGTCGCGGCCAACGACGAGTCGTTCGCCGAGCGGGAGGCCCTGATCAGGCCGGGCCGGGCACTCTTCCAGGCGCACACGTTCGGTGCCAAGGGCCAGGTCTACGACGGGTGGGAGACCCGCCGCCGCCGCGAGTCAGGCCATGACTGGGCCGTCGTACGGCTGGGCCTGCCCGGTGTGATCCGCGGAATCGTCGTCGACACCGCCTGGTTCAAGGGCAACTACCCGCCCTATGCCTCGGTCGAAGCGTGCGCCTCCGACGGAGGTGAGCCGGTGGAGGAGCTGACCGGCTGGGTGGAGATCGTCCCGAAGAGCGCGTTGAAGGGAGATTCGGTCCACGAGTTCGAGGTCACGGACGAGCGGCGTTTCACCCACGTGCGGCTGAGCATCTTCCCCGACGGCGGCGTGGCGCGGCTGCGCGTCCACGGTGAGGTGGTTCCGGATCCCCGGTTCCTGGCCGGGCTGACCGTCGATCTCGCCGCGCTGGAGAACGGGGCGCTGGTGACGTCCTGCTCCAACGAGTTCTACTCCTCGCCGAACAACGTCATCGCCCCCGGGCTGGCCAGAAATCAGGCGGAGGGCTGGGAGACCGCGCGCAGGCGGGACGACGGCAACGACTGGCTCGTCGTCCGCCTCGCGGGCGCCGGAAACATCGCCGCGGCGGAACTGGACACGACGAACCTCGTGTTCAACGCCCCCGGCTGGGCCGCGCTGCACGGGATCGACGCCCGCACGGTGGGCGACCCCGGTACGACCCCGCCGCCGGCTGACCACGACGCCTGGTTCCCGATCCTGCCCAGGACCCCGCTCCAGCCGGACACGCGGCACCGGTTCCGCCTGGACAGCGTGAACGGCCTGGGGCCGGACCGCGAGGTCACACATGTGCGGCTGGACATCTTTCCCGATGGCGGCATGGCCCGTCTGCGCCTGCTCGGCTCGTTGACACCCGAGGCCGAGCGGAGCCTCGCCGAGCGCTTCGAGCGACTCAGGCCGGTGGTGCCGTCGGGGACGGCTTCGCCGCGTCGGTGACAACCCGAATTGTTGATCGATTTGCCGGTGAACAGCGTGAGCTGTTCTCCTTTCCTTGGAGGTCGCGTACGCGTAAGGACACGCCCGCCGGCGTGGTCGTGCGCCTT
>JBIOWF010000223.1:0-4705 GCA_044868295.1 Microtetraspora sp. | reverse complement strand
TGCTCGGCCTCGCAGTCTGGGGAGTTCCTGGCCTGACTTCGATCTGGCCGGTCCTGGCGATCGCGGCCTCCGTCGCGTCACTCGCCACCATGGTGCTGTTCTGGGATGGTCAGCTCCTATGGGGCGTAGCGATTGACGTCGCCCTCATTGTCGTGGCGTTGTGGCAGCCCACCTGGACGGATCGTTTCGGGTAAGCACGGGCCGCGAGACGTTCGGGGCGCGCGACGGCGACGCCTCTCCGCCGCATCACGCAGCCCGTCCGAACGTCCGCTCATGCCGCGATCTGCGCGGTCTCGCCGGTGACGGATTCCGCTCCGGGATGCGGTCTCTACAGCTGCAGGTGGATGCGCAGTGCGTCGTCGACGTGCGCCATGACGTCTGCGGGGGCTCGGCCGAGGACGGCGCCAAGCTGCTCGACTGCGATCGAGCGGACCTGCTCGGCCTGGGCTTTGGAGTCCTGCCGTAGACCGGTCTCGTGTGCGGGCAGCAGTGTTTGGAACGGAAAGATCCGGTCGGTGTTGCTCGTGACTGGTACCACGGTGATCACTCCGCGACCGAGTTGGGCCGCGATGGAGTTCGCTCGGTCGTTGCTGACGATCACGGCAGGACGGCGTTTGTTCGCCTCGCTCCCGCGCACTGGGTCCAGATCGACCAGCCTGATCTCACCGCGCAGCATCTGCGATCCCGTCGGCCGTGGTCACGCTCCACGCCGCTTGGTCGCCTGATGCTTCCCACTCCTGCCACGCGGCTTCGTAGTCCTGCTCCAGGTCGGGCAGGCGCAGCATCCGTACAGCGTGATGCAACGCGGCCGACCTCGAGGGGAGACCGGCGGTGCGGACGAACTCGTCGAGGAGTTCCACGTCCTCGTCAGGCAGACTGACACTGAGTTTCATACCGCAATGCTACTGCAGTACCACCAGGGTCGCCTGCGACGTACCCTCGGATTGCATCGGTGAGGACACGGGCGTCGTCCTGGGACGGGTCCGATCCAGGCTGGTCTACTGCCGGCCGGTTCAGTAGCACGGCGGCTCTTGCGCGGCTGATGGGGCTGGGACCTTCTGGTGGAGTCGGGCACGGCGCCCGATGCCCGCGCACATCGCAGTCCGCGGGTCGCCGGGCCCATCTTTGGAGGTGCGCCATGAGCGCGCTGCTTGTCGGTTACGCCAGATGCTCTACCGATCAACAAGACCTGACCGCCCAACGCGACGGGCTGCTCGGCCTCGGCGTACGGGCCGAGCGGATCTACGTCGACCACGGCCTGACCGGCACCAACCGCGAACGCCCTGGGCTACGGGAGGCACTCGCGGCGTGCCGGGCTGGAGACACCCTGGTGGTCACCAGGCTCGACCGCCGGGCGCGGTCCCTGCCGGACGCCCGCGCGATCGCCGACGAGCTCACAGCACGGCAGATCCGCCTGATCCGCCTGAGCCTGGGAGGGTCGGTCTATGACCCCACCGACGCCGTCGGGCGGCTGCTGTTCAACGTCCTGGCGATGGTCGCGGAGTTCGAGTCAGATCTGATCCCCTCCGCACCCCCGAGGGAATGAAGGTCGCGAAGGCCAAGGGTCGGCTACGCGGCAAGCAGCCGAAGCTCAACAGGAAACAAGAAGCCCACCTGGTCTCGCTGGTGCACAGCGGCGAGTACCGCACCCTTGAGGTCGCCGAGCTCTTCGGCGTCGGCCGCTCCACCGTCTACCGCGCCATCGAACGCCAACGGATCGCCGCGAAGGCCGACATCGCGGCGTCGCCAGCAAGGCGCTGACCGCTCGCGGCGCCGCCGTCCCGTATCCGACGCCCCACCGGGACGCCGGCGCCCCAGCCCTCCGCCTGGTCGGTCACCTCCGATACCGGTTCGGCTAGCGGGAGGCCCAGCTCGACGTGGCGACCGATGTCCTCGGTGGTCTAGCCGGTTTGGGTGGCGAGTCTCTTCAGTATCGCCGGCGACGACGGCAGAGACTCTGCCGGCTTCTCGGGCGTCATTGCACCGGCCTGCGGGAGGCGCCGTTATGCAGCTGCCGCTCCAGGGCGCGCATCGCCGTCGGGCGTATCAGTCGGATGAACGGCCCCGCCGCTTGCCAGTAGCGCCGGAACCGGCGCCGGCTGTCCTCGTCGGTCATCACCACCCGGCTCTCCAACGTCAGCACGCACCCCCCGACGCCGTACGGGGTGACCACCGTGCTCTCCGCCAGCTTGGCGAACCCCGGCTCGGCGAAGGCCGCGAAGGTCTCGGCGGTTACGGGGGGCTCCGGCGGCGAGCCACCCGTTCCCTTCCATGGCTGGCCGACCGCGCCGTAGACCAGCTCGGTGCTGGGCCGCTCGCCCAGCGGGATCCAACCGCGGGCCGGCAGATCGCGGACCCGGAACGTCGGCGGCTCCGGCACAAGTGTCTCGCCGTGTCGCCGGGCCGCTGCGTTGGCCAGGCGGTCGGGCAGGCCGCGGGCCTTGAGCAGCACCCGGGCCACCGGAAGGCGGAACAGGTCGAGGTTCGTGATCGCGTCGAAGACCTCGGCCGGTGGTGCCCGAAACAGCTGTGACATGGAGATCTCGTGGTCCCAGGTCGGCAGGAACTCGTCGAGGAGCAGCGGATCGGTCAAGGTCGTCGTCTTCTCCGTCTCAACTCCTCGTCAGGCCGCTAGCGCCGGTCACGGCGACCGGCGGCGACTCCCGGCCAGACGCAGTCAACCCAGCGCTGCGGCGGAAGGGCGGCTGCAGACATAGACAAACCGTCTCGCCGACGTGCGCGCTTCGCAAGGGGATCCTCTTGCGGACGTCGGCCGAGCGCCTGCGCCGCGGGGTCGCGGTCGTACAACGAAGGGCGAGGGCAGCTGATCAGGCTCAGGTGATCGCCTCGAGTCTGGGTCACGTCTCCGGCACCGCGACCATGTCGGCAGCCCTCTCCATCCGCCGGATCTGTCGGACCTGCTTCATATCCTTTGCGGGAGGATCGCCGAGCTCATGCACGACCAGCTCCAGGCGCTCACCGGTCAAGGAGGAAACGCGTTGTCGGAGAAGCAGTACCGCGACAAGATCGTGGCGATCAAGAAGCAGCAGGCTACTGACGAGACGAACCGCGGGAAGGCGCGGGCAGCCGCCGGGAAGCATCGCGCCGACGCGGCTAAGGAGCTTCAGAAGATCACGCCACGCACCAGCGCCAGCATGGCTCGGACCTACCAGCGCAACGCGGAGAACCTTGAGAAGAGGGCGCAGGCCGAGGACAAGAAGGTGACCGACCTGTCGGTCAAGCTCAGCAGGTCGGCAGGAGAGCCTGCAATGGCTGAGGCCAACCTCGCCCGTGAAATCAAGAGCACGGCCAAGAGGGAGGAGGACAAGAAGAAGGCCGATGCCCGAACCAGGGAGCAGGCGGACGCCCGGCGTCACCAGAAGGAGAAGAGTCATGCCCGCGAGATCGCCCGGCTCGCCCGGCCAACGGTGCACTACGTGATGGTTCAGCCGCCGAAGCCAGAGGTTCTCCGAGCCCTCTACATGACCGCCAACCCTGAGATGGACTTTCGAACCGAGGTCGAGGTTCGTGACGTTCAGCAGGCCGTCAAGCGTGCCCTGCACCGAGATCTCATCGACATTCAGTACCGGCCCGCAGCTACCCCTGAAGACCTGCTCGAGGCCTGAACGACGTTCGACCCCACGTTCTCCACTTCTCAGGTCACGCCGGGGACGCCGCGCTCTTGTTCGACAACGCCAGCGTCGACAGCCCCGAGGGGCACGACGTTCCCTTTGAGCTGCTGGCTCGTGCCCTTGGCACCACCGCTGAACCGCCGAAGCTGCTGGTCCTGAACGACTGCGACACGCTTGACGGAGCGGAGATCCTGCTTGAGGGGAACCCCGTGATCATCGCTATGGCGACCGAAATCAGCGACCTGGCTGCTAGTGCCTTCGCCGCCAGCTTCTACGCCGCGGTCGCCTCAGCGCAGCCGATCGGGCCGGCGCTCCGACAGGGCGCGGTCGTACTGGACCTCATAGGGCTGGACGAGGGTTGGCAGCCCTCCCTTTCTCACGCGACGACGTCGACATCGACGACCTGCTCCTGGTTCGGGTCGCGGTCGAGTAGCAGCCGTCCAGCACGCGTCCGCGTCACTCAGGGATCCGGTCACGCTCCGCGTGACGATCCCGCTGTGGCACGCGGACTGCCTGCGCTGGGTTGGATCGCTCGGTCTCGTCAGGCCGTCTTGGTGTTTGCCGCGTATCGCTTGCGTGCGGCCTCGCCCGATGTGCCGAGCATCCCGCCGATCGCGGACCAGGACACCCCTGCCTGCCGGGCCACGGTGATGGCTTCGGCGATGCGTCTCTCGGTGGCGGCGCGCTCGGTGACCGCGTCACGCAGCGCGTGCAGCGGCGCAGCGTCGCGGACATGAGACGGTTCGTGGTCGGCGAAGCGGCGCTCGAGCTCGTCGGCATGCTCGAGGATCTCCTGCAGGCTGCGGGGCATGGTCATCACCTCAAGTACTTTCTGCGGGCGGTCATCGCGTGCACGATGACCGGTCCGTGGTCGGTGTCGATGAATCCGAGTTCGATCAGGTGGGCTGAGCGGGTGGGACCGATGATCATCACGAGGCCTTCATCGAGGTCCTCGTAACTGATCGGGTGGTTGAACGCGTGGAGGATGGATGTCGTCATCGGAGACACCGTGCTTGCGAGCGCTGGCGATGATCAGCGGCTCCACGATCTCCAACATACGTTGCGACCGCCGG
>JBIOWF010000222.1:0-9810 GCA_044868295.1 Microtetraspora sp. | reverse complement strand
GGCTGCTGCTCGCCGACGAGCCGACCGGCAACCTCGACAGCCGCAACACCCGCGACGTGCTGCGGCTGCTGTCCGAGGTGCACCGGCAGGGCCAGACGATCGTCATGGTCACGCACGACGCCCGGGTGGCGAGCATGGCGGACCGCGTCGTGAGCCTGCTCGACGGCCAGATCGTCGACGACGGCGCCATCCCGAAGGCCCGTCGCCGCCCCACGGGAACCGCCGGCGACGTCGTCGAGCTTCGAAGCTGAGACCCACGTGATCATGAAGGAGAGACGGTGAGGGCCGAGGCTCGATGGGTCCGGGCCGACCTTCGGGCTCGCGGGGTCCAGGTGGCGCTGACCGTCCTCACCGTCGCGGGGATCGTCACCGCGCTCATCACCGCGGCCACCCTCCTGGAGGACGGGACCAACCCGTGGCGCGGGCTGTTCACCCGGGGAAACGGCGCGCACGTGTGGATTCACACCAAGGACGCGCCGGACGTCACCGCGCTGCGCGGGCTGGACGGGGTCACCGACGTCGCCGGGCCATACCGCAGCGCGCCGGCCACCCTGGTCGACCACGGGCGCAAGGTCTCGATCGCTCTCCAGGAGACGCCCGCCGTGCTCCCGGGCGTGGCCCGGCCCCTGCTGAGGGACGGGCGCTGGCTGGACGTCCGCTACCCGGACGGCGTCGTCGTCGAGCGGTCGTTCGCCCAGGCGCTGGGCCTGCGACCGGGCAGCCCCTTCGCCGTGACCGGCCTGAACGGCGCCACCCACAACCTGGTCGTGGCCGGCCTGGCGGAGAGCGGTGACCAGGGCTTCTACCCCGAATGGACGCCGGGCCTGGCCTGGACGCTGTCGCAGACCCTCAGCCTGGTCGAGCCCGCGCTCGGCCGCACCGAGACCGTCACCGGGCTCCGGCTCGCCGACGACGGCGACACCGACCTCGTCGTCCAGCAGGCCGTCGTCACGCTCCACAACCAGGTCCAGCGGGTCGCCACATGGCGCGAGGTGCGCGCGTCGATGGAGCTCGACAACCGGCTCCTCGGGCTGCTGCTGGCGCTTTTCGGCGCCGCGGGTCTGGTGGCCGCCGCGCTCGCCCTCGCCAACGCGACCGGCGGCCGGGTGCTCGCGCAGCTCCGCGACATCGCCACGCTCAAGTCGCTGGGATTCACCCGGGGGCAGATCACCCGCATGCTCGTCGCCGAGCACGGGTCGCTCGGCCTGCTCGGCATCGCACTGGGGCTGATCGCGGGGCGGCTGATCACGATCTACGCGCTGTCGGACACGGTCGTCGTGCCGCTCTCCCCGGGGCCGTTCGTCGCCATCGCCGCGGGCACGGCGCTGGTCGTCCTGTTCGCGGTCTGGCTCCCCGCGTGGCGGGGCGGCCGCACACCGCCGATCCCCGCGGCTCCGGCCGCGCCGCCGCGCGGCCACCTGTCGCGGCTGGCCCGGCTCGCCCTGCTCGTACGGCTGCCGCCGGCGCTCGTCCTCGGCACCCGTGACGCCTTCACCCGGCGCATGCCCGCGTTTCTCACGGTGTTCGGCATGGCCGTACCCATGATGATGATCACGATCGGGCTGGGCGCCTGGGCGACGCTCGACGACTTCAGCCACCATCCGGAACGGGTCGGTCAGGCGGCCGCCCTCGCCGTACGGCCGGGAGAGTTGACCGCCGAGGAGGCGCGCAGGCGGGTGACGGCGGATCCGGACGTGCTCGCCGCCTATCCCGGCGCCGAGCTGGACGCGCTGGTCCCGTGGCAGACCAGGACCGTGCGGACGCGGGCGCTCGGCCTCTCCCGCGACCCCTATCCGTTCCCCGTGGTCGAAGGCAGGATGTTCCGCGACCGCGGTGAGGCCGTGGCCGGGCAGGGCCTGCTCGACCTGCTGGACGTCCGGATCGGCGACCGGGTCCGGATGACGATCGGCGGCACGCCGCTGATCGTCCGGATCGTCGGCCGGGTGGTGGAGCCCGAGCATGACGGCGAGGTGCTCTCGTTCGGCATCGACACTCTCGCGGCCAAGGACGCGGTGCCGCCGCAGTTCTACAGCCTCGTGCTCCGTCCGGGGGCCGACCCGGCGCAGGTGCGGGCCCGCCTGCAGGCACAGTCGCTGGAGGTCACGCAGTCGGTCAACCCCGCCGACCGGCTGTCGGTGATCCGTTTGATCATCGTCGCGCTGGTCGGGGTGCTGGCCCTCATCGGCCTGGCGAACCTGCTCACCGCGAGCGCTCTGGGCCTGCGTGACCACGTGCTCGATCTGGCCGTGCTGAAGGCCATGGGGCTTACCCCGCGGCAGGTCATGGCCACCCTGGTGACCGGCACCGGTCTCGCGGCGGTGGTCGGTGTGTTGCTCGGCGCTCTCGCGGGGGCGTTGCTGTCGTCGGCGCTGATCGATCTGGAAGGCCGGGGCAGCGGCGTCGGAGCCGGGATCGGCCGCGCCCCGACGCCCGGCGTGCTCGCGGCCGCCGTCCTGATCTCGATCGGCGCGGCCCTCCTGGTGGCCCTGATCCCCGCCCGCCGCGCGGCCCGCGCCCAGGTGCCGATCACCGCCCGCTGAGTCGCCTGGTGGGTCACCGCCCGCTGAGTGCCGTGCTGGGTCGCTGCCTCGTGGGTCGCCGCCCGCTGAATGCCGCCGGGTCGCTGCCCGGTGAGTCACCGCCCGCTGAGTCCGGTACGGCTCAGCGGGCGATGCCCCCGATCACGGGTCAGGGCCGGATGGAGAACCAGTAGAAGCCGTGCCCGGGGAGGGTGAGCAGGTAGGGGAGCTCGCCGACGACCGGGAAGGGGACCCCGCCGCGGCACTCGACCGGTGTCATGCCCTGGAAGCGGCGCAGGTCGAGCTCGACCGGCTGGGGGTGCTTGGACAGGTTGTTGACGCACAGCACCCGGTCGTCACCCTCCTCCCGGAGGTAGGCCAGCACGCTGGGGTTCGGTGACCACAGCTCGCTGTACTCGCCGGTGCCGAAGATCGGGTGTTCCCGCCTGATCTGGAGCATCCGCCGGGTGAAGTGGAGCAGCGACGACTCGCTCTTCATCTGCGCCTCGACGTTGACCGACTGGTAGCCGTAGATCGGGTCCATGACCACCGGAAGGTAGAGGCGGCCGGGGTCGGCGTTGGAGAACCCGGCGTTGCGGTCGGGGCTCCACTGCATGGGGGTACGGACCGCGTCCCGGTCCTCCAGCCAGATGTTGTCGCCCATGCCGATCTCGTCGCCGTAGTACATGACCGGTGAGCCCGGCATGCTCAGCAGCAGCGCGGTGAACAGCTCGATCTGGTCCCTGTCGTTCTCCAGCAGGGGCGCCAGCCGCCGCCGGATGCCGAGGTAGGCGCGCATCCGCGGGTCCTTGGCGTACTCGGCGTGCATGTAGTCGCGCTCTTCCTCGGTGACCGTCTCAAGCGTCAGCTCGTCGTGGTTGCGCAGGAAGATGCCCCACTGGGCATGGTCGGGCAGCTTGGGGGTGCGCGACATGATCTCCGAGATGGGCTCCCGGTCGCCCCGCCGTACGGCCATGAAGATGCGCGGCATGAGCGGGAAGTGGAAGGCCATGTGGCACTCGTCGCCGCCGGTCGTCGGATCGCCGAAGTATTCGACGACGTCCTCCGGCCAGCCGTTCGCCTCGGCGAGCAGCACCCGGTCGGGGTAGAGCCGGTCCACCTCGGCGCGGACCCGCCGCAGGTAGTCATGCGTCTCGGGCAGGCCCGAGCAGGAGGTGCCGTCCCTTTCGAAGAGGTACGGCACGGCGTCCAGCCGGAAGCCGTCGACGCCGAGGTCGAGCCAGAACCGCAGCACCTCCATCATGGCTTCCTGGACGGCCGGGTTGTCGTAGTTGAGGTCCGGCTGGTGGTGGAAGAACCGGTGCCAGTAGTACTGGCCGCGCACCGGGTCGTAGGTCCAGTTCGACTCCTCGGCGCCGACGAAGATGATCGGCACGTCCGCGTATTTCGTCGGGTCGTCGGACCAGACGTAGAAATCGCCGAACGGGCCGTCCGGGTCGTGGCGGGAGGCCTGGAACCACGGGTGCTTGTCGCTGGTGTGGTTCATGACCAGGTCGGTGATGACCCGCAGCCCCCGCTCGTGGGCCGCCTCGATCATCTCGATGAAGTCGCCCAGGTCGCCGAACTCCGGAAGGATCTTCAGGTAGTCCGAGATGTCGTATCCGCCGTCGCGTAGGGGCGAGTCGTAGAGCGGAAGCAGCCAGAGGCAGTCGATGCCCAGCCACTTCAGGTAGTCCATCTTCTCGATCAGCCCGCGCAGGTCGCCGGTGCCGTCGCCGTTGGAGTCCTTGAATCCGCGGACCAGCACCTCGTAGAAGACGGCCCGCTTGTACCAGTGCGGATCCTGCGAGGTGAAGTCCTCGGCGATCTCAGAAGCCGGCATGAGATCGCTAGGCGGCGCGATCTCAGAAGCCGGCATGAGATTGCCGGGCGCAGCAATCTCAGCGGTCGGCCCGAGATTGCTGGGAGTCCCGGAAACGGGTTCCGGGCAGGGCGTAGCAGCGTTCATCTGATCTCGCTTGATGAAGGTGGGGGTGGGGGTGGGGGTTGTCACACTCCGGAGCTGTATGTCAGCTCATGCCACATACATAACACGAATGTACCACCCGACCAGGCCGGCGAGCGGTGACTCATGTCTGACAAGTGGTTTTCACACGTTGCCATATGATCACGCAGAGTTGCCTCACCATCGCCCTGGCGGCCGGTGAGTCACGGCTTCTTAGTGGCCGGTGAGCCACGGCGGGGTGAGATCGCCCAGGACGTCCTCGTAATCGGTCAGCCAGGCGCCGAAGAGCACCAGGCTGCGCAGCCAGAACCGGGAGTTCCACGAGCCGAACGCCGTCAGCGCGTCCGGTCCCTTGGCGACCACGTCCAGCATCTGCGGCGACATCAACCCGGGGACGGAGGCGGCCCGCGACAGCGTCCGGTGGTTCCACTCCCGCGCCACCGGGCCGTTCGACCGCAGCGGCACCCGCCGGTGCGGCAGCGCCCCGTTGGTGGACGGCAGCGCCGCCACCTTGGGGTCGGCCGCTTTCAGGACCTCCCGGTAGAACTTGCCGCCTTCCTTCCGCGTCACCGGCACCGACAGGGCGGCGTCGAAGAACTCGGGGTGCAGGAACGGGAAGATCGGCGTGCTCTCGGGCCCTACGAGGTTGACCGGGGAGCGGGCGATGCCCCGGGCCGTGCGGGTGTGGAGCACGCTCAGCGGGAGCTCCGAGCGGTGCCCGTGCAGCATCGACGTCGCACGGGCGAAAGCCGTACCGACCCGGTCGTCGATCCAGGCGGTCGCCGCGTCACCGAGGACGGGCAGGTGAGGCTCGCCGGTGGCCAGGGCGGCCAGCAGGGCGGCGCGCCGGGTCGCGCCGGTCCCGGCGTCCACGGCGTCGGCGGTGATGAGGAAGTTCTTCATGAGCGGTCCGCCCGCGAGGCCGTCGACGACGGGCCGGCCGGCTTCGTGGACTTCTCGGGCGAACGGCGAATACCAGGCGTGATGGCTGGTCAAGTACTCCAGCCGTCGGGCCGCCCACAGCGCCTCATCGGGGTATTTCTCCGGGTCCTGCGGCACGATCCGGTGCTTCAGCCCGAGTTCGCGGGTGATGTGGCGGGCGAAGTCGATGTCGTTGTCGAGCCCGTCGTCCGGGCTGGTCGTCCACGATTCGACGTCCATCTTCCTGGCGACGGCGATGCCGGCCAGCAGGCGTGAGTCGTACCCGCCGCTCACCGGGACCAGCACCCTGTCGTAGGGCTTGAACGCGTCGTGCAGCAACGCCACGAGGTCGCCGCCGGTCACGCCCCGGTCGAACGGCTCCTCCCGCACCCAGCGCGGCGCCCGCCGGTCGACACGCAGCCTCCGGTCCGTCCGCGACCAGCTCAGCGCCGTCGCGCCCGGCAGCCGCTTCACCTGGGCGTACGGAGTGTCCTCCAGCAGCGGATAGGTGAGCTTGAGGATGGCCGCCCAGGCGTCCCAGTTGACCTCGTACGGCCGGCGCGCCAGCGCGAGCAGCGGCTCGATCAGCCCGGCGAAGTAGATCGCGTCCCCGTCGGCGAGGTAGTAGACGTCGACCAGCCCGAACGCGCCCGTGTGGAGGGTCACCGTCTCCGGCTCGTCGACGAGCCCCGGCGCCTCATAGTTCTCGGCGACCGCCAGCCAACCGGGGTTCGCCCCTCCGGCGCCGCCCACCGGCCGTCGCCCGCCCCAGGCGAAGGCGGCCGTCGTGTCGAATCCGGTCGCCCTGGCCGTCGCGGTGGCCGTCGCCGTCGCCGGTGCCGGCGCGATCGCCGCCGCCGTCGTTGGCGCTGTAGCCGTTTCTGGCGCGGTCATCCCCGCTGAGCGGCTGTGCGCGGCGTCGCTCCGCGCTCCCGGCGTGCCGTACGGATCAAGGGGGCCGGAGCTCAGCAGCACCGCGTCCGCCGCCCTGTGCACGGCCTGTACGGCAGGGCCCGAACGGGCGAGGAGGTCCAGTTTGGACGCGTCGAACGGCCCGATGGCCCCGCAGACATACGGTCTGGCCTGAAAGCCCGGCCACTCACCTTTGCGCACTGAATCGCCCTCCTCGCATCCGGCGCAGTCTACGGATTCTCCGAGACCTCCACATACGAGAAGACCTTTGGCCCAACCAGCCACGGCCAATCGCTGAGCGCCGCGAGCTCCATTCAGGACCACTCCGAGGGTCAAGCTGAAGACTGTGTGGGTGCCGCGATCTCCCACAGCGCACTCACGGGCATGGCGCGCAGGCGGGGGCCGAACGGGAGAGTCTGGGTACCGGTGTAGAGAACGACACCGGCGACGAAATCGCCTCCTGCCTGCTCGGCGAGATGCCGCAGGCCCTTGAAATCATCAGGTCGTACGGTCGATGACGCCTTGACCTCGACGCCGACTACATGACCCTGGCGATTTTCCAGCACAGCGTCGACTTCGACCTTGTCCTTGGTGCGGTAGTGGAACAGTTCTGCGCGTTGTTCGGACCAGGTCAGCTGACGTGCGAGCTCCATGAGAACAAAGCCTTCCAAGAGCGGTCCGAAGAGTCCATCGGGACGAACAAGGCTTCTGGCATCGACGTCGAGCAGGTTCGCCGCGACGCCGGAATCGACGAAGGAAACCTTGGGCGTGCTTATGGCGCGACTGCTGTGGTTGCGGGACCAGGCCGGTATCCGTTTGATCAGGAAGACCTCCTCCAGCAGGCCGAGATATCGACGCACGGTGTTCGCCGGAAGCTCCGTCGCCGTGCCCAACGCGCTTTGGACCATGAGCTGGCCGGAGCGGGCGGCGACCAACTTGATCAGAGCGCGCATCTCGGTTGTCCGCTCGATCTCCGACAGCTGACTGACATCACGAGCGATGAGGTCGGCCACATAGGAGTCGAGGAAGCGTTCCCGCCGCCGGGGGTTGGAGCGGGCGACCGCTTCGGGGAAGCCTCCTCGGACGATTCGCTCGGCGTATTCAGAGCGGGTGAGTGCGGACGTGTGGCGTAGATTCTCGCCGTCCGTGAAGATCGCGTCCACGAAGCCGTCGGGGGTGCCGTCGATCTCACCTTGGGAAAACGGCCACAACTCGATCGTTTCCATCCGACCGGGCAGCGCGTCGGGCAGTGTTCGCAGGCCGAGCACCCGTGCCGACCCGGTCAGCAGATAGCGGCCAGGCCGAGGGTCGGTGTCCACTTGTTCTTTGATGGCCAGCAACAGTTGTGGGACACGCTGGATCTCGTCGATCACCATGAGCTCGGGAAAGTCGACGAACCCAGCTGGATCCGCGAGGGCGGCCTGGAGCACGGGTGGCGAATCAAGGTTGCGCCATTCCGCGGCCCGATCCTTGGCGAGCAGTCTGACCAGGGTGCTCTTGCCGGATTGACGAGCACCATTGATGAGGACGACACGTGTGTCGGAGAGCGCGTCCGCCAGAGATCGCTCCGCACGCCGGGGAACGACGCGGCCCAGAGGAGTCTGAGATGGGCTAATCACCAGCTCAGCATGGCATACATCAGTGTTCTAGGCCGTCTGGTCGCCAGGTCAATGGCAGATTGGTCGCTAGGTGCGTGGCACGTTGGTCGCTCACTAAGTGGCCGATTGGTCGCATGGTGTCTGGCCGATTGGCCGCTAGGTGCGTGGCGGATTGGTCGCTGGGTTGAGCCAGGTTGTGGTCGGGGGCAGGTGGAGCCTTGATGCGGTGGGCCGGGTGGGCTTCGGCTTGGCTCTGCTGACTTGGGCTCTCTTCGCGAGGTTCATGAGGCCATGCGGAGAGTTCTGCGAATATTGTGACTCTCGCCCCCTTTGGACTTTGGCGGAGTGAACCTCATGAGCGAGTTGGAGAGCGTCAAGCAGGCGCTGACGCAGGCCGTCGAGCAGGCGGCGGGGGCGGCGGAGCTGGCTCGGCTGCTCGTCGACTACCAGCGGCGGCTCGACGAGGCCGCTCATTCCGAGGCCGAGGCTCTGACGAGGCTCCGCGAGGCCGAAGCGAGACTGAAGACGACCGAACGGCAGAACGCGCAGCTGGCCAAGCGACTCGCCGAGCAGCGCTACCAGACCGAGGTCGCCAACTGGAAGCTCGCGTCCGTGCAGGAGAGCCGCTGGCTCAAGCTCGGAGACGCGCTGCACACCAAGAACCCGGGCGCGGTCGCCAAGACGCTCAAGGAGCCGGTGAAGAAGCGTCCCGCACCCCGGCGTTCCGACTTCAAGCCGGAGCTTCCCGGCGTTCCGGAGGCCAAGGCGACACCGGCCGTACCGGATCCGAAGGCTCCCGAAGTGTCCGCCGCGCTGGCGGAGGGGTTCACGGTGCCGAAGGGCCCGCTGGCCAGGCCGTACCTGACGGTGGCCGCGATCGTCGACCGGCAGACCGAGGCGCTCCTGCGCTATGAGTGGCGGCAGGTGACGAACTTCGGCCCGGAGAACTGGGCGGCCATGCTGGACCAGCACCAGCCGCATGTGCTCTTCGTCGAGTCCGTACGGCCAGGCCCCCGGCAGGGGAACGGCGGGCGGTGGCTGGAGGCGCTCGCCGGTGAGACACGGGCGCTGCGGGATCTTGTCGAGGCGTGCCGCAAGCGAGGCGTGAAGACCGTTTTCTGGCACTCCGGCGGCCCGATCTCACGATTCGTGCCGGCGGCCGAGCATTTCGAGTACGTCCTGGCGACCTCGGAGGCTCGCGCGCGCGAATGGAAGTCGGCCCTGCGGCACGACCGTGTCGGCGTTCTGCCCCACATGGTCCAGCCGCGCGTCCACAATCCGGTCCCCGCGCTCGGCGGGCGCACCGGAGAGGTCGTCACCCTCGGCACGGTCGACCTTCCGCCCCGGGACCCTGCCGCGGCCACCCAGACCGGGAGCGCCTCGGCCACAGCTCACGACTCCGACGCGTCCGCGTCTGGGCCGTCCGTATCTGGGTCGTCCGCGTCTGGGTCGTCCGCGTCTGGGCCGGAGGCGCTCGCGACCGCGGAACGCGAGCCGGTCTGGGCGTCCCTGGCCGGGCAGGGCGATGACAAGACCTCCTATGACGATCTACTGACGGCCTACCGCCGCGCGGCCCTCGTCGTCGCGGGTCCCGACGCGGACCCCAGGGTGGTCGCAGAGATCATGGCCTGTGGAACCACGATCCTCGCCGTGTCCGCGAAGCAGCAGCACGTCGTTCCTGAGGCCGAGTCCCTGCTGGCGGACACCGAGCGGCTGGCCCGGGAGGCGCATCTCGCGTGGCGGGCCACAGAAAGCGTGACACCGCTGCTCGACCCGATCCTCGACGTCATCGGCGTGCCGAGCGTGCGGGGCGGCGGCACGATCTCGGTCATCACGGCGATCACGGGCGCGGCCGACCTGGACCGCCTGGTGGCCCAGGTCGCCCGCCAGATCC
>JBIOWF010000221.1:0-2182 GCA_044868295.1 Microtetraspora sp. | reverse complement strand
TCGTCGGCGACACGGTCGGCGACCCGTTCAAGGACACCTCGTCGGTCGCCATGAACCCGGTGATCAAGTTCACGACGCTGTTCGGGCTGCTGGCCGTCGAGCTGGCCGTCAGCCTGAGCGCGGCCAGTGGCCCCGGACTCAGCCGGCTCCTCAGCCTCGTGTTCTTCGTCCTCTCGATGGTGTTCGTCTGGCGGTCCTTCTACGGGATGCGGATCCGCAGCGGCGAGCCGGTGGCCGCGAACGGGCGGGCACGGGCGGGGGCCGTCGCGGGCGGAAGGTAGGTGGAGTCGCTCGTCGACCTGGGTCTCGGGCTCGCGACCGGCCGATACTCTCTCGACGACGTCGTCCGCTGGGGCGGCTACGTCGTGCTCACCGCGATCGTCTTCACCGAGACCGGACTGCTGATCGGGTTCTTTCTGCCCGGTGATTCGCTCCTCATCACGGCCGGTCTGGTCGCCGCGGCCGGACACCTGAACATCTGGTGGGTCAACGCCCTCCTCATCGTGGCCGCGGTCGTGGGGGACAGCGTGGGATACGCGATCGGCTGGCGGGCCGGCCCCCGGCTCTTCACCCGGCCCCAGTCCCTACTGTTCAACCCCCGTCACGTGGATCGAACGCGCGCGTTCTACGAGCGCCATGGCGCCAAGACGATCGTCATCGCGCGGTTCGTGCCCATCGTGCGCACCTTCGCGCCCGTCGTGGCCGGCGTGGGGCAGATGGAGTACCGGCGGTTCATTCTCTACAATGTGGCCGGCGGGGCGGGATGGGTGACGAGCATGACGTGGGCCGGGTACCTGCTCGGTCAGGCGGTGCCCAACATCGGCGACCACATCCACATCGTCGTGGCGATCGTGATCCTGCTCTCCCTCGTGCCGATCTTCGTCGAGCTGATCCGGGAGCGGCGACGGCGCTCGGTGTAGCGACGGTCCGCGGATTGGCCGCCGGCGTGGCCCGACTCCCGGCCCCCCTGGCGCTCGGGATCGGCCGGCGACTCGGTGACCTCGCCCGGCTCCTCCTGCCCCGGCGTCAACGCGTGACCCTGGCCAACCTGGCGATCGCATTCCCCGAGCTGGGGGCCGACGCCCGCCAGCGGCTCGCCCGGGACGCCTGGCGGCACCTCGGAATGACCGCGGTCGAGCTGGCTCGGCTCCTGCAGCGGCCACTGGAGGCGACCCTGGAGGAGCTGGCGCTCGACGGGATCGAGCACCTGCATGGTGTGATGCGCGAATATGGTCGTGCGCTCGTCCTCACGGCGCACCTTGGTAACTGGGAGTATCTTGCCGCCGTGAACCGGCTGGTCGGGCTCCCGGTCGCGATCGTCGTCCGACCCCTCGACTCGGCGGTGCTCGATGATCAGGCAG
This sequence comes from Microtetraspora sp., assembly GCA_044868295.1. Taxonomy (GTDB): domain Bacteria; phylum Actinomycetota; class Actinomycetes; order Streptosporangiales; family Streptosporangiaceae; genus JBIOWF01. The sequence goes on along the minus strand of JBIOWF010000221.1, from coordinate 821 downwards.
TCGCCATGCGCCGCAAGACCGGGGTGGAGCTGATCGACAAGCGCGGCGCCCTTCGCGGGGTCCTGGAGGCCCTACGCCGCGGACGGCTCGTCGCCGTCCTTCTGGATCAGAATGCCGCCCGTCGTGAAGGGGTGTTCGTGCCGTTCTTCGGCCAGGCGGCGTCGACCTCCCGGAGCCTGGCTCTGCTGGCGTTGCGCACCCGGACTCCCATCGTGCCGATCTTCATCCGGCGGACGGGCGTAGCCAGGCACCACGTCCGCGCCGAGTCCCCTCTGCTGCCGGCCGCGTCGAATGATGCCGATGCAGCGATCGTCGAACTGACCGCGCGATGCACGCGAGTCATCGAGGCCGCGATCCGCAGGGCGCCCGAGCAGTGGCTCTGGGCCCACGACCGGTGGCGGACCCGCCCCCCCGCCATGGTCCGCATCTGATGCGCGCCGGACTGGTCGCGCTTCTCCTGGTGGCCTCGACGGCTCACGCCTTGGACGTCAGCCTGGAACCATACCGCGATGCCCGGCGGGCGGGTGCGGTCGGCGTCGTCACCGGCAAGATCTACACGGAGTCGCGGACACCCCGGGGACAAGCGCGCCCGATGACCGGCGCCACGGTGACCTTGCTTCCGCGGTCCGCGGCGCTCGAGGCCCGGCTGCAGCGACTGAAGGCGCAGTCGCGGGAGTCGTCGATGGCCTTCGCGGGCGCGGCCCCGGCGATGCTCAAGGCCAAGGAGGGTTACGAGCGAGAGCTGCTCGAGGCGGGCTTCCCCGACCTGGCGGTGATCGTTGCCGTCGATGTCGAAGGAAGCTTTCGGATACCGGACGTCC
>JBIOWF010000220.1:0-3735 GCA_044868295.1 Microtetraspora sp. | reverse complement strand
ACGTCCGTCCACGGGAGGGCCCTCTTGGAGACGGCGTTGATGTCCTTGCATTCGTGGTCGGCCTCGACGAAGTTGCGGCCGTGCGTGTCGATCGCGAGCTGCCAGTGGTTGACGCCGAGTTTCAGGGTGAACCCGGCGGCGGTCATGCCGATGGACGAGCCACCGGCGCCGCACAGCAGGTCGGTGAACGTCAGCCCGTTCGGTTTGGCTGGGGTCCACCGTTCGGTCCACAGCGAGTTGGGGGAGGCGGGCATCATGTCTGGGCCTGCGCGGTGAGTCTGATGGCGGGTTCCATAGCGGACCTTTCGGGGGGATGTGTGAAGCCGGGCGGGGTGTGGGTGGTCACCCCGCCTGGCTGGTGAGCTCCTGTTCGGCGATCAGGGCGTTGAGGGCGTCCTGGTAGGCGTACAGCGTGGATAAGCGGGCGCGCTTACCGGGCTTCTCCTGGGTGTTCACCGCTGCCGGGCTCAGGCCGAGGGCCGTGGCCATGTCCTTCTGGGCGATCCCATGAGCTTTCCGGCGGGCCACCATCTCGGCCATGTCTGGGACTTCGCGGACGGGCCCGATTTCGGCGGCGTAGGTGTTGATCGTCCGTATGGACACGCCGAGCCTGGAGGCCAGAGCCTTGGGGTTGGTGTTGGTTCGGGCCAGCTCGGTGTACCTGCGGACCCGTTCGGCCCGCTGGGCGCTTCGCGCGGCGGCCATGTGGGTGGTGTCGGTCGGGCCGGTCCTTGCCGGGATGGGTTCCCCTGCTGCTACGGCTTGCGTGTACCACCTCTGGTAGCAGGGGCCGATCATCTCGCGTCCGGCGTTCTCTCCGGATTGGTCGCAGCCGCAGACGCAGGTGATGATCCGACGCTTCTTCTTCACGGCTGTTCGTTCTCCCGGACGACTTGGTCGACGAGGGCGGCCTCGGCTCGGCGTAGCTCCCGCGCGTATCGGAGCCAGGCGAGCTTGTAGCGGAGGGCGGCGATGAGGTCCAGCGCCAGCGGGAACAGGCTCCAGATGATCAAGCCCGTGGCGATGGGGAGGAGCAGGACAAGGAGTAGGGGTTGGATCATGGGGTCGGCTCCTTCATTGGTCGGGGTAGCCGGTGATGTGTACATGGATTTCGTCGGTGAACCAGCCCGCCTTGTCGATCACGGCGGCGGCCACGAACCCGGCCACAAGCAGCGCGATCATCTGGCTGGCGCCGATCAGGAGCGCGAGCCATGCGGTGCTCATTGGGCCCAGTCCGCAGCTTCGTCGTCGCGGTTGGCGAGGATCTCCTGCAGGAGCCGATCGTCGGCCTCGTCGGCGCCTATCTCTTCCGGGTCTCGGCGGGTCATGCGCCGCCGCCGATCCAAAGCGGCGCAAGGAGGATGATCGCCCACACGATGCTCCCGACTATGACCACGCCGCTGACGAAGCAGGCCGTGCACCAGAGCCCGTGCCAGGGGCTTGTCTCGTCCATCAGCAGGCGGCCAGCAGGCCGGCCGCTGCGATGGCGGCGAGGTGACGCTTCGTCACAGGTCGCTCCCCATGACTTCGCGCCATGCGCGGGCGAACTCCTCGGGGTCGAGGAGAAACTCCGCGACCGGCCGGGCGGGGTTGACCTTGTCGAAGACGATCAGGTGAGCTTCTCCGCGGGGGTGGTGGATGAGCCGCAGCCGTGTTCCGTGTTCGGGTCCTCCCTTGGACCAGAACCACATCTGCTTGATCTTGCTCATGGTGTTTCCTCGGTTGGTGGGGGATGAGCGCAGGGGCCGCCGGTGGTTAGGCGGCCTTCTTCTTCCGAGCGGCTGCGGCCTGGGCGGATTCCTGGTCCGTGATCAGCCGGTTGGCTTCGGTGGCCGCGAGCGTCACGCCCTTGGCGCGGAGCGCAGCGGTGAAGTCGGGGAACGTCGGGTAGTGGCGTTCGCCGCCGATCTCCCAGTGCAGCTCCCCGGCCTTGGTCTGCCCGCTCGCGGTGAACGAGTCGAGCTCCTGGTTCCAGGCGACGGTGACCTCGAAGAGGATCGCGGCGCCGAAGCGGTGGTTCATGCCGCCACCTGCCCGCCGTTGTCGACGGGCCGAGTGTTGACGGCCTCGCGCAGGTCGGCGCCGGGGAGGAACTTCACACCCCAACGCGCGGGGAGGTACACCTCGCGCCCGCCGAACGGCTTCTTGACGGTGGCCGCTCGCAGGTTGGGCGCGAAGCTGCCGAAGCCGGTGAGCTTGACCTTGCCGCCTGCGGCGAGCTGTTCGCTGATCTCGGCGAGGAACGCGTCGACGTCGACGCGCGCTTCCGTGATGGTGCAGCCTCGCCGTTTGGCGTAGGCGCGGATGAACCCGTTCTTGTTCACTGCTTTCCCTTCCGATGTTTCGGCTGGTGAGCCGTCTTGGTCTTGGGCTGGGAGGCCGGGATCGTTCCGGGCTCTCGGCGGGTAACGGCCTGCCGGAGACGCCCGACAATCACGGCGATCATGCGTCGGCCTTCTCTGCAGCGCCGGATCCGCTGGCGTTTCCCAGTGGTCTTCTCGGCAGTTCCGGGACGGCATCCCACCCCGCGGGCCACTCCCCGTTCTCGGGCAGAGGAGGGAGCTGCCCTCCAAAGGTCGTGGCGACCAGCGCGTACCCGGCAGCGACGGCACGCTCGTCGCTGGCGGCCTGGACGCGCTCGCTGCGGTGGGTTTCCAGCTCCGTGTTGCGAGCCTGGAGCTCCATGATCCGGTCTTGCCTTCCGGCGACCTTCTGCAGGTCCGCGTGATTCTCTTCCTCCAGTCCGGCGATCTCCTGGATATTCGCGCGGATCTCCTCGGCCGCACGCTGAGCGACTCTCGTGTGGCTGTCACCTGCGGCGCTGTGCCGCATATAGGAGTAGACGTTCGCCTGGATGACGACGACGGGAGGGGCTGCGACAACCGTGGGCGGGGATTGGGACATGGCTGGTTCTCCTTGAAATGAGGGGTGATGGTGCCGTCTGGTGCCCGCCGCTGCGGAGTACGGGCACCAGACGGTGGCTTAGGAAGCGCCGAGCAGTTCCTGGTACCGGGCCAGGTCGCCGTCGACCTCGTTGAGGAGGTCGAGGACGGTGGCGGCGTCGTGGGCGGTGAGGTCGTTGCTGGTCGCGACGTGTTTGCCGAGGATGGTCGAACAGTCCCGCAGGCGCTCATCCCGGTCGGTGATGCCGAGCTGACCGAACAGCGCGAACATCGCCTTCTGCTGGTCGCGGTTCACTGGCGTGTTGTCGTCGACCGGCTGCTCGTCGACGACGTCGGCGTCCTGGACATCGGGCAGCGTCTCGAGGAACGCCTCCAACTGTTCCGGCGTCGCGGTGTCCAGAGCGGCAGCGTCGCTGACGAACTCGGCGAACGCGACGTGCAGGTCTGCATCGGTGCCGATCCACCGGCCGGTGATCTGCTGACGCAACGCGGTTACGGTCTTGAGCTGCTCGAGCCGGTCCTTGGCGGCTGCGTCGAACTGCGCGGCGGTCACGCCGGGATTCGGGCTGGCCTTGACCTCCTCGCGGATGGCCAGGATCTCCTCGCGGGAGACCGCTCGCGCGACCCGGTCGAGGTATCCCGGCGCGGCGGCCGGGGCCGCCTCGAGCGCAGCGACCTGGCGGGAGGACATCAGCGCACGGTTCCGGGCTCCGGCGGCAGCGAGGAACTGGCCGGTGGAGATGTTGCGCTGCTTGAGGTGGACGACGGGGTAGATCTTCTTCTTCCCGTCGACCATCCTCTCCACCCAGTCGATCACGACATAGATGGGGAC
>JBIOWF010000219.1:0-11132 GCA_044868295.1 Microtetraspora sp. | reverse complement strand
CCTCAGGATCTCGACAAAGCGCGCGATTTCATCCGGAACGACCATCGCCCGGTCATGCTCATCTGGCGTCCCGACGGGCGTCACGTCCCACTACACGACGCGCGGACACTCCCTAGACCAGCCGCTCCAGCACCATCGCCATGCCCTGGCCGCCGCCGACGCACATGGTCTCCAGGCCGATCGACTTGTCGTGGAACCTGAGGCTGTTGATCAGGGTCGACGTGATCCGGGCGCCGGTCATGCCGAACGGGTGCCCGACCGCGATCGCGCCGCCGTTGACGTTGAGCCGGTCGAGGTCGATGCCGAGCTCCTGGTACGACGGGATGACCTGGGCGGCGAAAGCCTCGTTGATCTCGACGAGGTCCACGTCGCCGATGGACATCCCGGCGCGGTCGAGCGCCTGCTTGGACGCCTCGACGGGGCCGAGCCCCATGATCTCGGGGGACAGCCCGGTCACGCCGGTCGAGACGATCCTGGCCAGCGGAGTGATCCCCAGCGCGGCCGCCTTCGTGTCACTCATGACGATCACGGCCGCCGCGCCGTCGTTCAGCGGGCAGCAGTTGCCCGCCGTGATCGTGCCGTCAGGACGGAAGACCGGCTTGAGCTGGGAAACCGCCTCGTACGTCGTCCCCGCGCGGGGCCCGTCGTCCTTGCTCACGACGGTGCCGTCCGGAAGGGTCACCGGGGTGACGTCCGTCTCCCAGAAGCCGTTCGCGAGGGCCTTCTCCGCCAGGTTCTGCGAGCGGACGCCGAACTCGTCCTGCTCCTCACGGGTGACGCCCTTCAGCGCGGCCAGGTTTTCCGCTGTCTGCCCCATCGCGATGTAGATGTCCGGCACCGTGCCGTCCTCGCGCGGGTCGTGCCACACCGGGGCACCGCCCTCGGCCGCCCTGTCGGTGCGGCCCTTGGCGTCGAGGAAGATCGGATTGGTCGTGTCGGGCAGCGAGTCCGAGTTGCCCTTGACGAACCGAGAGACGGCCTCGACGCCGGCGGAGATGAACACGTCGCCCTCGCCCGCCTTGATGGCGTGGAAGGCCATGCGCGTGGTCTGCAGCGACGACGAGCAGTATCGGGTGACGGTTGTGCCGGGCACGCCGTCCAGGCCCAGCAGCACCGACACGACGCGGGCCATGTTGAAGCCCTGCTCGCCGCCGGGCAGGCCGCAGCCGAGCATCAGGTCGTCGACCTGGTGCGGGTCGAGCTGGGGGACCTTGGCGAGCGCCGCAGTGATCATCTGAGCGGTCAGGTCGTCCGGACGGATGTCCTTGAGCGACCCCTTGAAGGCGCGACCGATCGGCGAACGTGCGGTCGCCACGATGACTGCCTCGGGCATAGGGCTCTCCTGCCTGCTTCTCCCGCCACCCCACCCAGATTCGAGCGGCTCCTCCTGCGGAGGTTACCCCGCGGTACGGCTCCCGCCACGCCCCGGCCCCCAGAAAAACAGAACTTTCTACTACGCCATCAACGCGGAGGGCGCGGCGGTGAACTAACTGAGGAGCGCGCGGAGCGAGGTACGAGTGAGCACGCGACGAGGGCAGGAGCCGACTCAGGGGCGCCCGCAGCCGCGCGAGCGGAGCGAGCGCCATCAATTCAGCCGTACATGCCGGGGGCGGTTCCGGTGCTGTCGTTGATCGCGTGGAGGGTGCCCTGCTCGTCGCGCCACAGGCGCCAGCCGCTCTGGCTGCCGGTGAACCACGCGGGCGGTGCGCCGTCGGAGGTGATCCGCTTGCCCGTGGCCAGGTCGAACTCGCACAGCGCGGCGACCGAGTAGAAGCCCGGTGAGGCTCCGGCCAGCCGCAGCGGCTGTGGATCGGTCACGCAGAACGACCAGCCGTTGACGCCCTTGACCGAGGCGGTCTGACCGGTCGCCAGGTCGAAGGCGGATCCCGGGGCGTTGTGCTTGAGAAAGCCGAGCTTGTCCATCTTCTGCGGGAACGCGAGCCACCAGCCCGAGCCGGGCACCTGAGTCGCGGTGATCTGGCCGACGACCCGGCCGCTCTGGCCGTCCAGGCGGGCGAATCCGCCGTACTGCCCCTGCTGGTCCACCGGCCGGACGATGGGCGCGAACGCCGGGTTGCCACTCGGGTAGACGCGGACCACCGAGGGCCGCATCCAGTCGACGACGCCGTCGGCGAGCCGGACGGAGAAGAGGCCGAACGTCGACGTCTTCTTGGTCCGCGGGTTGGTGTAGGGCGCGACGTAGCCCACCAGATGGTCTCCGGTGGCGCCGAAGGCCCATCCGCCGGACAGGTCGACGCCCGAGCCGAGGGCTTGTTCGATGGGAATCTGCCACAGCGTCTTGCCGGTCTTCAGGTCGTGCGCCTCAAGGACCGGATGAGCTGCGAGCCGCAGCAGGATCACGCGAGTCGGGTCGGACCACTCGACCTCGGCGATGCCGCTGATCCGCCAGAGGGTCCTGCCCGTCTGCGGCTCCAGCACGACGACGCGGGCCGTGGCGAGCGCGGTGTGCTCCGGGAAGCAGATGTACGGCCCGCAACGCTGGGGACCGAAGGTCGAGTGGATGGGCCGGGTCCATTTCTGCTGCCCGGTGCGGGCGTCCCGGGCGACGAGCGTCGCGTTCCACTTGCTCTGCTTGCTGGGGTCGACCGAGACCACGACGGCCTGGTTCTTGCCGGTCTCGACGGTCGCCGGCGCCTGGACGCCCATGCCGGGCAGTCGGCCGGCCATCGTCGACGGGTAGGCCCAGAGCTTCTTGCCGGTCGCCAGGTCGAGGCTGACCGTCTCCAGCGCGCCGCCGGGTTTCATCGAGGTGGTCGCGACCACGCCGCCGCCTGTGGTGGCCCGGCTCACGACGTTGACCTGGCTGTTCTGCCAGGTCGAGAACTTTGCCGTGGCGGCGTCACTGCCGGAGCAGCCGGCCAGGGCCCCGCTGGTCAGCAGGACGACGGAGGCGAGCGCGCGAACGCGTTTCGCGTGAGGCCTGGTCATTTCACTCCTACGGGGGGTGATGGACTGGCCGCGCAAGGTGACCGGCACTAGGTACTGTCGGGCATCGGCCCTGATCGCCGGCGGACAAGTGCCGCCCAGCGTCCCTGGGGGCCGAATGCCCGGCCGGCGACCTGGGTCGCGATGACCTCGGTGCCGGGTTCCTCCACGGCCATTGCCGCCAGTTGCGATCCTGCACCGCGCAGGGGTCTGGGCTCGGGCCACAAACCCAACGCGGCGCATACAGACGGTAGCACTGTGTACGCGGCCTGTAGGTAGCCTCGGGCAGATGGATGAAAACGATCAGGCCCGAACATCTCGTTCGGGTTGGAGTCGAACTCGGGTCCGAGCAGGTCGGCGAAGGCCACCGTCCGGCCGCCGGCCTCGATCACGGCCACCGTCTGGGCGGCGGCGAGTTGCCGGCTCCAGCGGCGGCTGACCCAGCGCAGCGGCTGCGGGAGGGGGCGGACCGTGCCCAGGTCGGGGCAGGTCCCGACGACGACCTCCACGCCTTCCTCGCGCAGTCGCCGCACGGCCTTCTGCAGGTGGCGTACGGCGTGGGCGGGAACGGTCGCCGTCGTCACGTCGTTGGCGCCGACGAAGATGACGGCGATGCCGGGCCGGGCCAGGAGCGCGCGGTCCACCTGCTCGCCGAGCTCCGCGGAGGCGGCGCCGGACTGGCCGACGACGCTGAGCCGTACCGGGCGCTCGGCCACAGTGGCCAGGCTCAATGCGATGCTGACGCCGGGGGTGTCGGCCGGATCGGTCATGCCGAGGCCCACGGCCGTCGAGTCGCCGAGCATGACCATGCTGATCGGCTCGCCGTCGAAGTCGCCGTAGACGCCGTCGGCCGGAGGGCCGTCGAGGCCGTGCGGTTGACCCACGATCCTGCGTGCGACCGTGGCTTCGGCCAGCAGCAGCGCGTACGTGGCCGCGCCCAGGACGGTGAGCCCGCCGCCGCCCACCGCCGCCGCGGTGGCGATCCGGCGCGCCGTGCGCGCCGCGCCGGGAGTCCAGATCACCTGCTCTCCCCTACGTGACGGTACGGTTTGAGATAAGAAACTAGCCGAATCCCGGCCACCCCCTCGGGACCCCGGCTGCAGGCAGGCTGACAAAGCTTCGGTAAATCAAGGTGGTCTTCGCGGTGCGCGTTCATGATTCGCTGGTCGAACTGATGGGCAACACCCCGCTGGTTCGACTGCGCAAGGTGGCCGCCGGGGCGTCGGCGCAGGTGCTGGCCAAGGTGGAATATTTCAACCCGGGCGGCTCGGTGAAGGACCGGATCGCGCTGCGGATGATCGAGGCAGCCGAGCGGAGCGGCGCGCTCAGGCCGGGCGGCACGATCGTCGAGCCGACGTCGGGCAACACCGGGGTCGGGCTGGCCATCGTGGCCCAGGAGAGAGGCTACCGGTGCCTGTTCGTGTGCCCGGACAAGGTCGCCCAGGACAAGATCGCCGTGCTCAGGGCGTACGGCGCCGAGGTCGTGGTCTGCCCGACGGCCGTCTCGCCGGACCATCCTGATTCGTACTACTCGGTCTCCGACCGGCTCGCCGGTGAGACGCCGAACGCCTGGAAGCCCGATCAGTACTCCAACCCGGAGAACCCCGCGAGCCACTACCACTCGACGGGTCCGGAGATCTGGGAGCAGACCGAGGGCAGGGTGACCCATTTCGTCGCGGGCATCGGGACCGGCGGCACGATCAGCGGCACCGGCAAATACCTCAAGGAGATCTCCGGCGGCCGAGTGAAGATCATCGGTGCCGATCCCGAGGGTTCGGTCTACTCGGGTGGCACCGGCCGTCCCTACCTCGTCGAGGGGGTCGGAGAGGACATCTGGCCGGAGACGTACGACACGACGATCTGTGACCAGATCATCGCGGTCTCCGACAAGGACTCCTTCGGCATGACCCGGCGCCTGGCCCGTGAGGAGGCGCTGCTCGTCGGCGGATCCTGTGGCATGGCCGTGGTCGCGGCCCTCCAGGTGGCGCGGAGCGCCGGACCGGACGACGTGGTGGTCGTCCTGCTGCCGGACGGCGGCCGGGGCTACCTGTCGAAGATCTTCAATGACGACTGGATGGCCGACTACGGGTTCCTCACGTCGTCCAGCGACGAGGGTCTCGTCGGTGACGTGCTGGGCCGTAAGGTCACGGGGCTCCCCGAATTCGTGCACGTGCACCCCCACGAGTCCGTCGGCACCGCGATCGCCATCATGCGCGAGTACAGCGTGTCGCAGCTGCCGGTGATGAAGGAGGAGCCGCCGGTCATGGCCGCCGAGGTCGTGGGCTCGATCATCGAGCGCGACCTGCTCGACGGGCTCTACCGTGGCCGGGTCGGCGCCGAGGACCCGCTCGGTGACCACATGTCGGCGCCGCTCCCCATGATCGGCGCTGGGGAGCCGGTGGCCATCGCGGTCGAGGCGCTCGAAAAGGCCGACGCGGCCGTGGTCCTGGATGACGGCAAGCCCATCGGCCTCCTCACGCGGCAGGACCTCCTCGCCTTCCTCGCGGGCGGGGCGAGCGCCGCGAAGTGAACGACTGTACGACCCAGGGCTGACATCCCCGCCGATCCTCGGCCTTCCGGGTGATTCACGAATCGTCACTACGTGCCAAACGCGAGGTCCCTCCGCCTTGTTGCATTGAAGGAGGAGGGAAGTCAAATGACGGTAATCGCATTCGTGCTGGTCGCCCTGGGGGTCGTCGTGGTCGTGCTGTGCGCCTGCGCCGACCCCCTGCTGCTGTCCCGCATGGAGAACGACCATGCTCACGAAGACACCGATCTCGTACGGCTCCCGCCGCGCGAGACGCAAAACACCCCAAGGAACACTCAGGAGTGCCGGGCCGCGTAGCGGCTACGCTCGACCCATGAATGAAGGCTTCGAAACCCTGGCCATTCACGCAGGCCAGGAGGCGGACCCGCATACAGGCGCGGTGGTGCCGCCGATCTACGCCGTGTCCACCTACAAGCAGGACGGCGTCGGCGGCCTGCGCGCCGGGTACGAGTACAGCCGCTCGGCCAACCCGACCAGGACCGCGCTGGAGGAGTGCCTCGCGGCTGTCGAGGGCGGCGCCCGGGGCCTGGCGTTCGCGTCGGGCCTGGCCGCCGAGGACACGTTGCTTCGCACCGTGTGCAGGCCCGGCGACCATGTCGTGATCCCCGACGACGCGTACGGTGGCACATACCGGCTGTTCGCGAAGGTGCTGGAGCGGTGGGGCCTCTCCTACGATCCCGTCCCGCTGGGGGACGTGGAGGCCGTCCGCGCCGCCGTACGGCCGACGACCAAGGCCATCTGGGTGGAGACGCCCACCAACCCGCTGCTCGGCATCGCCGACATCGCCGCGCTCGCCGCGGTCGCCCACGACGCGGGGGCTCTGCTCGTGGTGGACAACACGTTCGCCTCGCCGTACCTGCAGCAGCCGCTGGCGCTCGGGGCCGACGTCGTGGTCCACTCGACGACCAAGTACGCCGGAGGACACTCCGACGTGGTCGGCGGCGCACTGATCGCCCGGTCCGCCGAATTGGGGGATGAGCTCGCCTACCACCAGAACGCCATGGGCGCGGTCGCCGGGCCGTTCGACGCGTGGCTGACCCTGCGCGGCCTCAAGACGCTGGCCGTGCGAATGGACCGGCACTGCGACAACGCCGAGCGCGTCGTCGACCTGCTGTTGACCCATCCGAAGGTCCATCAGGTGCTCTACCCGGGGCTGCCGGAGCACCCCGGCCACGAGGTCGCCGCCAAGCAGATGAAGCGCTTCGGCGGGATGGTGTCGTTCCGTGTCGCCGGGGGCGAGGAGGCGGCCGTCGAGGTCTGCAACCGCGCGAGGCTGTTCACTCTCGGGGAGTCGCTCGGCGGCGTGGAGTCGCTCATCGAGCACCCGGGCCGGATGACGCACGCGTCGGTCGCGGGGTCGGCCCTGGAGGTGCCCGGAGACCTGGTCCGGCTGTCCGTCGGCATCGAGACGATCGAGGACCTGCTCGCCGACCTCTCCCAGGCGCTCGGCTAGGAGCCGCCCGTCTCAGGCGTGTGCCGAGGGGCCGTGCATCTCAGGCCGCGTGCCGAGGGGCCGTGCATCTCAGGCCGCGTGCCGAGCAACCGCCGGTGTCGGGCGTGCGCCGAGGAGCCGAACGGTCTCAGGTGTGTGCCGAGGAGCCGCTGGACGAATCCTGTCTAGGCGCCCGGGTCGACGAAGACCATCAGAACCAGGATCACCAGCCAGATCAGGGCGGTGATGCCGCCCAGCGCGGCGATCCGCCCGGTCTGCACCTTGGCGTCGTCATCCGGGTCGTCGCTGGACAGCGCCTGGATGGCGGTGCTCTGGTCGCGGTCGATGATGACCAGCAGCACGGCGGCCACGATGAACAGGGTCATCGACACCGACAGGTACGGCTTGCCGATGTCGCTGCCGGCGAGGAGGATCCCGAAGAGGAACACTCCCAGCGTGAGCAGCCCGAACATCCGGGTGGCCCGCTTCAGGTACTTGACGACGCTGAGGTCGCGGGCGCGGATGTACCGCGGGGTCGCCGATGTGACCGCCGTGAGCGGCCCGATGGCGAAGATCGCGAATGCTATGTGCAGCCAGAGCAGCAGCTGGTCGAGGAATGACGGGTCGCCGTTAGACATGTGGCCGAGGTTATCGGTGGAGTGATCGAAACCGATAGTACGTTCGCGCGAGCCGTACCAGATCACGGACGGCACGTTCGCCCGAGCTGTACGAGATTACAAGCGGCGCGTTCGAGTGGGCCGTACCGGATCAGGGCCTCTACACGATCAGTTCGTCGGCACGGGCGCGCAGGCAGGCCGAGCAGGCGTGGGGCGGGTGGAACTCGCAAGGGGTCTGGTCGACGCTCACTCCGAGCATGCGCCGCGTACCCGATGTGAGGGGGCTGGGCGCCCGGTTGGTGAGTGATCCGCGAGCGTCTTCGACACGGATGCCGATGACGATCAGCAGGAAAACCGCTCCCACGCCCGAGGCGAGGATGAGGGAGACGAGAACGACTAAGGTCAACATGGCGGCTCCTCGCCGATCACTTTAGGAGAGGTCGGAGGTCGATCTCTGTGGCGAATGACACCTGCGCGTAGATCGCTCGCCGTTCGGGGCTGTCATCGGTCAACAGAGGTGTGAGAGTCGGGCGGCTCATCTAATGGATCCCTTCTCGGTGCTTTTGATTCAGTGCCTCTGGGTGTAGGCGCGTCGGCAGGTGGGGCAGGCGTACTGAGGATTGCTGACGTACTGGCAGCTGGCGTGATCCACATTGAGGTGGAGGATCCGTCGAGTCCCCGCGGCGATCATGCCCGGAGGGCGATCTGTGATCGATTTCCGGCTGTCCTCGATGTGGATCCCGATCACCATCACCACGAAGACCCCTGTAACCCCACCGGCGACGACCAGCGCCACCACGACGACCGCCTCAATCATTCGAACCTCCTTTCAAGGCCCCTGGAAATTCGTGTCCGGCTTTTGGCTCCGAGCGGTAGCGCTGGCCCCATGGGTGCGAGTAGCATCGGGTGCTTCTCGGTGTCATCCGAATCATTGGTATGAGTCCTATGTAGCTCATACCAATGAGTGGTCTCTTTCTAAACTGGGCAGGATAAAGGGTGACAAAGAGCAATCCGGGAGGTAAGCCCTCGTCGGGGAGGGAGGTGGCGCGGGATGCCTGAGGCGCTCTACCGGAAGGTCGCCGCCGACCTGCGTGCCAAGATCACCCACGGATATCTGGGGCCAGGTGATCAGCTGCCGTCGGAGCCGGAACTTGAGCGGGAATATCAGGTTTCGCGCAATACGGTGCGGCTGGCGCTGGCGGCTCTCGCGAACGAGGGACTGGTCGAGCCCCGCCATGGGCGTGGAACATTTGTCCGTGAGCGCACGACGTTCACGGTGCTGGCTTCCGCGGAAGAGGGGGCGTCCGGGCAGACCGATCGAGATGCGTTCGTCGCCGCCGTGATGGTGCATGGTCGCAAGCCCCAGCAGTTGAACTTCCGCATGGAGGTCAGGACGGCGACCCCCGAGGTGGCCGAACGGCTGAGGGTCGAAGAGGGAGATCCGGTGGTCGTGCGCAGAATGATGCGCCAGATCGACGACAAGCCGTGGTCGCTGCAGGACTCCTTCTATCCGATGGACCTGGCTCAGGACACTCTCTTGATGTCGCCGCTGGACATTCCACATGGGACCATTGCCGAGTTGGCACGGCATGGTTACGTGCAGGTCGGATACCGCGATGAGATTGTCTGTCGCATGCCCAGCCAGCGAGAGGCCGGTTTTCTTGGACTCGGGTCCGGGGCTCCGGTGCTGGAGATGTTCCGCACTGCATACTCGGAAGAGCGGCCTATCCGCCTGATGATAAACGTCTATGCGGGAGACAGCACCCAGCTCGCCTATGAGATCGGTAGGGTTCTGCCGCGCGATGATGACAGCGACCGGTAGTCGCATTTACGGAGTCGACACGGCGTCCGTTCGTATTCGCCTGGCCAGGCTCGCTGATGTCGACGCCATTCTTGAGATGAGGGACCGCGCCGCCGCGTGGTTGTCGAAAAAGCACACCGACCAGTGGCAACAGCCGTGGCCGTCTGCCCAGGAGCAGGCCCGCCGTATTTCCTGGGCGATCAATAACAAGGCGACCTGGATGCTCGTCGATGGAGAGCGTCAGGTGGGCACGGTGACCGTTTTCGGTGAAGACCTGGGTGGCTTGTGGAGTGAGCGGGAGGACACGGGCGATCCTGCTCTGTATCTCCAGAGGCTCATCGTAATAAGAGATTACGCAGGACGGGGTCTGGGCGCGAGGGTTCTTGACTGGGCGGCGGAGAGTGCATCCAGACGTGGGCGGAAATGGCTGCGGATCGACGTTTGGGCTAATAATCTCGAGCTGCATGAGTACTATATCGACAATAAATTTTCCGCCGCGGGAGACGTTTCTAAAGAAGTGCTACGACTACCGTACCTGACCGACTACCCCTCGACCGCGTTGTTCCAGCGGGCCGTGACTCCCAAGCGGAAGCGCTCGCTTCTACGGTGGCGGGAAGCTGTACGCCTCTGGGACAAGATGGTTTGACTTCCGCAAAGGTGGTTAAAGAGACTGTTAGGACAACGAGGTCTATTCGCCCCTGTCCGCTGGCAGCTCGGGAGGCCTGTCGTGACCGATCTTCCAGAGCCGTACAGCGAAGACTGGCTGCGGCTTCCCGTTCCTTATGTCCGTCAGGTCGCCGCAGCGCTCGGAGAGCGTGTCGACCAGTGGTGGGATGACCCCTTCGACCCTCGTGACGCGACGATCAGGCTGATGGACGGCACAGCCCTGGTTTGGGACGAGGAGAGCGGCTGGCGTCATGGCCGGTTCGTCTCCGGCGAGCAGGGAGTGCGTACTCAACTGGCCGGTGTCCGCTTCCTGGGCGGCGGAGCGTTGCCGCCGCCGGAGCATGTCGCGACACTCCTCGATGACACCGCGTACGGCAGCGCCCGGCGGCCCGCCTATCGCTCATACCGCCACCATGACGACGGGTTCGACGCGGCACTGGCCGGGTTCGTTCCTGTCGCCTCGCTTTGACGGGAGCCCTATGGCGTGCCGCACGCCCGCATGGTTTGGGTGGGGGTGTCCCGTGGCGTTGACCGGGCGTCCCGTCGCGCGTGCGTGACGGGACGCTGTCACTTCCGTCGGCGGTCGTGCATGCATAGTTCGAACAGCACGCCCGCGACGACCATGAGGACGACGAGGCTGACGGCGGCGAACATGGGAGCGCTCCTTCCACTGCGTTGTGGAACGTCCGGCGCGGGTGGGAATCCACAAATAGCGTGCGGCAGTCGCAGCTCGATCGGCAAACGATTAATCGATATCGGGAATGACCCCAAACCCCGACGTAAGCCGCAAATCCCGGCTATTGGGCATGGCCAAACCCGATATCTGGCGCGGCCTATCGGGCACGGCCGCACCCGCCATCTTGCGCGGCGGAGGGATCGACCGCCTATCGGGCACGGCAAAGCCGGGTTGCCCGCAATGGCGACGGGCTCGGCCGGTTCCAGCGCGAGGAGGCCCACCGGCATCGGGAGGCCTGGCTAACGGACGTGATGGCTCGGCTAGCCGGGTGATTCGCACATGGCGATAGATCAGCTCAGCGCGTTGGGGTGGCCGTCATGGTGGGCGATTCATCGCGATTGTCCGTATCGGGTCGATGGCCAGCATGGTGAGAAGCCGCTGCTGGA